>NZ_JBFACE010000020.1:0-143821 GCF_040640655.1 Streptomyces sp. NPDC021749 | reverse complement strand
CCGAACCGGGCATGCAAATCCGCTACACCCTCGGACCACGACTCGATCTGCTCAACCGTCAGCGACTTCTCACACAGTCACACCAACGAGCCCCACCCCACACAGTCACACCACATGCGGTTGCAGTATTAAGGTCCCCCCCCCGCCCCCTCCCCCACCTCCCGCCCCACCCCACCCCTCCGCCCCCTCCGGCGCTCCCCTCGCTACCCTCTGGCGCTACCGCAGCACCGCCGCCTCCTTCTCCTCCGCCAGCCCCACCACCGGCCGATCCGGACGCAGCGGCGCCGCCCCGCCGATGCTCCGCAACCACGCCCACGTATCGGCCACCGTCTCCGCGACCGGCCGGCACCGCAGCCCCGTTGCCAACGCCCGCGACACATCCGCCCCGTAGAGCGCATCCCGCAACTCACCCGGCGCCAGCCACACCGGCAACTCGGTCCACGGCTCCACACCGGCCGCGAGCACATCCTCCGGCGCCGTCCAGCGCAGCTCCGCCGCCGAGCCGGTGACCCGCACACAACTCTCCAGCAGCTCCCCCATCGTGGCGTGCCCGATCTCGCTCACCAGGTTGTACGCCCCGCCGAGCCCGCCCTCCAGCGCGTCCAGCGTCCACTCCGCAAGATCACGCACATCCACGTACTGCAGCGCCATCTCCCGCGGCCCCGGCGCCAGAACCGGCCCGCCGCGAGCGATCCGGCCCAGCCACCACGGCAACCGCCCGATGTTCTCGTACGGCCCGAGGATCAACCCGGCCCGCACCAGCAGCGCCCGCTCCCCGAACGCGTCCAGCGCCGCCAGTTCCCCGCCCCGCTTGGCCGCCGCGTAGTCCTCGGCATCCATGGCGTCCGCGGATCCCGCCACCAACGGCCCGTCCTCGTCCAGCCCGTACGCCGCCGGATACGCGTACACCGACCGGCTCGACACGTACGCGTATCTGCCGACCCGCCCGGCCAGCAGCCGCGCCGCGTCCCGCACCGCCGAGGGCGCACCGCTCCAGGTGTCCACAACGGCGTCCCATTCCCCGTCCCGCAGTGCCGCGAGCCCCTCCGGGCCCGCCGCCCCCCGTTCCCCGTGCAAGGCCATCACGCCCTCCGGCGCCGCATGCCTCCCTCGGTGAAACACGGTCACCTGCCAGCCCCGCGCCACCGCCGCCTCGGCGACCGCCCGCCCCACGAACTCCGTACCGCCCAGCATCAATAGCTTCATACGGCCGACTGTGCCGGACCCGCTTGCCCCGAACCAGCACCGCACGCCCTCAGCGGAATCCCTGCCAGCGGAATTACCGGAAGCACGGCCTCCGATCACAGCGGCGCGGGAGGGCCGAGAGCCGTTACGATCCCGCGGCGCCGGCCGGCCGGCGATAACGGCCACGGGGCGGCGCAGCACACGCCCGAAGGGCACGTACAACACCCACCAACGGCGACCGGACCCACGCCCAACATCCAACGGGCAACGGGCAACGGCCAACGCGCAATGCCCGACAACCAACGGCCAACGCCGAACGCGCTGGCCGCTCGATTCAATCCACGCGCTGAAAGCTCAACCCTCGCCCCGAGCGCTCAGCCCCCGCCCTGAACGCTCAGCCCCCGCCCTTGCCCCTCAGCCTCGCCGTTGGCCCTCAGTCTCGCCCTTGGCCCTCAGTCCTCGGCCAGAACGAACGACGTACGGGCGGACTTCAGCCCAGGCACCTTGGCCTCGATCCGGTACTTGCCGGCCGGCACCGTGGCCGAACTGGGCGTCGCGCACTGCGGACCGCTCGCCCGCCGGTCCCACTCGACGGTGCGCTTCACGGAGCCGTTGGCCGGCACCTGCAACAGCGCCGGCGCGGTGCCCAAGGGGCAGTCGTTCGAGGCCCACACCCGTTCGTCGCCCGCGGTGTCACTGATCGTGAGCACCGCTGCCTTCTGCCCGAGGTCCACCTTGCAGGCGGCATCAGCCGTGTTCTTGACGGTCAGCTCGAACTTCGGCTTCTTGTCGGGCCCGTACGAGCCCTTCACGCTCCGCAGCACCAACTCGACGTCCGGATCAGTGCAGTTGGGCAACGAAGAACTGGCCGGAACACCCTTGCCGGACCCCTGCCCGATCGGCCCACCGGCCCCTGCGCCACCACCCGACGCTCCGCCTCCGGAACCACCACCGGCCCCGCCGTCCTCACCGCTACCGCCACCCGAGGAACCCGCACCACCGCCGGACCCGGAGTCCTCCCCTGACTCCCCTCCGGACCCCGATTCCCCGCGGCCGCCCGGCTTTTGGCTGATCGCCGGGCCCGCGGACGAGGGTCCAGGCGTGATCGACGTCGCGGGCCCCTTCCCGTGCGCACCGCCCTTGCCCTCGTCGCCGTTGTTGCCCCCACCGCTCAAGTTGAGGGCCCACACGACCAGTAGGGCGAGCAGTACGACGATGGCCAGCGCAACGGCCCTCCGCCGCCAGTAGATGGAGGAGGGAAGCGGCCCGATCGGATTGCGCAGTGATCCCACGCGGAAACTCTACGAGAGATCAGCAGCCGCACCGGCCACTAACCGCCGCATCAGACTGCAACTTTTCCCATGATCAGCCCGGCCCCACCTCCCACACCCACCCAACCCCCCACACACATCCCTTCCGCCCCACGAACCCCATCCATCCACCACCGCCCCACCGCCGCATCCCCCGCCCCCGCGCGACCCACCACCGCCACCGGCACCGGCACCGGCACCGGCAACCGGCAACCGGCACGAGACAGCACCGCCCCCGACGCCGTCCTCCCCAGCACCGCCGACGCCGCCCTCCTCCCCGGCGCCACCGACACGTCCTCCTGCAGCGCCTACGGTCCCTCCGTTCGCCGCCACTCCTCCTTGTGGCCGAAGCCCTGACCGTTGTCGATCAGCCGCAGCCAGTCGGGGCGCAGTTCCCAGAGGGTGGTGCGCTCCAGCGCGGCCCGCAGCCGCTCGTCCGCCTCGACGAAGGGGAAGCGCCGGGTGTAGGCCCGCCAGCCGACGGCCCGCTCGGCGCCCGACAGTGGCCGACAACGCCCGCGGCCCTGAATCCCCGTCAGCCCGCTCCACTCCTGGCCGTCGCGCTGCGCCGTGAAGGCGACCCGGGCCGCCGGGGCCGCCAGAGCCCGGCCGTGACGGGTCGAGGTCGACGTGACGAAGTACAGCAGCGGCCCGCCCACCGCGCCGACCACTGCCTCTGCTGCCGTCTCCCTCGCGTCGGCCACCTCCCCCGCCTCGACCGTCTTCCGCGCGTCGGCCGTCTTCCCCGGGTCGGCCGACGCGACCGCCTCCGCCGACACCACCCCGCCGGCGACTCGGTTCGCCCCCGCCGACTCGGCCCCCCTGCCGGGGGCCTCCCCGGCGCCGGCGTCGGCGGCGGCGTCGGTTCCGCCAGGGAGCTGGCCGGCATGGGCGGCATCGTCAGGCGTGGCGTCGGTGGCGTACAGCACCGCGCAGGCCTGGGGGCCGTCCTCGTCCACGTACGCCAGGGTCATCGTCGTATGGGAGGCCAGTGCCTGCTGGATCGAGTGCGGGCAGGGCGGAGGGCTCGCGGCCGGGCCGGCCGGACCGCGCCCGGCGCCGCGCAGGGGCTCGCCGCTGCGCAGGGGCTCGCCGCTGCGCGCGGACTCGCTGTCACTCGGGGACCGGCTGTCACGCGCAGACTGACTGTCACGCGGGGGCTCGCCGTCACGCGGGGGCTCGCTGTCGCTAGCGCCCGTCGCCGCCGTACGCCGGTCGCTCGCTTCTGGTATCTGCGGCATCTGCCTGTCGCTGTCGCTCATCTCCGCCATGTCCCATGTCCGTATTCCGGCCTTGCACCTTGTGCCTTGTTCCTTGCACCGTGCCCTGCGCCTTGTGACCAGCCGCGGCGTACCCGGCCTTTGCGTGCCCTGTGGCCAGGGAGACGCTGCGGGCCTGTGCTGCTCCTGTCCTCGCTACCTCATTACCTCGTTACACCGTCGGTGCCTGCGTCTGCCTGTGACTCTGCCTACCTCTGCTCGGGCTCGCCCGCGCCACCGTGCTCTCCTTCACCTCACCTCGCCTCACCTCTTCTCACCTCGCCTCACCTCGTCTCGCCTTCCCTTGCCTTGCCTTGTTCCGCCTTGTCGCCTCCTTCTATTCCGGCAACGATTACGGAGAGTAGTCAGTTCCCGCGGAACGTAGGCGGATCGTAGGCGGGTCGCAGGGGGTTTTCTGGGGTTGCCGGTGTCGGTCGACGAGGGGTGGCGTACCGGCGGTAGCGGCCAGGTGTGCGTACGTAGTCGTCCTGCGAGTGGGTGGGCGTGCGGCGGGGCGCGCCCGGTGCGTTTCCTGGGCGCGTGCGGACGTGCCAGGATCGTCGGTGCCATGACTTCGACGCCTGTCACCTCATCTGCCCCGACCGACGCCGCCGAGACCGCTTCCGCCGCCGTTCCGGCCGCGGAGGCCGCAGACGGGACCGCGCTGCACGGGCCGGTCACCGACTGGTTCGACGAGCATGCCCGCGATCTGCCCTGGCGCCGCCCCGAGGCGGGCGCCTGGGGTGTGATGGTGAGCGAGTTCATGCTCCAGCAGACGCCGGTCAGCAGAGTGCTGCCGGTGTACGAGCAGTGGCTGGCCCGCTGGCCGCGCCCCGCCGACCTGGCCGCCGAGGCGCCGGGCGAGGCGGTCCGCGCCTGGGGCCGGCTCGGCTATCCGCGGCGCGCGCTGCGGCTGCACGCCGCCGCGTCCGCGATACAGGAGCGGCACGGCGGTGACGTACCGCGTGAGCACGCCCAGTTGCTGGCGCTGCCCGGTGTCGGCGAGTACACCGCGGCGGCGGTCGCCTCGTTCGCGTACGGGCAGCGGCACGCGGTGCTGGACACGAACGTGCGGCGGGTGTTCGCACGCGCGGTGGCCGGCCGGCAGTTCCCGCCGAACGCCACCACCGCAGCCGAGCGCAAGCTCGCCCGCCAACTGCTGCCCGAGGACGAGGGCCTGGCTGCGCGCTGGGCGGCGGCCACGATGGAGCTGGGTGCGCTGTTGTGTACGGCGCGCGCGCCGGAGTGCCACCGTTGCCCGATCGCCGCGCAGTGCGCGTGGCGGCTGGCCGGTTCCCCGGCGCACGAGGGTCCGCCGCGGCGCACCCAGACGTACGCCGGTACCGACCGGCAGGTGCGCGGGAAGCTGCTCGCGGTACTGCGGGAGGCGGTGGCTCCGGTGCCGCAGCAGGTGCTGGACGCGGTGTGGGACGAGCCGGTGCAGCGCGCCCGGGCACTGGACGGGCTGGTCTCGGACGGCCTGGTGGAGCCGCTGGGCGGCGGACGGTACCGGTTGCCGCTGTCGTAACAGCCACACGCATTGCCCGCTGTCGTCATACGCGCGCACCCAGCGCCCGGGCACACTCAGGCCCCCGGCACACCCAGGGACGGCTGCCTCCGCAGCCGTCCCTGACTGCTTTTCATGGCTGAAAAGGGTCGGTAATTGGCTGGATGGGATGGGGATTCTTCGGCCGGGCGCGCGACAGCGGACGGGGCACCAGGCCCGTCACCGGACGCAGCACTGTCCAACGCCACTCTGAACGACACAGCACTGGACGACACAGCCCTGGACAACGCAGCTCTGGACGATGCAGCACTGGACGATGCAGCACTGGATGCAGCACCGGACGCCTGCCGTGACCCGTGATGCGGGGCAGGGCGTGATGCGGGGCGTGCCGTGACGTGGGCGGTGGACGTGCCGTGACGCCAGCGGTGAGGGACCGTAACGCGTGCGGTGAGGGGACCGTGACGCGGGCGGTGAGGGTGTCGTGACAGCTGGCGCGGCGTGCGCCGTGACGGGTGTGTGACGGGTGGCGTGGCCCTCGTGGGCCTTTTGGTGGGGGTGGTATCCGTCCGGAGTATGACGGGGCGGGGGCCGCCGTCCCCCCGAGGTATGACCCCCGGCGGGCTGTTACACAACCGAGGGTTTTCCGTGCACTCGCTGTGGGGCCGACGCACATTACGCCGCAACACCCCCTCCGTAGCGTCTTCCCCGTGCTGGAGATGACCGCCAGCGCAGTCAACGTGGGGAAACGCAAGCGGATCGGAGGCGTCGGGATGGCGACCAGCGGCGGCAAGGTACTGGACTTCGAAGAGTACGTGCGGACGCGGCAGGATGCCCTGCTGCGCAGCGCCCGGCGTCTGGTGCCCGATCCGGTCGACGCCCAGGACCTGCTGCAGACGGCGCTGGTGCGGACGTACGGCCGCTGGGACGGGATCGCGGACAAGTCGCTGGCCGACGCCTACCTCCGTCGCGTCATGATCAACACCCGTACGGAGTGGTGGCGGGCCCGGAAACTGGAGGAGGTGCCCACCGAGCAGCTGCCGGACGCGAGCGTGGACGACGGCACCGAGCAGCGCGCGGACCGGGCCCTGCTGATGGACATCCTCGGGGTGCTGGCTCCCAAGCAGCGCAGCGTCGTCGTGCTGCGGCACTGGGAGCAGATGAGCACGGAGGAGACGGCCGCCGCGCTCGGGATGTCCACGGGCACGGTCAAGAGCACGCTGCACCGTGCGCTGGCGCGGCTGCGTCAGGAGCTGCAGGCCCGGGACATCGACGCGCGGATGCTGGAGCGCGGCGAGCAGGAGCGGGCGCGGCAGGACCAGGAGCGGTGCGCGGCCTGATGGCAGACGGCGCCGGCCGGTGCACGGCGCGGCGTGCGGGCGGAGTCCCCGGCGATCATCCGCATGGCACCGGCGATCACTCGCGTGACACCGGCGATCACTCGCATGACAAATGTGTGAAAACGGTCACGTGGTCCGGAGTCGTACGGTTCACCGGTCGACGCGTCACAATCACCTCAGGGAACACGTCACGGGACAGGCCATGTGACACGACACGGGACAGGTCATGTGACACGTCACCGGACAGGTCATGTGACACCTCACAGGACAGGTCACGGGACGGGTCGTGCGACACGTCAGGGCCGGCTTCGCCGAGCGGTACAGCTCGACGTACGGCGTCACGTCGTCACGGCGGGTTTCCTCGGCAGCGGACACCAGCGAATACTTTCGGTACAGGCACCTCACGAACACGCCAGTACACACGCCAGAACACACGCCAGAACACACACGCCAGTACACACACGTCAGTCACTTCACGAGCAGCAGCGGGATCGGCGGCTGTGCGAGCAGCACGGTGAGCAGGAGCGGATTGTCCAGGAACAGGTTGACCAGGTTCGGGTTGACCAGAGGCGGCGCGGCCACGGCGGGGGTGGCCGCTGTCGGCCTTTTGCTGGCCGGGTGCAATCCGGGGGGCGAGGGTGTGCGCAGCGAGGGGTCGGCCAGCAGCACCCCGGTGCCCAAGGGGGCGGCGAGCAGCGTGCCGAGTCCGAGCTCGTCGGCCGGGTACAAGAAGGTCGACGCGGTCCGGCTGATGCGGGACGATCCGAAGGTCGGCGCGGATGTGAAGAAGTCCTTGTACAAGCCGTGCGCCGCCGACGAGTATCCGGTGGAGGTGACGTACGCGTCGCTGACCGGCGGTTCGTCGCCCGATGTCATCGTCAACGTCATGACCTGCGCGGATTCCGTGGGGATCGGCTCCTACGTGTACCGCAGGGACAGCGGGGCGAAGGACGGGTATGACAACGTGTATGCGAACGAGCAGCCGTCGGTCTCCGCCGCGGTCACCAAGGGTGAGCTGGAGGTCTCGAAGCAGACCTACACAGCCGGCGACAAGGTGTGCTGTCCGTCCGGTGAGGACGTGGTGACGTACCGCTGGGCGGGCGACCGGTTCACCCGGACCGGCGGGTACCACACCGACTACAGCACGACCACCAGCAAGACCACCGTCGACAGCAGCCCCGGGCCGGAGGACAGCGGCGCGGGATCGGAGGGTTGAGACAACCGCATGGCCGACACCCATGTGCTTTTCGTCGAGGACGACGACGTCATTCGTGAGGCGACGCAGCTCGCGCTGGAGCGGGACGGATTCGTGGTCACCGCGATGCCGGACGGGCTCGCGGGGCTGGAGGCGTTCCGTGCGAACCGTCCGGACATCGCGCTGCTCGACGTGATGGTGCCGGGGCTGGACGGGGTCAGTCTGTGCCGGCGGATCCGTGACGAGTCGACGGTTCCGGTGATCATGCTGTCGGCGCGGGCCGACTCGATCGACGTGGTGCTGGGCCTGGAGGCGGGTGCGGACGACTACGTCACCAAGCCGTTCGACGGGGCGGTGCTGGTGGCGCGGATCCGTGCGGTGCTGCGCCGGTTCGGGCACGCCAGCGGCCCGGACGGCGGCAGGCCGGCCGCGGCGGCGGACGACGGCCCGGACGAGGCGGTGCTGCGGTTCGGTGATCTGGAGGTCGACACCGAGGGCATGGAGGTCCGCAAGGGCGGCGAGAACGTGGCGCTGACGCCGACCGAGATGCGGCTGCTGCTGGAGTTCTCCAACGCGCCGGGTACGGTCCTCTCGCGCGACCGGCTGCTGGAGCGGGTGTGGGACTACGGCTGGGGCGGTGACACCCGGGTCGTGGACGTCCACGTCCAGCGGCTGCGCGGCAAGATCGGCCAGGACCGGATCGAGACGGTCCGCGGCTTCGGATACAAGCTGAGAGGCTGACGCCGCCGGTGGTGAGGCTGGCCCTGCGTACCGGGCTGAGATGGAAGCTCAGCGCCGCGATCGCGCTCGTCGGAGCGCTGGTCGCGATCGCGCTGAGCCTCGTCGTGCACAACGCGGCCCGCCATTCCATGCTCGACAACAGCCGGGACGTGCAGGTCGAGCGGCTGAACTTCACCCAGAAGATCTTCGAGTCGACCAACCGGCTGCAGTTCGGGGCGAAGCTCGACGATCCGGAGCTGCCGGAGCCGCTGCGCCGGGAGGTCGCGGAGAACGAGCGCGCCACGTATCTGCAGGACACCGGGGAGACGGCGCCCGAGGTGTGGGCGGCGACGCCGTTGAGCGACGGGCGGGTGCTGTCGATGCACGACCGGTTCCCGGACCGTTTCGCCGTTCTGGACGATCTGGACCAGGCGCTGCTGATCGGTTCGACCGCCGTGGTGGTGGGCGGCTGTGCGCTGGGCGTACTGGTCGGCGGGCGGCTGTCCAAGCGGCTGCGGAAGGCGGCCGCGGCGGCCGGGAAGCTGGCCGACGGGGACCGGTCGGTGCGGATCCGCGACGAGGTCGGGGGCCGGGTCCGGGACGAGACGGACGATCTGGCGTGGGCGGTGGACGCCATGTCGGACGCGCTGCAGGAGCGGATCGAGGCCGAGCGGCGGGTGACCGCGGACATCGCCCATGAGCTGCGCACGCCGGTCACCGGTCTGCTGACCGCGGCCGAGCTGCTGCCACCGGGCCGCCCCTCGGAGCTGGTCCGGGACCGTGCGCAGGCGCTGCGGACGCTCGTCGAGGACGTTTTGGAGGTGGCCCGGCTGGACGGCTACGCCGAGCGGGCGGAGCTGCAGGACGTGGCGCTGGGCGAGTTCGTCACCCGCCGGGTGCGGGCCCTGGACCCGGACATCGTGATCGATGTCGTACGGGGCGCCGAGGTGACCACCGATCCGCGCCGGCTGGAGCGGATCCTGGGCAATCTGATCGCGAACGCGGCGCGGCACGGCAAGCCGCCGATCGAGGTGACGGTCGAGGGCCGGGTGCTGCGGGTCCGCGATCACGGGCCGGGTTTCCCGGAGGCGCTGCTCCGCGAGGGCCCGAGCCGGTTCCGCACCGGCAGCAGCGACCGGGCGGGCCGCGGCCACGGGCTGGGCCTGACGATCGCTGCAGGTCAGGCCCGTGTGCTGGGCGCCCGCCTGACGTTCCGCAATGCGGATGAACTGACGGACGGCTCGACCGGCGCGATCTCCGTCCTCTGGCTGCCGGAGAACGCCCCGACGAATACGGGGAGCTTTCCCGTCATTCACCTGCCGGACCGGTAGGGCGTTTGCGGCGCCCCGTACGTGGTCGGCCGCACCGCCGCGGGGCTTGGGCGCCGTTGCTCCCCCACTGCCTGAAGGGCGTGGGAGATGCCCCCAGCGGCGGGCGTTGGTGTGTCGGGTGCGGTGACAGCCCTACAGACTTCGCCCTCCGGTCTGTCCCCCTCCCGTGAGTGGGTGATTGGGGTGGGTGGGTGAGGGCGGGCGTTGTCGTTCAGCTCTACGCCGCCTCGCGCCGTGCCATACGCCGCCTCGTGCCGTGCCTTACGTCGCCTCGTGCCGTACCTCGCCTCGGCCGTACGTGGCGTCGTGCAGTGTCGGGAATACCCGCGCCGGCCCGTCGAGTTGAGGCCCAACAGGGGGCCCTCGAACCCCTTACGGGATCTGTTCGACCTTCCCCTACGGGACCCCAGGCGCCCTTGCATGCCCCAACGTCCACCCCCACCCACCGCATTCCCACGCCCAATGGGAGGGGACGGGCCGGGGGCCGGCGCCCAACGGGAAATGACGGGCTGGAGGGCCCTGGTGTGTGGGCGTAAAGCCAAGCAGTCCACACACCAGGGCCCTCCGGCCCGTCACCGCCCCCGACGACAACCCGCCCGCCGCAGGCGCCACGGCGAGAAACCACCGCGGCGCCGCAGACGCAGACAGGTACGTGGGCGTCAGACAGTCGTAGGCACCCGTTCCGCCTCCGTGGACCCGCCCTGCGGGTCCGCGGCCGGCTTGGCCGTGGGTCCACCCCGCAGCGGCACCTCCTTGAGGAACCACGCCACCGCGAAGCCGATGATGCTGACCAGGGCGCCCCACAGGAAGACCTGGTGGGTGCCGTTCGCCACCGCGTGCGCGTACGCGTCCTTGACCACCGGAGGCAGTTCGGGGAGGCGCTTGGGGTCCATCTGGGCGCCGCCGGCGGTCATCTTCTCGCCGGCGGCCTTGCCGAGCCGGGCGACCATCGTGGACTGCACCTGGTTGGTGAAGATCGCGCCGAGGATCGCGACGCCGAAGGAGCCGCCGATGGTGCGGAAGAGGGTGGCGGACGAGGAGCCGACGCCCATGTCCTTGAGCTCGACGCTGTTCTGGGCGATCAGCATCGTGGTCTGCATCAGGAAGCCCATGCCGGCGCCGAGCACGGCCATGTAGACGCCCGAGGTGAAGCGGCTGGTGTCGGTGTCCATGAGGGACAGCACGGACAGGCCCGCAGTGATCAGACCGCCGCCGACCACGACGAAGACCTTGTACTTACCGGTCTGGGTGGTGACCCGGCCGGCGAACAGCGAGACGGCCATCATCGCCAGCAGCATCGGCAGCAGCAGCAGGCCGGAGTTGGTGGCCGAGGCGCCCTGCACGGTCTGCTGGAACAGCGGCAGGAAGGTCATCGACCCGAACATCACGAAGCCGACGAGGAAGCCGATGACGGTGACGAGCGAGAAGTTGCCGTTGCGGAAGATGTGCAGCGGCAGCACCGGCTCGGCGACCTTGCGCTCGACGACGACGAACGCGGCCAGGGCGAGGACGCCGAAGACACCGAGGCCGATGATCTGCGTCGACAGCCAGTCGTACTCGGTGCCGCCCCAGGTGGTGATCAGGACGAGGGCGGTGATGCCGAGGGTGAGCAGCGCGGAGCCGACGTAGTCGATGCGGGCGCGGGAGCGCTTCTTCGGCAGGTGCAGCACCGCGGTAACCATGATCAGCGCGACCGCGCCGAGCGGGAGGTTGATGTAGAAGCTCCAGCGCCAGCCGAGGTGGTCGGTGAGGGTGCCACCGACGAGCGGGCCGCCGATCATGGCGATGGCCATGACGCCGGCCATCATGCCCTGGTACTTGCCGCGTTCCCGCGGCGGGACCAGGTCGCCGATGATCGCCATGACGCCGACCATCAGGCCGCCCGCGCCGAGTCCCTGGAGCGCGCGGAAGCCGATGAGCTGGCCCATGTCCTGGGCCATGCCGGACAGTGCGGAGCCGAGCAGGAAGATCACGATGGACGTCAGGAAGACGCCCTTGCGGCCGTACATGTCGCCGAGCTTGCCCCAGATCGGGGTCGAGGCGGCGGTGGCGAGCGTGTAGGCGGTCACCACCCAGGACAGGTGCTCCAGCCCGCCCAGTTCACCGACGATGGTCGGCATCGCGGTGCCGACGATCATGTTGTCCAGCATCGCGAGGAGCATCGCGATCATCAGCGCGAAGACCACCATCCGCACGCTCGCCGGCCGTTTGCCCTCGGGCGCGGCCGGGGGATTCGCCCCGGCCGTCGCCATTCGTCCGTCCCCCGTCGGGGTCGCAGGCTGCGACTTCCCCATCTCTCACTCTCTCCTACTTACTTGCCGCCCGGCTAGTTCAGTACAGTGAGGACGGTAGGCGGCCAACTAGCCGGGCGTCAAGTAAGTTTCTTTGGCCCGGTCCTGGGCACGCCTCTCACCAGCACCGACAACGCAGGAGAGCACCGATGAGCACAGGGCAGACGCGCCGGGGGAACACCCGCCAGCGCATTCAGGACGTCGCTCTGGAGCTGTTCTCCGAACAGGGCTACGAGAAGACCTCGCTGCGGGAGATCGCGGAGAAGCTGGAGGTCACCAAGGCGGCGCTGTACTACCACTTCAAGACCAAGGAAGACATCGTCATCAGCCTGTTCCAGGACCTGGCCAGGCCCTGCGACGAGCTGATCGCCTGGGCCGAGGAGCAGCCGCGGACACTGGAGACCAAGCTGGAGGTGGTCCGCCGCTACCACGAGGCGCTGCGCACGGCCGAGCCGCTGTTCCGCTTCATGCAGGAGAACCAGGCGGCGGTGCGCGATCTGAGCATCGGCGAGACCTTCAAGGCGCGCATGCTGACGCTCTTCGGCCTCCTCAAGGAGGACGATGCGGAGCTGACGGATCAGGTGCGCTGCATCACGGCGCTGTTCTCCATGCACGCGGGCATGTTCGCGATGCAGCACGTGGAGGGCGACCCCGAGGAGAAGCGCAAGGCCATCCTCAGGGTCGCCACGGAACTGGTCACGGCGGCAAACCCGCCGAACCGCCGGCCAGCCCGGCCGGATTCAGCTCAGACGGCGTCGCCGTGAGCCCGCAGGAATCCGGTCGGCTCGATGCCCGACCCGTAGTTGGGGCCGGTGCGGACCTCGAAGTGCAGGTGGGGACCGGTCGAGTTCCCGGTGCTGCCGGACAGCGCGATCTGCTGACCGGCGCCGACCTGCTGGCCGACATGGACCTGGATCACTGACAGGTGCGCGTACTGGGTGTACACCCCGTTGTCGTGCTTGATCACGATGGCGTTGCCGTACGCCGGGCCGTCGCCGCCGCCCCAGGGGCCGGCCTTGACGACGGTGCCCTTGTGGACGGCCTTGACCGCGGTACCGCTCGGCACGACGAAGTCCTGGCCGCTGTGGTTGTGCGCCCAGTGGCTGCCGGCCAGACCGAAGGTCGAGCCGAGGACGTAGTGGTCGACCGGCTTGACCCAGGCGTCGGCCTTCTTGGCCGCGTCCTTCTTGGCCTTGGCCGCGGCGGCCTTGGCGTCGGCGGCGGCCTTGGCCTGGGCGTCGGCCTGCGCGCTGACGGTGGAGCCGACGTGTGAGGTGAGGCCCGTCAGGCCACCGTCGGCGGCGGAGGCGGCACCGGCGCCGAGCGCGACGGAGACACCGAGACCGGCGGCCACCACGGCGGCCCGGCGGCGCAGCAGGGACTTCGCGGTCTTCGGCGTACCGGCGGAGTTCTTGGAATGGCGAATGGCGGCGAACTTCGACATGCGGGTTTTTCCCTTCCGGAATTCGATCAGGAAGATCAAGGAAGATCAGGCAGATCGGGGAGATCAGGAATTTCGCGGCTTCCCGGCTGCGGCCCGGTAGCGCCATTCCTTGGTAACCGGTCGGGGCCACCGGGCCAAGCCCCCTCTGCTACTAAGCGGGCCCGTACGAAAGGCCGGGGGGAATGAGCCTCTTGCATTCCGCCGGGACCTTTGCACGATCGGGTCGAAACGCCACATTCCAGACAGTCGATACGCCCACCAAAGGGGCCCTGATCAGGGCTTTTACCCGGTCGTTGCCCAGGTGAGGGCGCCACCCGGCCCCCCGCCGCCGACACCCCCCTCTCCGGCCCCCGGAAACCCCCACACCTCCGCCCGCCCCTTCCCCTAATTCCGCTAGTAGGCCGGAAAACGGCTGTGCGCCATGTCACTGCGAACCCGGTTCCGTTGTGACCTGGATTACCCGGACGGTGTGACCTGGATTACCGGAAGGGTGTGACCCGCATTACTCGCGGACCCCGATCCGGTTATTGCGGGGTAATTGTTCGGGTCCCCGGGATGGCGAATTCCGTGACCGCCGCCACACCGTCCCGGCTAGCCTGGCCCCACGACATCACCGGCCACGGTCACCGGTCACAGTCACCGGTCACAGTCACCGGCCACGGGGGAGGCGGCGCGCACCATGGACCCGTCAGCAGTGGGCATCCGGCTCGCGTCCGGCGCGGTCGCGCCGCTCGTGAGGAAGCTGTTCGTCAAGGAGGGGCCGGGCGCCGGACTCGTCCCGGCACCCGTACGGATCTCCGCCCTGGTGTCCTTCACCGGCGAGCAGTGCACCCTCACCCGCAAGGACCTGCAGAAACTCGCCGCGGAGCTGGTGCGGCGGGCGTTACGCGGCTGCGGCCCCGGCGAGCGGCCGGTCCCCGAGGACGAGGAGCGGGCGGTGGCCGATGCGCTGGCCGCCGCCCTGCACGCCCTCGGCGACCTCGACATGGACGACGTCCAGGCCGTCCGCCTCGGCGCTCCCGCCCTCGCCGACCGCCTGCGGGCCGCGGCTCCGTCCGCCGCCCGCGGCCTGTCCCGGGACGCCGAGCTGCTGCACCACGCCCTGCTCGACACCGCCTGCCTGCACATCGTGCACTTCTTCAGCCAGCGGTCGGCGTTCGTCGCCCGCACCCTCGTCCAGCAGAGCCGCAGCCTGGACGGCCTGATCGCCACCATGGACGCGTTCCTCGAACGGCACCCGTCCCCGCGGGCCGCGGACCTCGCCTTCGAGCGCAGCTATCTCACCTACGTGGCGCGCAAACACAGCCGGCTCACCATCTACGGCATCGACCTGACCCACTCCCCGGACCGGTGGCCGCTGGACGCCGCGTACATGAGCCTGGCCGCGACGCCGGCCGCCGGGCGCGGGCCGACGCCCCCGGGCCCGTGGGAGGAGGACGGCGCCCACCCGGCCGGCACGCCCGCCCCGCTCCCCGCCGACCAGGCCCTGGCCGGCCGCGACCGGGTGCTGCTGCGCGGTGTGGCCGGCTCCGGCAAGAGCACCCTCGTGCAGTGGCTGGCCGTCTCCTGCACCAAGGCCCCCGGCGAGACGCCCCTCCCCCACCTCTACGGCCGGATCCCGTTCGTCCTGCCGCTGCGCACCCTCACCCGCGACGGCGCGCCGCTGCCCACCCCGGACCGGTTCCTGGCGGCCGTCGGCTGCCCGCTGTCCGGCGCCCGGCCCGACGGCTGGACCGACCGGGTCCTGGCCTCCGGGCGGGGTCTGCTCCTCGTCGACGGGCTGGACGAGATCCCGGACCGCGAGCGCGACCGGGCCCGGAGCTGGCTGCGCGATCTGCTCGACGCGTTCCCGGACAACCTGTGGCTGGTCACCACCCGGCCCTCCGCGGTGCGCGACGACTGGCTGGCCTCCGACGGTTTCGACGAGCTGACGCTGGCGCCGCTGCGCCGCGCCGAGGTCGCCGCGTTCATCGGCCGCTGGCACGACGCGGCCCGCCAGGGCGCCGAGGACCCCGCCCCCCTCGACGCGTACGAGCAGTCGCTGCTGGCCGCCGTCCACACCAAGCAGGACCTCGCCCGGCTCGCCACCAACCCGCTGATGTGCGGGCTGATCTGTGCCCTGCACCGCGACCGGCGCGGCTATCTGCCCACCGGCCGCAAGGAGCTGTACGACGCGGCGCTGGTCATGCTGCTCTCCCGCCGCGACCGCGAGCGCGACATGGCCGCCCCCACGGGCATCGAGCTGAACGACGAGCCGCAGATCCAGCTGCTGCAGCGGCTGGCGTACTGGCTGATCCGCAACGGCCGTACGGAGCTGGACCGGGAGCGGGCCGAGCGGATCGTCGGCGAGGCGCTGCCGGCGGTGCCGGCGGCCGCCCGGCAGGGGGACGCGGCGGCCGTGCTGCGCCATCTGCTGCTGCGCAGCGGCCTGCTGCGCGAGCCGGTGGCCGGTTCGGTGCAGTTCGTGCACCGCACGTTCCAGGACTACCTGGGCGCCAAGGCGGCCGTGGAGGACGGCGACCTCGGGCTGCTGGTGGCCCGTGCGGAGGACGCCCAGTGGGAGGACGTGATCCGGATGGCGGTGGCCCACGCCCGGCCGCGCGAACGGGCCGAGCTGCTGCGGGAGTTGCTCACCCGCGGCGACTCCGCCGCGGACCCGCTGACCGGGTTGCGCATCCACCTGCTCGCCCTTGCCTGCCTGGAGCACGCGACGGAACTCGACCCGGGCGTACGGGAGGAGGTGAACGTGCGGGCGCGGGCGATCCTGCCACCGCGGAGCCGCGAGGAGTCGCGGCTGCTCGCCCAGGTGGGCCCGATCGTCCTGGAGCTGCTGCCGGGCCCGGAGGGACTGGAGGACGACGAGGCGCAGGAGGTGGTGGCGACGGCGGCGCTCATCGCCTCGGACGCGGCGTTCGAAGTGATCAAGCGCTTCCGTTCCCATGCCGCGGCGCGCGTCGGGGTGCAACTCGCCGCGTCCTGGCGGGTGTTCGACACCGAGCGCTATGCCCGGGAGGTCCTGCGGCACCTCGACGAGAAGGTGATGATCACCGCCGGGTCCACCGAGGAGCTACGCATGCTCAAGGCGCTCGGAGGCCGGCAGCGCATCGCGGTGAGCGGCTCGTTCACCGGTCGCGAGCTCCTCGACGGGCTGGTCCACGAGCCGCTCAGAAGCCTGACGATCACGGAGAACCCGGAGATCACCGACCTCGGCTTCCTGCGCGCGTTCCCGAACCTGGAGTGGCTGTCACTGTGGGGGTGCCCCGCGGTCGAGAGCCTCGCCCCGCTCGCGGACCTCGGCCTGCGCACGCTGAACCTCTCCGGGCCGCCGGAGCAGGATCTGCCGACCCCGCCCGGGCTCGACGCGCTGACCGGCCTCACCGACCTGACCCTCTACACCCGGCTGCCGGACGGTATCGCAGCGCTGCCCGCGGGCGATTCCCTGACCTTTCTGGGGCTCGGCCAGCCCCTCGGGAACGAGGCCGTGGGTCTGGCTTCCCGGCCCAGCCTGCGCGGCCTGTCTCTGCCCCGGCTCACGGACGCATTCGGTGAGGATCAGTGGGCCGAGTTGGCCGCACTGCCGGAACTGCGCTGGCTGACCGTGGGCCTGGCGTCCGACGAGGTATGGTCGCTGGCCCTTCCGCCGGGCGTCCGGCTCCCCCAGGTCACGGCCCTCGACCTGGTCAATCCGGCACGGGTGTCCGCTGCCCGGCTGAGCGCGCTGCTGGAGACCCTGCTTCCGGCCTTCCCCGGCCTGCGCGAGCTTCACCTCTACGGCGCGATCGACGCCCCGATCGCCCTTCCCCCCTTGACCGGGCTGTCCGAACTCCGGGAAGTCGGCCTCTACAACCTCCGCCCCGACCCCGCCCCCGCCCTCCCCCCGCACGCCGAACTCACCCTCTCTCCCCGCCCCCGCGCCTAGGCTGGACCGGGTACAGGAGCTCAACGTCCCCGCCCGGTACCGCAGTTACGGGAAGTCCATGGATCCCACGAGGCTCGCCGCACGTCTCGCCCCGCACACCGCCGATCCCCTCGTCCGCAAGCTGTTCCGCACCGACGGGCCGGTCACCGAACTGGTCGGCCGGCCCGTTCCGCTCGCGCTCCTGGTGTCGTTCACGGGCGAGAAGCCGGAGTTGAGCGCGTCCGGGCTGGACGGCGTCGCCGCGTCGCTCGTCGAGCAGGCGACGGGCGCCGGGGACCCGGAGCTGGCCGCCGCGCTGGCCCGTACGCTGCGGGCGCTCGCCGAGACCGGGATGGACGACGTCGACGCGGCGCGGCTGCTGCCCGCGGAGTTCGCCCGCCGGCTGTGCGCGCGGGTGCCCGGGGCGGCCCGCCGGCTCGCGGGGGACCGTGCGCGGCTGTACGGGCTGCTGGTGGACGTGGTGGCCCGGCACGTCCTGTATTTCCTCACCCGGCGGTCGCCGTACGTGGCGCACACCCTCGCCGAGCAGACCCGTACCCTCGCCGAGCTGATCCACGGGCCGGGGGCCGCGCCCGCCGCACGGTCGGACCGCGCCCCCGGCGACGAGGCCGTCGACGGGGCGGCCGCCGGTGAGGCCGCCTTCGAGGAGGAGTACGCGCGGCGCACCGCGGCCCTGCACAACCACCTCACCATCTACGGCATCGACCTCGCGCACTCCCCGGACAGCTGGCCGCTGGACGCCGCCTATCTGGGGCTGCAGTGCGAGCCGGGGTCGCCGGAGGACGATCCGCCGCTGCCCGCCGAGCGGGCGCTGGCCGGGCGCGGACGGGTGCTGGTGCGCGGGGTGGCCGGGTCCGGCAAGACGACGCTGCTGCAGTGGCTGACGGTCGCCACGGCCCGCGACGAGCTGCCGGAGGCGCTGGCGGAGCTGCGCGGCCGGGTGCCGTTCCTGCTGCCGGTGCGCCGCTTCGCCCGGGCGGGGCTGCCCGACCCGGAGACGTTCCTGGACGCGGTCGGCTATCAGGACACGGGCCGGGCGCCGGCCGGCTGGACGGAGCGGGTGCTGGCGGAGGGACGGGCGTTGCTGCTGGTCGACGGGGTGGACGAGGCGCCGGAGGACGAGCGGGAGCAGTTGCGCCGCAAGCTCGGCGAGTGGGCCGGGCGCTATCCGGGCAACGTCTGGATCGTCACCTCCCGGCCGTCCGCGGTGCCCGGCAACTGGCTGGCCGACGAGGGTTTCGGGGAGGTGGCGCTGGCGCCGATGAGCCGGGAGGACGTCGCCGCGTTCATCCAGCGCTGGCACCGGGCCGCGGCCCAGCAGCGCCCCGCCGACCTCGACCGGCTCGCCGGTTACGAGCGGACACTGCTCAACGCGGTGCGGATCACCCGCGATCTGGGGCGGCTGGCGACCAATCCGCTGATGTGCGGGCTGCTGTGCGCCCTCCACCGCGACCGGCGCGGTTATCTGCCGCACGGCCGCAAGGAGCTCTACGACGCGGCGCTGTCGATGCTGCTGGAGCGGCGTGACCGGGAGCGGGCGATGGGGGCGCCGGACGGGGTGGAGCTGACCCGGCAGCCGAAGATCCAGCTGCTGCAGAAGCTCGCCCACTGGATGCTGATCCACGGGCGTTCGGAGATGGACCGGGCGACGGCGGTGGCGACGCTGGCGGAGCATCTCCCGGCGATTCCGGACGCCGCGCGGCAGGGCGGCCCGGAGGAGGTGTTCCGGCATCTGCTCAACCGCACCGGGCTGCTGCGGGAGCCGACGCCCGGCACCGTCGACTTCGTGCACCGCACGTTCCAGGACTACCTGTCCGCGCGGGCGGTGGTGCAGCGGCACGATTTCACGCTGCTGCTGGAGCACGCGCACCACGACGCCTGGGAGGACGTCATCCGGATGGCGGTGGCGCTGTCCCGGCCGGACGAGTGCGCGGCGCTGCTGGACGGGCTGCTGGCCCCGCATCCGGGCGTGCGGGCCGCGGAGGCCCGGCACCGCAAGCTGCTCGCGGCGGCCTGCCTGGAGCACGCCACGGAGCTGGATCCGGCGGTCCGGGCGCGGGTGCAGCGCTTCACCCGGGACATGGTGCGGCCGGGGACACCGTCGGCGGCCCGGGCGCTGGGCTGGATCGGGCCGATCGTCCTGGAGATGCTGCCGGACCCCACGGACGTCCCGGACCGGGAGGCGGTGCTGCTGGCGATCACCGCCACCTCGATCGCGGACGACATGGCGATCGACTATCTGACGGGGCTGCGCGACCGGGCGCACCACGACATCCGGGCGCAGCTCGCCGGGGCGTGGCGGCGCTACGACACGGCCCGCTACGCCCGCGAGATCATCGCCCACCTCGATCCGGCCGAGCTGTATTTCCCGGTGTCCGGCCCGGAGGAATTGCAGGCGCTGCGCCGGCTGGGGGGCCGTCCGCATCTGCGGATCACCGGGCACTTCACCCCGGACCAGCTGATCGAGCAGATCGCGCCGGCCGAGGGTCTGACCCGGCTGTGGCTCGCGTACGACCTGGGTGTTTCGATGGAGTGGCTGTCCGCCTTTCCGAATCTGGACACGCTGCGGATCGGCCGCCGTATTCCGCCGGTGCACGGGGTTCCGGACGGAATTCGTGTGGTGCGGCGGTAATCGGCGGAGCTAATCGTTCCGGAAGCCCGTGGATGCGCCACGGACGGCGCCGACGGAAGTGCCGCAGAAGTGCCTCGCGAGTGCCTCGGGAGTGTCGGGCAGGTGCGACGGAACAATGACATCGGCCACGCCCGGTGTCTCATCCGTATCTACTGCATCGTGCGTATCCGCGTATCCGTCGTATACCGAGCGCCCGTATACGGAGACGGAAACGAAACCGCCCAGAATCGTTTCGTACGATTCCGGGCAGTTCCGGTGCATCCGCTCCGTTTTATTCGGTTGGGGTGCTATGGCCGCTTTGGGCGGTGCGGCGTTTCCGCTCAGGCGTCCTTGCTCAGGTTGGGACCCGAACCGCCGGTGGCGGACTCGATCGGCGGGACGTCCGGCAGGGCCGACTTCTCCTCGCCGCGGAAGGTGAACTTGGCGCTGTCACCCTCGCCCTCGGTGTCGACGACCACGATGTGGCCCGGACGCAGCTCGCTGAAGAGGATCTTCTCCGAGAGGGCGTCCTCGATCTCGCGCTGGATCGTGCGGCGCAGCGGACGGGCGCCGAGCACCGGGTCGTACCCGCGCTTGGCCAGCAGCGACTTGGCCGTGCCGCTGAGCTCGATGCCCATGTCGCGGTCCTTCAGCCGCTCGTCCACCTTGGCGATCATGAGGTCGACGATCTGGATGATGTCGTCCTCGGTCAGCTGGTGGAAGACGACGGTGTCGTCCACACGGTTGAGGAACTCGGGGCGGAAGTGCTGCTTGAGCTCTTCGTTGACCTTGTTCTTCATCCGCTCGTAGCTGGACTTGGTGTCGCCCTGGGCCGCGAAGCCGAGGTTGAAGCCCTTGGAGATGTCCCGGGTGCCGAGGTTCGTCGTCATGATGATGACGGTGTTCTTGAAGTCCACGACCCGGCCCTGGGAGTCGGTCAGGCGACCGTCCTCCAGGATCTGCAGCAGCGAGTTGAAGATGTCCGGGTGGGCCTTCTCGACCTCGTCGAAGAGCACCACGGAGAACGGCTTGCGGCGCACCTTCTCGGTGAGCTGCCCGCCCTCTTCGTAGCCGACGTAGCCGGGGGGCGAACCGAACAGACGGGAGACCGTGTGCTTCTCGCTGAACTCCGACATGTCGAGGGAGATCAGCGCGTCCTCGTCGCCGAACAGGAACTCCGCCAGCGTCTTGGACAGCTCGGTCTTACCGACACCGGACGGGCCGGCGAAGATGAACGAGCCACCGGGACGCTTGGGGTCCTTCAGGCCGGCACGGGTGCGCCGGATGGCCTGGGAGAGCGCCTTGATGGCGTCCTTCTGGCCGATGACGCGCTTGTGGAGCTCGTCCTCCATGCGGAGCAGACGCGAGGACTCCTCCTCGGTGAGCTTGAAGACCGGGATGCCGGTGGCCGTGGCCAGGACCTCGGCGATCAGCTCCTCGTCCACCTCGGCGACGACGTCCATGTCGCCGGCCTTCCACTCCTTCTCCCGCTTCGCCTTCGCGGCCAGGAGCTGCTTCTCCTTGTCGCGCAGGCCCGCGGCCATCTCGAAGTCCTGCGAGTCGATCGCGGACTCCTTCTCCCGGCGCACATCGGCGATCTTCTCGTCGAACTCGCGCAGGTCCGGCGGTGCGGTCATCCGGCGGATCCGCATCCGGGAGCCGGCCTCGTCGATCAGGTCGATCGCCTTGTCCGGCAGGAAGCGGTCGGAGATGTAGCGGTCGGCCAGGGTGGCCGCGGCGACCAGCGCGGAGTCCGTGATGGACACGCGGTGGTGCGCCTCGTAGCGGTCCCGCAGGCCCTTGAGGATCTCGATCGTGTGCGGCAGCGACGGCTCCGCGACCTGGATGGGCTGGAAGCGGCGCTCCAGGGCCGCGTCCTTCTCCAGGTGCTTGCGGTACTCGTCGAGCGTGGTGGCACCGATGGTCTGCAGCTCACCGCGGGCCAGCATCGGCTTGAGGATGCTGGCGGCGTCGATCGCGCCCTCGGCGGCGCCCGCACCCACGAGGGTGTGGAGCTCGTCGATGAACAGGATGATGTCGCCGCGGGTGCGGATCTCCTTGAGGACCTTCTTCAGGCGCTCCTCGAAGTCACCGCGGTAGCGGGAGCCGGCGACCAGGGCACCGAGGTCGAGGGTGTAGAGGTGCTTGTCCTTGAGGGTCTCGGGCACCTCGCCCTTGACGATGGCCTGGGCCAGGCCCTCGACGACCGCCGTCTTGCCGACGCCGGGCTCGCCGATGAGGACCGGGTTGTTCTTCGTACGGCGCGACAGCACCTGCATGACGCGCTCGATTTCCTTCTCGCGCCCGATGACCGGGTCGAGCTTGGTCTCGCGAGCGGCCTGCGTGAGGTTGCGGCCGAACTGGTCCAGGACGAGGGAGGTCGAGGGCGTGCCCTCGGCGGGGCCGCCGGCGGTGGCGGCTTCCTTGCCCTGGTAGCCGGAGAGCAGCTGGATGACCTGCTGCCGCACCCGGTTGAGATCGGCGCCGAGCTTCACGAGGACCTGGGCGGCGACGCCCTCGCCCTCGCGGATCAGGCCGAGCAGGATGTGCTCGGTGCCGATGTAGTTGTGGCCGAGCTGGAGGGCCTCGCGGAGCGACAGCTCCAGGACCTTCTTGGCACGGGGGGTGAAGGGGATGTGCCCGGACGGGGCCTGCTGGCCCTGGCCGATGATCTCCTCCACCTGCTGACGGACCGCCTCAAGCGAAATGCCGAGGCTCTCCAGGGCCTTTGCGGCGACACCTTCACCCTCGTGGATCAGGCCCAGGAGGATGTGCTCGGTGCCGATGTAGTTGTGGTTGAGCATCCGGGCTTCTTCCTGAGCCAGGACGACAACCCGCCGCGCGCGGTCGGTGAACCTCTCGAACATCGTTAATCGCTCCTCAGAGCGGTCAGGCAGTTAGGGGTCGGTCCCCTCCCTGTCCTTCCGCATGCTAGTCCCGCGGGGCGGGACAGCTCATTCCAACTGCCGACACCCGTCCGGATCACCCCCGCTCCGGCGGGGAAATTTACTGCCGAACAGCTGACATCTGCTCCAACTCGATGGTGCGAGACGATGTTCCCGCAGGCCAGGCATATACGCCCTCCGCCACTACGCCCGTGGCGAACGCGCCCTTCCCCGACACGCCGCCCGCATCCCGCCGAAAGCCGGGCCGAGGCGCTTCGTGCGCCGGTCACACCGTCTCTTCCCACTGAGACTGTCTTACCCGCTGCCTCTGACACTCCATGCGGCGCGGGCCGCTTCCATCCGCTACGGGCGAACATCCGCGCGCCTCCGGACGCCCCGCCACGCCTCTTCCCCGCATACGTTCCGCACACGAGCAAGCGCCCACCGTAACTTCCGCGTTCGCGGGCAGTTGCACGGGGCATGCCCCGCGTGCTCCCGCGCCCCCGCAGCCCCCACCACGTCTCCGGTCCGCCGGGGCCCCTGGACCCCTCGGCCTCCCTGGCGACCGTTCGCCGCTGGTACGAGGACGGCATGGGGTGGCCGACGGCTCCCTCGGATCCGCCGGAGCTGCTGACCGGGGTGCGCTTCGACGTGCTGGAGATGCCGGCCGACGCCGGGAGCGCGGTGCTGCGGCGGTGGCCGCTGCTCGGCCCGGTGGCGCTGCTGCGGCCGGGAGGCGACCCGATTCCTCCGGGTAACCGGCCGAAATTGCTCGTCCTGGTCGCGCCGGGCGGCGCCGAGGAACTTCCGGGAATCCTGGAATGGCTGGAGTGGGGCCCACTGGCCGGGGATCTCACGGCGCGGGGTGCCGGCGGCCGGATGCCCGCGCCGGCGTTCCCCTTCGGCCCCTCATCGCCTGCTGCATTCGGTTCGTGGGAGGCCGCGGTATGGGTGCGACCTCCCCGGACCGGGCACGAGGCGGAGAATTCCCTGCCCGCCACGGGGTTCGGGACGGGATTCGGGGACGGTGAGGGCGTCCCCGACCTCGTACGGCTCGTGAGCGCGGCGGCGACGGAGTGCCACCGTGCCCGGTTGTTGCGTGCTGGTAATGCCCAATCGGACCGCGTGTGCGGCGATCAGGCGTTGGCCTTCTCGAATGCCTCGCGAATCTCGGCGGGGACGCGGCCGCGGTCATTGACGTTGTAGCCGTTCTCCTTCGCCCAAGCGCGGATCTTCGCGGTGTCCTGGCTGCCGGCGGAAGCCGCCGTGCGGGCCTTGCCGCGACCGCCGGAACGTCCACCGGTACGACGGCCGGCCTTCACGAAGTCCGCGAGCGACTCACGCAGCTTCTCGGCGTTGCTGTCGGAGAGGTCGATCTCGTAGGCCTTACCGTCGAGCGCGAACGTCACGGTCTCGTGGGCTTCGCCGCCGTCGAGGTCGTCGACAAGAAGAACCTGAACCTTCTGTGCCACCGGTTTCCCTTTCATCGAATGCGGATTACGACGGAAAGCAAACCGCTTTTCCGGGAAAAACACAAACCCTTGGGTAGGGTTCACTTGCCCGCAGACCGGGGAACGCATGCTTCCGTAGCCATGAGATAGGGGAGCGATTCGGACATAGAACACTCATCACAGGTGCAGAAGCATCCGGCTGTTACCCAGGGTGTTGGGCTTCACTCGTTCGAGGCCGAGGAACTCGGCAACGCCCTCGTCATAGGAACGCAGCAGCTCACTGTAGACATCACCGTCTACCGGGGCCTCGCCGATCTCGACGAAGCCGTGCTTGGTGAAGAAGTCGACTTCGAAGGTGAGACAGAAAATGCGCCGCACTCCGAGCCAGCGCGCGGTGGCCAGCAGCTTCTCCAGCACCTGATGGCCCACGCCGGCCCCCTTGAGCTGCGGGTCCACGGCCAGGGTGCGTACCTCCGCCAGGTCTTCCCACATCACGTGCAGTGCGCCGCAGCCGACGACCTCGGCGTCTTCGTCGCGCTCGGCGACCCAGAACTCCTGGATGTCCTCGTAAAGCGTGACGGTGGCTTTGTCGAGCAGGATCCCGTCGCGCGAGTAGGCGTCGATGAGACGGCGTACGGCGGGGACATCGCCGGTCCTGGCGCGGCGGACGGTGAGGCCTTTTGAATGCGCGGGCATGCCGGGACGCTATCGCCCCTTGCCGCCGGCGTTCGCCCCGGGCTCATCCCCTTCGCGTGATCCTGCTTCGCCGGCCGCTTGTGGTGGCGCGGGGGTCCGTCCTTCTTCCGCCGGGGTGGACGCTCCGGCCCGTTCACCTTGTCCGGCGGCCTCTTCCCGGCCTTCCGCGCCTTCCCGCTCTTCGGGGTCTTCGGGGTCTTCGGGCTCGTCGGCCTGCACCATCCGTACGGCGTCGCGCAGGGCGTGCCGTTGTTCCGGCGACATCATGCCGAAGAAGGCCACAAGTGCGGCGGCGGGGTTGTCACTGGCGGACCATGCTTCGTTCATCAGTGCGGCGGCGTAGGCGGCGCGAGTGGAGACCGCCTCATATCGATAGGCGCGGCCTTCTGCTTCGCGGCGCACCCAGCCCTTCTGATGGAGGTTGTCCAATACGGTCATGACCGTGGTGTAGGCGATCGACCGTTCCTTCTGGAGATCTTCCAGGACTTCTCGAACGGTGACCGGGCGGTTCCACTCCCAGACCCGCGTCATCACCGCGTCTTCCAGATCACCCAAGCGTCTCGGCACACAAGAACAATAGTGGGAGATGTCCAGAATGCCCGTTGATCTCTTGCGTTCGGAGGAGGGAAAGCCGGAAAAGGAGGCGGCCCGGGACGCTCGGTCCCGGGCCGTGGTGCGTGCGGACCGCCGGTGCGGCGGCCGGTGGATCAGGCGCCCTGTGCGGTGGACTTCTGACCCGCGGACTCGGCCCGGGCCAGTGCCGCGTCCACGGCGGCGTCCTCCTTGGACTTGTTCGCACCGCCCTGGCTCTTGATCATCGTCACGATGAGGCAGGTGAATGCCACCGCCATCACGACGGGCGGGAGCAGGGCTGCGACGTAATCCATGGCGTATGGCCTCCTTATAGGGCGTAAGCCGCCGAGGGTACGCAGCCAGGGTACGCAGCGTTCAGGCGGTGCGGCTCTCCGGGGGCGGCGCGGGCTTGCGGCGGGGCGGGAAGACCTCGCCCGGGGTGGGGATGGGCCGGTCCCGGCGGGGGGCCTTCGGCCGCGGCTCGCGCTGCGGCTGCGGGGGGCGCTTGGGTTCGGGCTCCCGCGCGGGTTCCTGTTCGCGGCCGCTGCGGGCCCCTGAGCGGCCGCCAGGCAGCGCGCGGAGCCGCACCCGTACGGATTGTTCGGCCAGTTGCTCGCAGTGGCGCAGCAGGGCGCTGCGGCGTGCGCGTTCGGCCCCGCCGGCGCAGCGGGTGCGCAGCGAGCGCAGCGCGGCGAGGTCGTCCGGGCCGGGCACGTGCCCGGCGGCCAGCGCCTCCTTCAGCTGCGCGAGGTAGCCGGCGGCGGAGCCGGGCAGGGCGTCGCGGTAGCGGGCGAGGTCGGCCAGCAGGAAGGTGCGCAGCCGGCCGCCTTCGCGGACCGCCTCGTCGACCGCCTCGGCCAGCCGGAGGTATTCCTGGATGTCCCGGTTCCGGCCGGGCCCGGCGGTGCCGGGCGGGGCGGCGGAGGACGTCGTCGTCAGGGCATGGGCGAGGGCGCGACGGAGCACACGCAACTCATCGGCGCTGAACGCCATGCCGCCGCGGGTTCCGTTTGGCATTGGCATGTGGCGACTTTACGACCGATTCCGACAAAACCGGCTTAATTCGTGAATGGTGGCGCGGCAGAATCCGACAGAACCGGTCGGGCGGGTGCGGCGAGCTGCCGGCCGGCGCCGGAGAGCCGGAGAGCCGGAGAGCCGGACCGCGGGGCTGCCGGCCGCCGGCCGCCTGCCCGCCGGTCAGGACCGGGCGACGTTCCGCTCGTAGACCAGGCGCAGCCCGATGAGGGTGAGCCAGGGCTCGTGCGCGTCGATCACCGAGGATTCGCCGAGGACCATGGGCGCCAGGCCGCCGGTGGCGAGCACGGTCACCTCGTCGGGGTCCTCGGCCAGCTCCCGCGCCATCCGGTGGACCACGCCGTCGACCTGGCCGGCGAAGCCGTAGAGGATGCCGGACTGCATCGCCTCGACGGTGTTCTTGCCGATCACGCTGCGCGGCCGGGCCAGTTCGATCTTGCGGAGCTGGGCGCCCTTGACGCCCAGCGCGTCCACGGAGATCTCGATGCCCGGCGCGATGACCCCGCCGACGTATTCGCCGCGCGCGCTGACCGCGTCGAACGTGGTGGCCGTGCCGAAGTCGACGACCACCGCGGGACCGCCGTAGAGCTCCACGGCGGCCAGGGCGTTGATGATCCGGTCCGCGCCGACCTCCTTGGGGTTGTCCATGAGGATCGGCACGCCCGTCTTGACGCCCGGCTCGACCAGGACGGCGGGCACGTCGCCGTAGTAGCGGCGGGTGACCTCGCGCAGCTCGTGGAGGACGGAGGGCACCGTGGAGCAGATGGCGATGCCCTCGATGCCGTCGCCCAGGTCGTCGCCGAGCAGCGGGTGCATGCCCATCAGGCCCTGCAGCAGCACGGCCAGTTCGTCGGCGGTGCGGCGGGCGTCGGTGGAGATCCGCCAGTGCTCGACGATCTCCTCACCGTCGAAGAGCCCCAGGACGGTGTGGGTGTTGCCCACGTCAATGGTCAGCAGCATGGCGGTCAGCGGTCCTCACGCGGCTCGGCGTCCCCGGAGCCGGCCTCCCGGCCGTCCTCGCGGCCCTCCTCCTCGCGCAGGTCCAGGCCGATGTCGAGGATCGGGGAGGAGTGCGTGAGCGCGCCCACCGCGAGGTAGTCGACGCCGGTCTCCGCGTAGGAGCGGGCGTTGGCGAGGGTGAGCCGGCCGGAGGACTCCAGCATCGCGCGGCCCGCGACCAGCTCGACGGCCTCCTTGGTCTGCTCCGGGGTGAAGTTGTCCAGCAGGATCAGGTCGGCGCCCTCGGCGAGGATCGGCGGGATCTGGTCGATCCGGTCGACCTCCACCTCGATCGGCACTCCGGGGAACTCGGTCCGTACGGCGGTGAACGCCTCGGCCACCCCGCCCGCCGCGACGACGTGGTTGTCCTTGATCAGCGCGGCGTCCGACAGCGACATCCGGTGGTTGACGCCGCCGCCGCAGCGCACCGCGAACTTCTCCAGGGAGCGCAGCCCCGGCGTCGTCTTACGGGTGTCGCGGACCTTGGCCTTCGTCCCTTCGAGGACGTCCGCCCAGGCCCGGGTGGTGGTCGCGATGCCGGACAGCCGGCACAGGATGTTCAGCGCGCTGCGCTCGGCGGTGAGCAGGTCGCGGGTGCGGGTGGTGACGCTCAGCAGCTTGGTGCCGGCCTCGACCCGGTCGCCGTCCTCGACGTGCCGCTCGACCGCGAACTCGTCGGTGCACACGATGGACAGCACCGCCTCGGCGATCCGCAGACCGGCGACCGTGCCGGCCTCGCGGGCGGTGAAGTCGCCGGTGGCGACGGCGTCCTCGGGGACGGTGGCCACGGTCGTGACGTCCACGCCCTGGTCGAGGTCCTCCTCGACGGCGAGGTGCGCGATGTCCTCGACCTGGACGGGGTCGAGTCCGGCCGCCACCAGGAGCGCGGCCAGATCGGGGTCGAGCCCGCAGGAAAGCGGATCGAGCTCGTACGAGGCGTCGTCACCGCCACCACAGCCGCAGGCGTCGCCGCAGCCACCGGTGGGGGCGCCGCCGCTGGGCCCGCCGATCTGGAGGAGGGGGAGGTCGTCGGGGGTGCTGCTCACGGGATGGGCTCCGTCTTCGGGATGAGGTGGTCGGTGGATCTTCGGGGCGGGCGGCCCGCGGGCTACCGGAGCGCCGGCGGGAAGCCGGCGTCCTCGGTCGTACGGATGGTCAGCGCGCGGTCCGCGCCCAGGGTGATGCGGAAGTGCCGGCGCCAGGAGGCATCGTCGCGGTCCGGGTGGTCCTCGCGCCAATGGCAGCCGCGGGTCTCCTCGCGGCGCCGTGCGGCGGCGACCAGCACCCGGCCGACACACAGCAGGTTGGTGGCCTCCCAGGCCTCCACACCGGGCTCGGGGGCCTTCTGCGCGGCCTCCTGGGCGCCGTCCTCCTGATCGGCGGCCGCCGTCGCCTCCTGGTGGAGGCGGTCGAGTTCAGCGGCGGCGCGGGCGAGGCTCTCGGCGCTGCGCAGCACACCGGCGCCGGCGGTCATGATCCGCTGGACGGCCGTGCGGGTCTCGGGGGCCAGCAGCGGGAGGGTGGCCGGGGGTGCGACCGGCGCCCCGGCGGCCACCGGGGCGGGGCCGTCCGCGGTGCGCGCCGCGGGGCCGCCCGCGGCGATGTCGGCGGCGATCCGCTCGGCGAAGACCAGGCCCTCCAGAAGGGAGTTGGAGGCGAGCCGGTTGGCCCCGTGGACGCCGGTGCAGGCGACCTCGCCGCAGGCGTACAGGCCCGGCACCGTGGTGCGGCCGTGCAGGTCGGTGCGGACGCCGCCGGAGGCGTAGTGCGCCGCCGGGGCGACCGGTATCGGTGCGGTGACCGGATCGATGCCGTGGCTGCGGCAGGCGGCGAGGATGGTCGGGAAACGGCTCTCCCACATCTGGGCGCCGAAGTGCCGGCCGTCCAAATACATGTGGTCCACGCCCTGTTCGAGCGACCGGCGCAGGATCGCCTTGGCCACGATGTCCCGCGGCGCCAGTTCGGCGAGCTCGTGCTGCCCGACCATGAACCGGGTGCCGTCGGCGTCGACGAGGTGCGCGCCCTCGCCCCGTACGGCCTCGGAGATCAGCGGCTGCTGGCCCTCCGCATCCGGGCCCAGGTAGAGCACGGTGGGGTGGAACTGCACGAATTCGAGGTCGGACACCTCGGCGCCGGCGCGCAGCGCGAGGGCGACGCCGTCGCCGGTGGACACGGCCGGGTTGGTGGTGGCGGAGAAGACCTGCCCCATGCCCCCGGTGGCGAGGACCACGGCCGGTGCGTGCACGGCCCCCACGCCGTCGTGCTGGCCCTCCCCCATGACGTGCAGGGTCACGCCCGAGGTGCGGCCGGCCTCGTCCGTGAGGAGGTCGAGGACGAGGGCGTTCTCGATGGTGCGCAGTCCGGCGGCGCGGACCGCCTCGACCAGGGCGCGGGAGATCTCCGCTCCGGTGGCGTCGCCGCCGGCGTGCGCTATCCGGCGCCGGTGGTGGCCGCCCTCACGGGTGAGCGCTATCTCGTCGCCGTCCGGGGTGGTGTCGAAGCGGGCGCCGGCCGCGATCAGCCGGTGGACGGCGTCCGGGCCCTCGGTCACCAGGGTGCGCACGGCGGCCTCGTCGCAGAGTCCCGCGCCCGCGACGAGGGTGTCGTCCAGATGCTGCTCGGGGGTGTCGCCGTCGCCCAGGGCCGCGGCGATACCGCCCTGCGCCCAACGGGTGGAGCCGTCGTCCAGGCGGGCCTTGGTGACCACCACGGTCCGCCGGCCGGCCGCGGCGCAGCGCAGGGCGGCGGTCAGCCCGGCCACGCCGGACCCCACGACGACGACATCGGCCTCGATGGCCCAGCCGGGGGCGGGGGCCTTCAGGCGTATGCCGGGTACGGGGCCGGGGCCGGTGGCTGTTCCGGTGGCGGGCGCGGTCATCGGGTCGCTCCGAGGGGGCCGGGGGGTGGGGTGGGCGGTGCGGCGGGGGCGGCGGCGGACCGGTGCGGCGCGGCGGCGCCGGTAGCCGGCGACTCCGCGCCGAACGTGAGGTGGATGTTGTCGATGAGGCGCGTGGTGCCGACCTTGGCGGCCACCGCCAGGATCGCCTCACCCACGTACGCGTCGGAGATCTCCGTGAAGTCGGACGGGTCGACCAGCGCCAGGTAGTCGAGCACCAGGGGCGGATCGAGCCGTGCGGCGTCCTCCAGGACGGCGCGGGCGGCGGCACGGGCGACGGACGGCGCGTGCCGGGGCACCGCGGCGGCGTACGCGACGGCGTGCGCATCGGCGGCCGCCCGGTCCTCCCCCAGCGCGGCCAGCGCCGCCGAACGGTCCTGCGCCGCGTGGGCCGTACAGGCGGCCCGGGCGCGCAGCGCCTCCTCGGCGGTGAGCCGGTCGCGGGCCGCGAACAGGGCCGCGGACAGCGTCAGCGCGGTGCGCCGCTCCGGGGCGGACAGATAGCGGTTGCGGCTGGAGAGGGCGAGACCGTCGTCCTCGCGCACCGTGGGGACGCCGATGATCTCGACGGGGTAGTTGAGGTCCGCGGCCATCCGGGTGATGACGGCGAGCTGCTGAGCGTCCTTCTGGCCGAAGAACGCCAGGTCGGGCGCGGTCAGGTGGAGCAGCTTGGCGACGACGGTCAGCACGCCGTCGAAGTGCCCGGGGCGGCTGGCCCCCTCCAGACGCGTCCCCATGGGCCCGGCGGTGATCCGGACCTGCGGTTCGCCGCCCGGATAGACCTCGTCGACGGACGGCGCGAAAACGGCGTCCGCACCGGCCGCCGCGGCCAGCTCGACGTCCGCGTCCAGGGTGCGCGGGTAGCGGTCCAGATCCTCGCCGGCGCCGAACTGCAGCGGATTGACGAAGACCGTCACGACGACCTGGCCCTGCGCACCGACCCGGTGGCGGGCGGCGCGTATCAGGGTGGCATGGCCCTCGTGCAGCGCCCCCATGGTCATGACGACGGCCCGCGCGCCCTTACCGCGCGGCAGGTCGCGGAGCGCGGCAGCGGTGTGGAGGAGGGTCATCGCTCGTCTCCCTCGAGGCCGTGACCGTCCTGGTCGGGGGCGTGGGGGCCGGGGGTGTGGGGGCCGGGGGTGTGGGGGCCGGGGGTGTGGGGGCCGGGGGCCTGGGGGCCGGGGGCCGCGCCGTCCTGGTCGCGGTCGCTCGGGGCGGGCGCGTCCGGGCTGGCGGCGTCCGGGCCGGCGGCAGAGGCGGTGGAGGGGGCGTCGGGGCTGGGGGCGTCCGGGCCGGGGGCGTCCGGGCCGGCGGCAGAGGCGGTGAAGGGGGCGTCGGAGGCGGGGGCCTCCCGGCCGGGGGCAGAGGCGGTGGAGGGGGCGTCGGGGGCGGAACCGGCGAGCACGCCGAGGAGGTCCTCGGCCAGCTCCGGCTTCAGCAGTCCGTGGGCCAGCGCCCGGTCCGCGGTCGCCCGGGCCATCGCGAGGTATCCGGCGACGTTCTGCGGGGCGTGCCGGCGCAGTTCGGCGACGTGCGCGGCGACGGTGCCCGCGTCCCCGCGCGCCACCGGGCCGGTCAGTGCGGCGTCGCCGGACCGCAGCGCATTGTCGAGGGCGGCGCCCAGCAGCGGGCCCAGCATCCGGTCCGGGGCCTGCACGCCCACCTCACGCAGCAGCTCCAGCGACTGGGCAACCAGGGTGACCAGGTGGTTCGCACCGATGGCCAGCGCCGCATGGTAGAGCGGACGATCCGATTCCGCGATCCATTCGGGCTCCCCGCCCATCTCGATGACCAGCGCCTCCGCGGCCATCCGCAGCTCCTCGGGCGCGGTCACCCCGAACGAGCAGCCCGCCAGTCGCTGGACGTCGACGGAGGTGCCGGTGAACGTCATCGCCGGGTGCAGCGCCAGCGGCAGCGCCCCGGCCCGGGTGGCCGGGTCCAGCACCGCCGTTCCGTAGCGCCCGGAGGTGTGCACGAGGAGCTGCCCCGGCCGTACGGCGCCGGTCTCCGCGAGGCCGCTCACCAGGCCCGCGAGGGCGTCGTCGGGGACGGTCAGCAGGACCAGCTCGGCGCGGGCGAGCACCTCGGCCGGGGTGACCAGCGGGACGTCCGGCAGCAGTTCGGCCGCCCGTCGGAGGGAGGCGTCGGAGACCCCCGAAACGGCGACCGGGCGGTGCCCGGCGAGCTGCAGGGACGCGGCCAGGGCGGGTCCGACCCGGCCGGCGCCGACGACCCCGACGGTCAGCCGGGCCGGGCGGTCCTGGGCCTCGGTGGGCGGATGTGCGTTCACGTGGCGATGGCCTTCCGTTCCAGTCCTCAGGGGGTACCGGACGATTCCTCGCCATGCTACGCGAGTGTTTCCGGGGGACTTCAGAGCTGTACGGAGGGTGAGACGGGGATCTCTCACCAGAGTTATCCACAGAGTTTTCCACAGACCTCGCGGGCTGTGCGCAGCTGCGCCATGATCGGTCCCGACGGCACCCGCCCCGCCAGGCGAAACGGCACACAGGCCGAGCAACGGCACCCAGACCGACAGCACGCGGGCAGGGTGCGGGCAGATTCGCGATTACGGGCGGGCTCAGGAAGGGCCAGGGGGATCATGAAGGACAGCGTCAGGGACGTCGGCGCGCGGGTTGGCACGGGCGTCGGCGAGAAGGTCGGCGAGGAGGTCGGTGGGGGCCTCGGCGAGAAGGTCGGTGGGGGCCTCGGTGAGGACCTCGCCAGGGACGTCGGCGCGGGCGGCCGCGAGGAGGTCGGCGCGGGCGTCGGCGAGAAGGCCGGTGGGGGCATCGGTGAGGACGTGGCCGAGGGCAAGGCCGGGAGCAACAGCACCCTGGTTGCACGGCGGATCGCCGCGCTGCGTCAGGTGGAGCGCTCGCTCGCGCCGGCCCCGCGGCCCGAAACGGTCCGCGAGCGGCTGAACCGCCTGGTGACCGACGCCCCCGCCGCCTACGACCTGGACAAGATGACCGATGTCTACGCCAACAGCGACGGCATAGTCGGCGAGCTGGAACGCCGCACCGCCGAGGCGCTCGGCACGGAGGCCGCCGCCTTCTTCCCGACCGGCACGATGGCCCAGCAGGTGGCACTGCGCTGCTGGGCGGGGCGTACAGGCAACGCGACGGTCGCCGGCCATCCGCTCTCCCACCTGGAGATGCACGAACGGGACGCGTACGCGGTGGTCAGCGGACTGCGGATGGTCCATCCGACCCGCGCGTCCCGGCTGCCGACCGCCGAGGAGGTCTACGGCCTGAAGGAGCCGTTCGGCAGCCTGGCCCTCGAACTCCCGCTGCGCGACGCCGGTTTCGTCCTGCCGAAGTGGGACGAGCTGACCGCGGTGGTGGCGGCCGCGCGGGACCGGGACGCGGTGGTGCATTTCGACGGCGCCCGGCTGTGGGAGTGCGGCCCCCACTTCGGCCGCGCTCTCCCCGAGATCGCCGCCCTCGCGGACAGCGTCTACGTCTCCTACTACAAGTCGTTGGACGGCATATCGGGCGCCGCGCTCGCCGGCACCGAGGACTTCGTCGCCGAGGCACGCGCCTGGCGCCACCGCTACGGCGGCCAGCTGTTCCAGCAGTGGCCCGCCGCACTGGCCGCCCTGGCGGGCCTGGACCGCGAACTCCCCCGGCTGCCGGAGTACGTCGCCCACGCCAAGGTGGTTGCGCAGGCGCTGCGCGACGGCCTGACGGCGGCCGGCGTGCCGTGGTTCAGGATCCAACCGGAGGTGCCGCACACCCATCAGTTCCAGGTGTGGCTGCCGCACCCGTCCGAGGTCCTGGACAAGGCCGTCCTGCGGCAGGCGGAGGAGAGCAGGACGGCGCTGTTCCGCGGCTGGTTCGAACGCGGTCTGACCGAACCGCCGGGAGTGGCCCTGACCGAGGTCACGATCGGCGCGCCCGCGCTGGCCTGGACACCGCAGGACGTCCGAGAGGCAGTTGCGGAATTCGTTCGGTGTGTCGGGGAGGTTCAGGCGAGCCCTGAGGCGGGGGCGGGCGCGGGGGCTTAACGGGGCTTTGCTGAGGGGGTGGGGTGGGTGGGGCGGGGGGGGAAGGCCCCCCGGGGGAGAGCCCAAGGGCCGCTGTGGCCCCCCACACACCCACACCCCCACACCCCGCCGCCCTCATCCCCCGCCGCCCCACCCCCACCTCCCGCCCCGTCAACTACCCAGCCCGGCAGCCTGCTCCGCAGTTCGTCCGCCACCCCGTCCGGCGCTCACGGCGCTCCGCCCCACACCCCGCTCCGCACCCAGGGCTTCCCTCCCCGTGCCCGCGACTCCCCGCTCCGCGCCCACAGCACCCCTCCCCACGCCCGAGGCGGCCCGCTCCGCACCCGAGGCTTCCCTCCCCGTGCCCGCGGCACCTCGCCCCGCACCCGCGGCACCCTTCCTCGCGCCCGAGGCTCCCTGCCCCGCGCCCACGGCACCTCGCTCCGCGCCCACGGCCTCTCGCTCCGCGCTCACGGCGCCTCGCGTCACTCGGCGGAAGCGTCGCCACCAGCGGATTTCGTTCACGGTGCGGACTGTGTGGGTGCCGAGGAGGGGCGGGGCGGGCTCGCCTCGTTGGGCGGCGCGGTAGGCGTCGAGGAGGTGCTGCTGGTTGGCGTTCATGCCGTCACTCTGGAACGGACGGCCCGCCCGTGGCGCGTCGATTGACGGGAGCCGTCAATCGACGACCGTGCAGGTCGCGGGCTCGCGCATGATGGGCGTATGGCCAACGTCATCGACATCACCGGGCTGCCCCCGGAGCGCGTCGTCTTCGCCCCCTCTCCCCTCGCGGAGCTGAGCGCCGCGCTGCACGCGCTGTCGGAGCCGGGACACCACCCCGGGCTGCACGGCTGGGTCACCGCCACCAACGCGGCCCTGAAGACCGACCTCGCCGACCGGCTGTGCGAAGCGGATTTCCTGTGGCGGTCCGCCCGTTCCGACATCCTGCTGCCGGCCCGCCCCGGATCGACGCTGGCCGAGGAACTGGACGAGCTGGACAAGATCGACGACGAGCGGTTCGTGGCCGCAGCGTTCGAGATCTCCTGCTCGACGACCTACACCCGCTGCACGCCGTCGCCGCTGGTTGATGCCGAAGAGCGGGCGCGGGTACGGGAGATGGCGGCCGCACGCGGTCCGCGGCAGGCAGCCTTCACCGACCGGATGCTCACCGACCCCGACGGCCTGCGGGTCTGGCTGCGCCGCCTGCTGGAGGACTGCGAGGACGCGTTCTTCGGGGACATCTGGCGCCGGGTGGGAATCCAGTTGGCGGCCGATGCCCGGCACAAGACCGAACTGCTGCGGCGCAAGGGCCTGGCCGAGACGCTGCCCGCGACGTCGACCGCACTGTCACTGGACGAGGCACAGGACGGGAGCGGCGGCGTCCGCATCGTGGTGGACAAGCTGGCCAGTGGCCGTACGACGGCGTTCGCGAACCCCGGGGATCCCGGTGTCACGTTCCTGCCGACGTCGTTCGGCTGGCCGCATCTGCTGGTCAGTCACGCCCCTGGCTGGCGTCCGGTGGTCCAATACCCGGTCGCCAGCCCGGAGTTGCCCGCGCCGGCCACGCTCGAACTCGTCCAGCAGCGGCTGGAGGCGCTGGGGCATCCGATGCGGATGCGGCTGTGCCGCACGCTGGCGCGCGGGCCGCACACGACGGGGGAGCTGGCGAACGCGTACGGCATCACCTCACCGGAGGTGTCGCGGCACGTCACGACGTTGAAGAAGGCCGGGCTGATCCAGACGCGGCGCCGCGGGCGCTATGTGCTGCACCAGCTGGACCTCCAGGTGGTGGCCCGGCTGGGCAGCGACTTCCTGGAGGGCGTACTGCGCTGACACCTGGGCCTGCCCGGCAGGCCGGTCAGCGCGCCAGCGCCCGGGGTCCCTCACCGCCCGGCATCTCCCGCGTCTCCCCCGCGTCTCCCCGGCCCTCCCCACTCCTGCGCCCTCCCCCTTACGCCCCCGCGCCTCCGGCCCGCACCAGGCCCGTCTCGTATGCCAGCACCACTGCCTGGACCCGGTCCCGCAGGCTCAGCTTCGTCAGTATCCGGCCCACATGCGTCTTGACCGTGGCCTCGGACAGCACCAGCCGGGCCGCGATCTCGCCGTTGGACAGCCCCTGGGCGACCAGCAGCAGCACCTCGCGCTCGCGGTCGGTGAGCCGGTCCAGCTCGGGGCGGCCGGGCTCGCCGGACATGGCGGGCAGCATGGGCGTGAAGCGGTCGAGGAGCCGGCGAGTGGTGGACGGTGCGACGACGGCGTCGCCGCTCTCCACCGCGCGGATCGCCGCGAGCAGCTCGCCGGGCGGTACGTCCTTGAGCATGAATCCGCTGGCCCCGGCCTTCAGGGCGGAGAAGGCGTACTCGTCCAGGTCGAAGGTGGTCAGGATGAGCACCTTGGGGGCGTCCTCCTTCTGGCCGCCCTCGCAGATCCGGCGGGTGGCCTCGACCCCGTCCATCTGCGGCATCCGGACGTCCATGAGGATCACATCGACCTTGGTCGAACGCAGGACCTCCAGCGCCTCGGCGCCGTTCCCGGCCTCCGCGACGACCTCCATATCGGGCTGGGCGGCCAGCACCATCCGGAACCCGGTGCGCAGCAGCACCTGGTCGTCGACGAGCATCACGCGGATGGTCATGGTCAGGGGGTCCCTTCGTGGCGGACGGACGGAGCGGGCGAAACGGGGGAGCGGGTGGAACGGGCGGAGGGGACGAGTGGATCAAGTGGATCGACCAGATCCAGTAAACCGACCGGGCCCAGTAGACCGACCAGGTCCAGTAGACCGAGTGGGCGGGGTGGAGGGGAACGGGCGGCCGGCAGATGAGCTGCTCGGCTCACCGCATCTCATGCCTCACCGGCCCGGTTTCAGGGGGAGTACGGCGCTGACGCGGAACCCGCCGCCCGGGCGCGGGCCGGCTATGAGGTTGCCGCCGACCATGCCGACCCGTTCCCGCATGCCGATCAGGCCGTGGCCGAGGCCGTCCGCGCCGCCCGCTTCGTAGAGCTCGTGCTGGGCCCCGCGGCCGTCGTCCTCGACGAGGAGTTCGAGGTCGTCTTCCCGGTAGGACAGGCGGACGGTGGCGCCGACGTCGGGGCCGCCGTGTTTGCGGGTGTTGGTGAGCGCTTCCTGGACGATGCGGTACGCGGTCAGTTCGACGCTGCTGGGCAGCGGGCGCGGCTCGCCCTCGACCCGGAAGTCGACGGGCAGGCCGGCGCCGCGGACCTGGTCGATGAGGTCGGCGAGCTGTTCGACGCCGGGCTGGGGGACGTATTCGCCGCCTTCGGCCTGTTCGCCGGTGCGCAGCACGCCCAGCAGGCGGCGCATCTCGGCCAGCGCCTGGCGTCCCGTGCCGGAGATCGTTTCCAGGGCCTGCCGGGTCTGTTCGGGCGCGGCGTCGAGGACGTAGGCCGCGCCGTCGGCCTGGACGACCATGACGGAGACGTTGTGGGCGACGACGTCGTGCAGTTCGCGGGCGATCCGGGCGCGCTCGGCCGCGACCGCGATGCGGGCCTGGACCTCGCGCTCCTTCTCCAGCCGGGCGGCCTTCTCCTCCAGCTGGGCCCAGTAGGCCCGGCGGGTGCGCATGGAGTCGCCGAGCACCCAGGCCAGTACGAAGGGGACGGTGAGCAGCGTCGTGAAGAACAGCATTTCCCACAGCTGCCGGTGCCCGGGCCCCTCCCCGAAGCGCATCAGGGACAGGGCGGGGCCGACGAGGGCGCCGATGAGGGCGCAGCGGGAGGCCCAGCGGGCGGTGGAGGTGCCGGACGCGACGGTGTAGGTGATCACGAACATCGCGAAGTTGCCGGGATTGGGCGGGATGTCGAAGATCAATTGGCCGACGCCGATGGCTGCCGTCAGCAGCAGCATCTTCACGGGTGCCTTGCGGCGCAGCGCCACGACGAGGCAGAGGCCGACCGTGAAGATCGCGGCGGAGAGCTGGCGCCCCCCGCTGACCTCGCCGGCGACCCACAGGCTGGTGAACCCGAGGAGAAGGACGGCCCAGAAGGTGTCCACTCCCGTCGGGTGCCTGCGGAGGAAGTCATAGAGGCGCTGCACGTCACCCAGCGTAGGCAGAGTGGATAGGTGTACGAGTCAACCGGAGGGGCGATCCTCTACGTCAGCTCTACTCCCCAAGGTGGAGACCCGATGCGTCAAATGTGTCGGACCGGGGGGTGGCCCGCACCTCAACCCGTGGGTCGACGCGGCGCCCCCGCCCGTACCGTGGGGTGGTGACGAATGAGTGGTGCGGCTGGCGGGACGCGACCGAGCGGGCGCTGTACGGGGCGGACGACGGCTTCTACACGCGCCCCGGCGGCCCTGGCCCGGCCGGCCATTTCCGCACGTCGGTGCATGTTTCCCCGCTGTACGCCGGTGCCGTCGCCGGGCTTCTGCGCCGGGTGGACACCGCGCTGGGCCATCCGGAGGAGCTGGCGCTGGTCGACGTGGGCGCGGGCCGCGGCGAGCTGCTGACGGGGGTGCTGGCCGCGCTGCCGGACGAGGTGGCCGCCCGGCTCCGCCCGTACGCCGTCGAGCGGGCCGCGCGCCCCGGCGGGCTGGACCCGCGGATCGAGTGGCTGGGCGAGCTGCCGGCGCCGGGTTCGGTCACCGGGCTGCTGTTCGCGAACGAGTGGCTCGACAACGTGCCGGTGGACGTCGTCGAGACGGACGGGGACGGCGTGCCCCGCCGGGTGCTGGTCCGCGCGGACGGCACGGAGCGGCTGGGCGAGCCGGTCGAGGGTGCGGGTGCGGACGCGGAGTGGCTGCGCCGATGGTGGTCGCCCCCGCTGGCCCCCACGGGAGACCACGCCGTCGCGCCCTCCCCGGACGCGCCCGCCCCCGCCGGCCGTACCGCGCCCGCCCCCGGGCTCCGGGCGGAGATCGGGCGTCCCCGGGACGAGGCGTGGGCGCGCGCCGTCGGTACGCTGCGCGCCGGGCTCGCGGTCGCCGTGGACTACGCGCATGCGCGGGAGCACCGCCCGCTCTTCGGCACCCTCACCGGCTTCCGCGACGGCCGCGAGGTGCGCCCCGTCCCGGACGGCAGCTGCGACATCACGGCGCATGTGGCGCTGGACGCGTGCGCCGGGCCGTCCGCCGAGCTGCTGACCCAGCGCGAGGCGCTGCACGCCCTGGGAGTGGATGGCCGCCGCCCGCCGCTCACCTTGGCGTCCACCGACCCGGCCGCGTACATCCGGGCGCTCGGTACGGCCGGTGCGGCGGCGGAACTGACCGATCCGGCGGGCCTCGGCGGCTTCGGCTGGCTCGTGGAACCGGTGGGCGGGGAGTGCGCGGGTCTGCTCAAGCCGTGATGCGCGCGGGTCTGCTCAAGCCGTGCTCGGGCCGCTCGGAACCATGAGGGACATGCTCAAGCCGTGCTGTGGGCGGGCCGCTCGGAGCCATGAGGGGCATGCTCAAGCCGTGCTGCGGCTTCCTGCGGCGGAGGCGTGGCGGCGGAACGCCGCGCCGGCGTTCCAAGGGGTGGGACGGCGCAGGCCCAGGGCGTCTCCCGAGGTGGCGGGCTGCGAAACTGTCCCTATGACGGAGACGACGGTCGGCATCGGCGGCGCGGCGGAGAGCACCGACATGGTGCTGAACATCGGCCCGCAGCATCCCTCCACGCACGGTGTGCTGCGGTTGCGCCTCGTCCTGGACGGCGAACGGATCCAGCACGCCGAGCCGGTGATCGGGTACATGCACCGGGGCGCCGAGAAGCTCTTCGAGGCCCGCGACTACCGCCAGATCATCATGCTCGCCAACAGGCACGACTGGCTGTCGGCGTTCTCCAACGAGCTGGGTGTGGTGCTGGCCGTCGAGCGGATGCTGGGCATGGAGGTGCCCGAGCGCGCGGTGTGGACGCGGACGCTGCTGGCCGAGCTGAACCGGGTGCTCAACCATCTGATGTTCCTCGGCTCGTACCCCCTCGAACTGGGCGGTATCACCCCGGTCTTCCACGCGTTCCGGGAGCGTGAGGAGCTCCAGACCGTCATGGAGGAGATCTCCGGCGGCCGGATGCACTACATGTTCAACCGCGTCGGCGGCCTGAAGGAGGACCTGCCGGCCGGCTGGCTGGGCCGGGCCCGGCAGGCCATCGCGGACGTGCGCTCCCGTATGGACGTCTTCGACAACCTGGTGCTGGGCAACGAGATCTTCCGCGGCCGGACGCGGGGCGTCGGGGTGCTCGCGCCGGAGACGGTGCATGCGTACGGCGTCTCCGGGCCGATCGCCCGCGCCTCGGGGGTGGACTTCGACCTGCGGCGCGACGAGCCGTACCTCGCGTACGGGGAGCTGGCGTCCACGCTCGCGGTGGTCACCCGTGAGGAGGGCGACTGCCTGGCCCGTTTCGAGTGCCTGCTGGAGCAGAGCCACAACTCCCTCGATCTTGCCGACGCCTGTCTGGACCGGCTCGCGGAGCTGCCGCCGGGGCCGATCAACCAGCGTCTGCCGAAGGTCCTGAAGGCGCCCGAGGGCGCGACGTACGCCTGGACCGAGAACCCCCTCGGCATCAACGGCTACTACCTCGTCTCCAAGGGCGACAAGACGCCGTACCGCCTGAAGCTGCGCTCCGCGTCGTACAACAACATCCAGGCGCTGGTGGAGCTGCTGCCGGGGACGCTGGTCGCCGACATGGTCGCGATCCTCGGCTCGATGTTCTTCGTCGTCGGCGACATCGACAAGTAGACGACGAGCCGGCCGAGCCCCAGGAAAACCGCAGGCCCAAGCAGGCCGCAGGCCTAGCAGACTGCAGACCCAGGAAAACCGCAGGCCCCAGCACACCCCAGACCCAGGCAGACCGCAGATCCCAGCACACCGCAGACCCACATAGGTCACAGACCCGAGTAGGTCGCCGACCCACGTAGGTCGCAGCCCCAAGTAGATGGCCGACCCAAGCAGGCCGCAGATGTTGTCCACAGCCTGTGGACGAAACGGGTCCGGCGGACCCCCGAAACTACGTGCTCCAGAAACCGCTTGCCCCGAAAGCCGCTCGGCCCCGGAGCCGGAACGGGCTTCGGGGCCGAGCGAAGGGCGAGGGCGGGCGTCGGGAATCCGCCGGGTCAGGAAATCGCGCTCCGGAGGACGCCGACGTCGAGCTGTTCGGTCTCGTCGTGGGCGGTCAGGTCGATGACCTCGCCGGTGCCGCTGGTCGTCTCGCCGTCCGCGGTCGGGACGCCGTCCTGCGCGTCCTCGGCCTCGGCGGACGCCCCGGCCTCCGGCTTCCGCTCCGCGTCCGGCTCGTCGCCCGCGGCCCGCTCACCGGCGTCCGTACGGGCCCCGGGGACCGCCGTGCGGGGCTCCTTCCGGGCCGAGTGCTCGGCGAGGGCCTCGTCGCCCACGACGTCCGCCAGGTCCTCCTCCAGCGGCGCGGGCAGCTGCCGGCGGGGGGTGGTCGCGTTGCCGAAGAAGTCGAAGCCGCCCACGGCGCGCGAGGCGGTGGGCCGGGGCGGCGCGACCGCGGCGGCGGACGGGACCGGGCGGAGCGCGGGTCCGGCGGCGGTGGCCGTACGGGCGGGGAGTGCGCCGCCCGTGCGCTGTGCGGCGGCCGCCTGGCCGTTCCCCTGGCCGTTGTCCCCGTCCTGCCCGGGGCGGCCGCCCCGTGGCGCGTTGCCCCCCTGTGCGGTGGCGCCGCCCTGGCCGCCCGGTGCGGGCTGTCCGGGCTGTGCGGTCTGTGCGGTCCGCTCTGCGGCGGCGGCGCGCTGTCGGGCGGCGTTGCGGGCCAGCTGACGGAGCGCCTGGTCGGCCTGCGCGTACGCCGCGGCGGTCGGGGCCGGCAGCGGCCGGTCCGGCGAGGGCCGGTCGGCCGCCTGACGGCCCGAGACCGCACGGCCCGAGCCCTCACGGTCCGACCGCCCCCGGCGGTCCGCTGCCGGGGCGTCAGGGGCCTTGGGCGCCGCCGCTCCTGCGGCCTTGTGCGCCCGGGAGGCGTCGGCGGCGGCCGGGAGCGCCCGGGCCGGGGCGGCCGCCTCGATGGCGAGCAGCCGGCGGCCCTCCAGGGCGCTGGCCCGCTCGGTCTCCGCGGTGGCGTAACGGCGCAGCAGATCGGCGTGTTCGCTGCGCAGGCGGGCCAGTTCGGCGCGCTTGGCGCGGAGCTTGGTGTCGAGGGCGGTGCGGAGCTCGCGGGACTCCTCAAGGTCGGTTTCGAGTTCGGCTATCCGCTCCTCGGTGCGCCACTCGTCGCGCACCCGGGCGCGGGTGAGTTCGGCGACCCGTCGGCCGGCCTTGCGGTCCCAGGTCCGCAGCAGGACGGCGCCGGTGACGGCCGCGGCCGCCGCGCCCGCGGCGAGCACGCGTTGGACCAGATCGTCGCCGACAAACCACGGGCCCGCGGCGCAGGCAAGGGACACACCGGCGACCGTCGTGGGAGGAAGCAGCCGGTGCAGGGGTGGGGAATGGCGGTGGCGTCCTCGTGGCATGGCCAGAAACTTACCGTGCGTGCGGGATCTATGGGGCCCGCCCCACAAATCCGTTTCCCGCTGGTTACTTCCCGACCAGTCCCCCGGACTCCACATATGACGGGGCGACATCCGCGGGCTTGAGTCGCTCGGCATCCACCGTGCGGTTCAAGTTGATCAAGTCTTCGGTGGTCAGGGTGCGAATGAGCTTCCCGAGGGCGCTCTCGATCCGCTTGTCCCCCGCGCTCTGGGCATTCACCACCGGCAGCACATTGTCGGCGTTCTGCAGCCGCTTGTCGTCCTTGAGGAGCACCGGTCCGAAGCTGTCGAGCGTGGCGTCCGTGGTCGTGGTGAGCACCAGCTGATCGGCGCCGTCGGATGCCGTCAGGTGCCCTCCTTGACGGCCTGCTCGGCCCGCGGCGTCCCGACTCCCTTGGGGTCGGGGGCCGTGAGGCCGATGCGGTACGTCTTCTCCGGGCCCGGCTTGCAGAACACCCGGGTCCGCACTCCTCACCCGAGGCGAGTGTGCTCTTCTGCTTCGTTTTTCCGAGGCCGGAGAGGGGGGAGAGCTTGTGCCGCGCGGCGAATTCCTTGTTCACCGCGAAGGCGTTCCGATCCGTCGCACGGCCTGCCGCCAGCACCTTCAGTCCGCGCGGCCCGGCGAGCTTCTCCAGCGCGGCAACCGTCTTGCCGATGCCGCCGGACGCGACCGGCTTCGCCTCGCTTCCGTTCTTCTTCGCGTGGAGGAATTCGGCGAGCGTGGAGGCATATTCGGGAACGATGTCGATCTGGCCCTTCTCCAGGGCCGGTTCAAACAGCTCGCGATTTTGCGGCCAGCGGGAGTTCCGCACCGAACAGCAGGCGCACCGGGCCGTACCCCGTCCCGCGGGCGGCCTCCCGCCCCCGGCGGGCACCGCCTGCAGACCGGCGAGGAGGTCGCGCACCAGGATCGTCGGCGAATACGGCACCCGGCCCGGCCCCTCACGCCCCTCCGCCGTGGCGCAAGCCGTTCGCTCATCCCTTCGATGTCGTCTCGACCTTGAACTCGATGTCGCCTCGACCTTCGACCCGACCACCGGCAGGCGCACCGGCCCCGCCGCCCGCCGACCCGTACCGCCGTCCGTCCGCAACACCCCGTTCACGGCGGGCGGTACGCACTCCCGGCCCGGCGGATGCGCCGGGCCGGCACCGAACGCCGCGGGGCCCGGCCCGCGCAGCGTCTCGCTGGCGCAGGCCGGGCCCCGCCCGGTGTCACTGTGCGGTCAGGCCCGCGCGTCCGCCCCGCCGTTGCCCTCGTCGTCCGGGAGCTTGCAGACCCGCTCCAGGAACATCGCGGCGACCACCACGGCCGCGCCGGCGACCACCGACAGACCGGCGTAGATCGCCTGGTCCCGGCGGGGTTCCACGTCGAGGCCGGAGGTCAGCAGGAAGACGCCGACACCGCCGTACAGGCCGGCCACCAGCGACGCCACCAGGGCACTCGCCTGGCCGAAGACCACCGCACGGGCGGCCAGCAGCGGATCGACGCCCTTCGCGCCGGGCCGCCGCTCCCGCTGGGCCCGCAGCCGTCCGCGCAGCTCGAAGGCGGTGGCGGCCAGCACCGCGGCGAGGAACGCCAGCACGATCGGCGCGGCCATGGGCACGCTGGGGAGCGTGCCGAAGGAGTCCCACAGCCGGGCGCCGCCCCAGGCCAGCACCCCGGCTGCCAGGAACAGCCCGACGAGCACCTTGATGTGTAGCTGTTTCACCGAGCGATCGCCCCTCGCACCGTCCTGCCCCTTACCGCCACCACGGCCGTCCTCGCCGCCGTACCGCCGCCGTCGCCGTGGTCCGTCCCTCCGGTCCGACGACCGCGCCGGCCCGGTGACTCCTTCGGTCCAACGACTACTCCGGCAGCCGGAGTTCCAGATCCGCGCGCGGCAGCACGCCCGTGCGGCCGACCGCCGAGAGGAGTTCGGCCACCGCGCCGCGCCCGGGGACCTCCGCCTCCGGGTCGATGTCGTGCCACGGCGCCAGGACGAAGGCGCGCTCATGGGCGCGCGGGTGCGGCAAGGTCAGCCGCGGGTCGTCGGAGACGATGCCCTGGTAGGCCACGATGTCGACGTCGATGGTGCGCGGCCCCCAGCGCTCGTCGCGGACCCGCTTGAAGGCCTCCTCGATGGCGTGCCCGCGCTCCAGGAGGGAGTCCGGCGGCAGCGTCGTCTTGATCAGCACCACGGCGTTGAAGTACGACGGCTGACTGCCCGGCTCGACGCCCCACGGCTCGGTCTCGTACACCGGGGAGACCGCTTTGACCCGCAGACCAGGGGTGTCCTCCAGTGCGTCGACGGCGCCCTGCAGGGTCTCCAGGCGGTTGCCGAGGTTGCTGCCGAGGGAGATGACGGCGCGTTTGGGGTTGGAGAGCGTCACATCGGCGGCGTCCACCTGCTCCACGACGGAGGCGGGCACCGGCTGTACGGTCGGGTCACTGCTGGTGTTCATGTACTCGACTCCGAGTGATGGTGATGGTCACGTCGTCGAAGGGGACGGTGATCGGCGCGTCCGGCTTGTGCACCACCACCTCCACTTCCTGCACGCCCGCGTGCTTGAGGCACTGGTCGGCGATGCGCTCCGCCAGGGTCTCGATGAGGTCGACGGGCTCGCCCTCCACGACGGCCACCACCTCCTCGGCCACGACGCCGTAGTGCACGGTCTTCGCGAGATCGTCGGAGGCGGCCGCCTGGCGGGTGTCCAGACCGAGTACCAGGTCGACGATGAAGGTCTGGCCTTCCTCGCGCTCCCGCGGGAAAACCCCGTGGTGGCCCCGGGCCTTCAGCCCACGCAGCGCGACACGATCCACGCGAATCACTCCCACTGGTCCACGGCACCTCTGGCGCCACTGTTCGTCGGTTCCGGGCAGGCGCCGGAGCGATCCGGCAACACTGCCCCGCCATCGAATCTACCTTCGGGTACCGACAGTCCTCGCCCACGGGGGCTATGGACAAGACCCCGGCCTGCTGCTAGGCGTGCCGCATCGCGCGGGCCGGGAGATCGTCCGCGCGCCTCTTACCCCCTGGTACGCGCCCCACCCCTCCCCGTGCCGCACTTGGCTCGAACGGGTGCGCCCCCGTCCATATGGCTGACGCCCGCCGCTGACGCCGGCACCGGCCCGGCCCACCGGCGCAAGTCCGGGCGGCCATGGCAAGGCTCACACCCGGCCTGACCTCGGGCACAGCCCCTGCACACACCGGCCATGTCCCCGGCACGCCCCGCTCACCTGCCGGTCACTCCCCCGGCAGGCGCGGTTCACACCGCGCCGGCGTCCGGCTCCCCCTCGTCGTCCTCGTCCTCGTCGTCCTCGCGGTCCGCCAGCACCGGCGAACCGTGGTGCGACCACACCCGCCAGCCGTCCTCCGTGCGCCGGAAGACGTTCGTCGCCACGACCAGCTGGCCGATCAGCGGCCCCACCGACCCGTCGTCCTCGGCCGGCCCGCCGCTGAGGATGTTCTCGGTACAGGTCACCAGCGCGGTGTCCCCGATGACGTCGATCTCGACGTCCGTCAGGAAGAACTGGATGTACTCGGTGTTCGCCATGATCAGGGCGTACGAACGGAGCACCTCGCCGCGGCCGCGCAGCACCGGCCACCCGGGGTGCACCACGCTCACCTGACCGTCCAGCCACAGCTCGGACAGCGCCTCGTGATCGCCGCGCTCGATGGTCTCGTACAGGGTCGTGTTCGCCTGCTCGACCAGCTCGATGTCCGTCCGTGGGCCCAAGCCGCTCACACCGCTCCCGTCGTGGTCGCCGTCGTCCCGCCGGTTTCCCGGCCGCCGGCACCGGTGGCCGCGTCCGGGTCCCCCGTGGCGGCCGCTGTCGCCGCGCCCTCCACGGCGCGGGCCACCCGTACCGCGTCCGCGCTCGCCCTGACCTCGTGCACCCGCACCGCCCAGGCCCCCTCTCGCGCCACCATCGCCGATACCGCCGCCGTCGCCGCGTCCCGCTCCCGGGCCGGCGGCGGGGCCGTTCCCTCGCCCCCCGCCAGCACCCTGCCCAGGAACCGTTTCCTCGATGCCGCCACCAGCAGCGGCCGGCCCAGCGCCCGCAGCCGCTCCAGACGGGCGATCAGGGCCAGGTCGTGCTCCGCCTGCTTGGCGAAGCCCAGGCCGGGGTCGATGACGATCCGGTCCGGGTCGATGCCGCCGGCCACCGCGCGCTCCAGGGCCCGCCCGAGCTCGTCGACGACCTCGGCGACCACGTCCCCGTAAACGGCGCGGTTGTTCATGTCGATGGACTGGCCGCGCCAGTGCATCACGACGAACGGGACGTGGTGCGCGGCCACCACCGGCACCATCGACGGGTCGGCGGCACCCCCGCTGACGTCGTTGACCAGCCGCGCCCCCGCCCGCACCGCCTGCTCGGCGACCGAGGCGCGCATGGTGTCGACGGACACCACGACGCCGGCCGCGGCCAGCTCCCGTACGACCGGGACGACCCGCCGCAGCTCCTCGGCCTCGTCCACCCGGGCCGCGCCCGGACGGGTCGACTCGCCGCCCACGTCCACCAGGTCGGCACCCTGTGCCACCAGGTCCAAGCCGTGTTTGACGGCGAGTTCGGTGTCGAACCACTCACCGCCGTCGGAGAACGAATCGGGCGTCACGTTCACGACGCCCATCACCGCGCAGCGGTCCCAGTCCGGCAGTCCGGCCACCCGGCCACGCAAGGTACTCATGGGACCAGCGTAGGCCGTGTGCCGACCGGCCGGATTGCGACCACCGCCTGCGGGGAGCGGCCGGGGCCGGACCATCGGGGCGCCCCGCGCCGCCCCTGGCCGGACGGCCGTCCAGCCGTCCGTCAGGCCGCCCGCTCGACCGCCTCCGCGGCCCGGACCGGCTCCACCGTGTGGGCGCACGGCCGCGGCTCCGCGGGCTTCCTGCGGCGCAGCACGCGCGGCAGCTCCAGATAGCCCTCGGCCTGCATGGTGGCCAGGCCGATGCGCGGGATGTCCCGGGTGGTGCGGAAGACCACGAAGCGCGGCTCCCAGCGCGGGCTGAACTTGTCGTTGAACTTGTACAGCGACTCGATCTGGTACCAGCGCGACAGGAAGAGCAACGTCCCGCGCGTGATGCGCATCACCGGCCCCGCGCCGAGCTTCTCGCCGCGCTCCAGGTAGGAGCGGAAGACCGCGAAGTTCAGCGAGAGCTGCTTGATCTTCAGGTCCGGCGCGGACTGCAGGGCGGCGACGATCAGCAGCTCGTTCATGCCGGGGTCGGCGCTGCGGTCGCGCCGCATCCGCTCCAGCGAGATGCCGTCCGTGCCCCAGGGCACGAAGTACTGCAACGCCTTCAGGTCACCGAACGGGCCGGGCTCCTCGCCCTCCGCCGGGGCCAGATGCGCGGTCGCGATCACCGCGTCGCCGTCCTTGACCGCGTCGATGCGGCCCAGGGCCATGGAGAAGCCGCGCTCCTCGTCGGTGTCACGCCAGGCGTCGGCGGCCTTCTGTACCTGCTCCAGCTCCTCCGGTTCCAGGTCGCGCACCCGGCGCACCTGGGTGGTGTATCCGTTGCGCTCGATGCGCTTGACCATCTGGCGCACGTTGCGCATCGCACGACCGGACAGCGTGAAGTCGGCGACGTCGACGATCGCCTCGTCGCCCAGCTCCAGCGCGTCCATGCCGGTCTCCCGGGTCCACACCTGTCCGCCGGTCTCGCTGCAACCGTGCACCGCCGGCGTCCAGGAGTGCGCTCGCGCCTCCTCCATGAAGCGCTCGATGGCGCCCGGCCAGGCCTCCACGTCGCCTATCGGGTCGCCGCTGGCGAGCATCACACCGGAGATCACCCGGTAGCAGACCGCGGCCTTGCCGGACGGGGAGAAGACCGCGCCCTTGTCGCGGCGCAGCGCGAAGTAGCCGAGCGAGTCCCGGCCGCCGTGCCGGGCCAGCAGCTCGCGCAGCCGCTGCTCGTCCTCGTCGGTCAGCCGGGCCGCCGGGTGCTCGGGCCGGAAGGCGAGGTAGGCGGTGGTGGCGACGGTCAGCAGGCCCAGCGCGCCGAGGGAGTAGCCGACGGTGTAGTCGACCTGGTTCGTGTAGCCGATCGGGCCCTCGAAGCCGAACAGGCCGAACAGCACGTGCTCGGCACGCTGCAGGAAGGACGGCGACCCGACCGTCCTGCCCGGGTGGGAGCTGACGATCACCATGCCGATGGCGAAGCTCGCGCCGCCCAGGACCACGAAATTGGCCAGCGCCTTCCAGCGGCTGCGCGGGTCGGGCAGCGCCGCGAACTCCTTGCGGTGCCACACCAGGAAGCCCAGCAGCGCGGTCGAGAGCACCGCTCCGAAAACGGAGTGGCGGTAGACCAACTGGGCGGCGATCCCCACCGGAAGCAGCGCCACCGCCGCGGCCCAGGCCCGTCGCTTACGCCGTTTGAGGCCGTGGGCCAGAAGGAGCAGCAGGATGCCGACGACGATGGAGGCGGCCGCCGCCAACGGGCTGACCGCGCCCGGCAGTACTTCGGCCAGGGCGTGCACCCTGCTGTGCCGGAAGCGCGGGAAGACCCCGGCCACCAGGTTCAACAGGCCGACGGCCGCACCGGCCGTACCGATGAGCCCGGGCACCGCTTCGGGCCGTGGGCCGCGGAGCCAGCGTGGCGTTCGCCACGCAACCTTCTCCGACTTTTCGCCATCTAGCCTGTCAGACATCACTTTCCCGTCGCCCCGGTCGAGAAGACGTGCGAGCCTAGTCGCAGCATCTGGACTTTTTGCGCCCTGTATGACGGCGTTTCAGGGCTCGGGGTTCCACCAGCGGTACGGATGACCCGGCCGCCCGGAAGAAAGCACCACATGGGTCTCACCAGCAAGAAAGTGCTGCTTCTTGCCGTCCTCGTCGCGGTGGCACTGTTCATCCTCACCGTTTGGCTCTGGCCGCGCCTGTCCAAGGGGAACTGGCGCGCCGTCCTCGGCCGGGTCGGGCTCCTGCTGGCGACCCAGCTCTCCCTTTTCGCCGCGGTCGGCCTGTTCGCCAACAACTCCTTCGGCTTCTACGCCTCCTGGGCCGACCTCTTCGGCCAGGAGCAGGAGCCCGGAGTGGTGACGAATTACCAGACCGGCCCGAACGGCACCAAGCTGCAGATGCTGGGCACCGAGCGGATCAGCGTCCAGAACGGCTCCCGGCCCTCCTCGGCCGGCCGTATCGACAAGGTGCTCATCCGCGGCGAACACTCCAAGATCGCCAGCCCGGCGTTCGTCTATCTGCCGCCGCAGTACTTCCAGAAGAAATACACGAAGAAGAAATTCCCGGCAGCGCTGGTGCTCACCGGATACCCGGGCACCGCCGAAGCCCTCTACAAGAAGCTGCATTTCCCGCAGACCCAGCACGGCCTGCTCAAGGAACACCGGATGCGGCCGACGGTCCTGGTGATGATGCGGCCGACCGTCGCCCCGCCGCGGGACACCGAGTGCGTGGACATACCGAACGGCCCGCAGACCGAGAGCTTCTTCACCAAGGACCTGCGCGCGGACATCACCGAGCACTACCGAATAGGGCGCGAGGCGAAGAGCTGGGGCGTCATCGGCGACTCCACCGGCGGCTACTGCGCGCTGAAGATGACCATGCGCCACCCCGAGGCGTACTCCACCGCGGTGGCCCTCTCCGGCGCCTACAAGGCCCCGCTGGACGCCACCACCGGCGACCTCTTCGGCGGCGACCTGCGGCTGGAGCGCGAGAACAACCTGCTGTGGCGTCAGCGGCACCTGCCCGCGCCGCCGGTGAACCTCCTGGTCACCAGTAGCAAGCAGGGCGAGGCCAACTACAAGCAGACGCTCCGCTTCATCGAGCAGACGAAGTCGCCCTCCCGCATCTCGTCGATCATCCTCGACAGCGGCGGCCACAACTTCAACACCTGGCGCCGCGAGATCCCCGCGGCCCTCGAATGGCTGGGCAACCACCTCAAGGCGTGACCCCGCCGGGCCCGCGCAGGGGTCTCCCGTGCGGCGGGACGGCCGGTGTGCCGCCCCGTCGCCCCGCCGGGCGCGTCAGCGCGCCAGTATCAGGCTCATCGCCTCGGCCCGGGTCGCCGCATCGCGCAGCTGACCACGGACGGCCGAGGTCGTCGTCTTCGCACCCGGCTTCCGCACCCCGCGCATGGTCATGCACATGTGCTCGCACTCGATCACGACGATCACGCCGCGCGGCTCCAGGATCTCCATCAGCGAGTCCGCGATCTGGGTGGTCAGCCGCTCCTGCACCTGCGGGCGCCGGGCGAACACGTCCACCAGACGGGCCAGCTTCGACAGTCCGGTGATCTTGCCGTCGGAGGACGGGATGTAGCCGACGTGCGCCACACCGACGAACGGGACCAGGTGGTGCTCACAGCTCGACACCAGCTCGATGTCCTTGACCAGCACCATCTCGTCATGGCCCAGGTCGAACGTGGTCGTGAGCACGTCCTCCGGCTTCTGCCACAGCCCGGCGAAGATCTCCTTGTACGCCCGGGCCACCCGTGCCGGCGTCTCCAGCAGACCCTCGCGGTCCGGGTCCTCGCCCACCGCGATCAGCAGCTCGCGGACGGCGTTCTCGGCCCGCTTCTCGTCGAACGTACCGATCTTGCCGTCGACGTCCAGCGTCACAGGGTCCGTCATATGTGCCTCGTTCCTTCTGCGCCCGCCCGAACGCGGGTGAATCGCGGAAATGCCGCGCCCCCCAGGCTAAACCTGGGGGGCGCGGCATGTATTCCAGGGCCGTGGGCCCCTGGGTCAGCTCTCCGGGTGCTGCTCCTCCGAGGCCTCCGCCTTCTTCTCCGTGGAGACGGTGGTCGCCGTCACGGAGCCGTTGGCCGGGGCCAGCTCCCTGGGCGAGAGCACCGGCGGGCGGGTGGACGGCGTACGCCGCGAGGAGCCGGTCCACGCCGGGCGGGCCGGGCGCTTGACCACGTGCTTGAACAGCTCCGCGATCTCCTCCTTGCCGAGGGTCTCCTTCTCCAGGAGCGTCAGCACGAGGTTGTCGAGGATGTCGCGGTTCTCGACCAGGATCTCCCACGCCTCGTTGTGCGCGGTCTCGATCAGCTTCTTGACCTCTTCGTCGACCAGCGCGGCGACCTCTTCGGAGTAGTCGCGCTGGTGACCCATCTCACGGCCCAGGAAGGGCTCGGAGTTGTCGGTGCCGAACTTGATCGCGCCGAGCCGCTCGGTCATGCCGTACTGCGTGACCATCGCGCGGGCCGTGGCGGTGGCCTTCTCGATGTCGTTCGCGGCGCCGGTGGTCGGGTCGTGGAAGACCAGCTCCTCCGCCGCGCGCCCGCCCAGCATGTACGCCAGCTGGTCGAGCATCTCGTTGCGGGTGGTGGAGTACTTGTCCTCGTCGGGCAGGACCATGGTGTAGCCCAGGGCCCGGCCGCGGGACAGGATCGTGATCTTGTGGACCGGGTCGGAGTTCGGGGAGGCCGCCGCGACCAGGGCGTGTCCGCCCTCGTGGTACGCGGTGATCTTCTTCTCCTTCTCGGACATGATCCGGGTCCGCTTCTGCGGGCCCGCCACGACGCGGTCGATCGCCTCGTCCAGGAAGTGGTTGTTGATCAGCTTCTCGTCGCTGCGGGCCGTCAGCAGTGCGGCCTCGTTCAGGACGTTCGACAGATCGGCACCGGTGAAGCCGGGGGTCCGCTTGGCGACGGCCGAGAGGTCGACGTCCGGGGCGACCGGCTTGCCCTTCTGGTGGACCTTGAGGATCTCCAGGCGGCCCTGCAGGTCCGGGCGGTCGACGGCGATCTGCCGGTCGAAGCGGCCGGGGCGCAGCAGCGCCGGGTCGAGGATGTCCGGGCGGTTCGTCGCGGCGATCAGGATCACGCCGCCCTTGACGTCGAAGCCGTCCATCTCGACGAGGAGCTGGTTCAGGGTCTGCTCGCGCTCGTCGTGGCCACCGCCGAGGCCCGCACCGCGGTGCCGGCCGACGGCGTCGATCTCGTCGACGAAGACGATCGCCGGGGCGTTCGCCTTGGCCTGTTCGAACAGGTCACGGACCCGGGAGGCACCGACACCGACGAACATCTCGACGAAGTCGGAGCCGGAGATCGAGTAGAACGGGACGCCCGCCTCGCCGGCGACGGCGCGCGCGAGCAGCGTCTTGCCCGTTCCGGGCGGGCCGTACAGCAGCACGCCCTTGGGGATCTTGGCGCCGACCGCCTGGAACTTGGCCGGCTCCTGCAGGAACTCCTTGATCTCCTGGAGCTCCTCGACGGCCTCGTCCGACCCCGCGACGTCCGCGAAGGTCGTCTTGGGGGTGTCCTTGGTGAGCAGCTTCGCCTTCGACTTCCCGAAGTTCATCACCCGGGAGCCGCCGCCCTGCATCTGGTTTATCAGGAACAGGAAGGCGATCGGGATCAGAATGAAGGGCAGCATCGTCACCAGCAGGCTGACGAAGGGGTTCTGCTTCGACGGGGAGACGGTGTACCCGTCCTTGATCTCGCCGGTCTGGTACTTGGCCTGCAGGTTCTTCGCCAGATCGACGCCCTGGTCGCCGATGTAGCTCGCCTGGATCTTGTTGGAGCCCTCAACCTTGTTGGAGCCCGACAACTCGACCTTGATCTTGTTCTCATCGCCGGTGGTCAGCTCGGCGGACTTCACCTTGTTGTCAGCGATCGCCTTGACGACCTGACCGGTGTCCACCGTTTTGTAGCCGCCGGACGAGCCGACGACCTGCATCAACACGACCACGGCGAGGACGGCCAGCACGATCCACATGACCGGCCCACGGAAGTATCGCTTCACGTCCATCCATACGGAGCCGTTGACGGCCCCGTCCCTCCTGCCACAGTGAGGCACAACGCCCGCTGAGGGCTGGTCGTGCGTACGGTGTATTACTGGCCCGAAAAACAACTGCCTTCGGACGGTACCCCAGCATTGTCACCCGGCGCCTGCGCCGACAGAGAACATGCAGCCGGGGATTCCACTCTCCCTGCTCCAACGGCGGACGGCCGCGAAGGGTTCCCGCCGGGCCGCGGCAGTTGTGCCGGACCCGTCCGGCCACCCCGGCCGGACGGGCACGAGGCCGCCGTCAGCCGCCGTAGACCTGGGGCGCGAGGGTACCGACGAACGGCAGGTTCCGGTACTTCTCCGCATAGTCCAGGCCGTAGCCCACGACGAATTCGTTGGGGATGTCGAAGCCGATCCACTTCACGTCGATGGCGACCTTGGCCGCCTCCGGCTTGCGCAGCAGCGTGACGACCTCCAGCGAGGCCGGCTCGCGCGAGCCGAGGTTCGACAGCAGCCACGACAGGGTCAGGCCGGAGTCGATGATGTCCTCGACGATCAGGACGTGCTTGCCCTTGATGTCGGTGTCGAGGTCCTTGAGGATGCGGACCACACCGGAGGACTGGGTGCCCGCGCCGTACGACGACACGGCCATCCAGTCCATCGTGACGGGGGTGGACAGCGCGCGCGCCAGGTCCGCCATCACCATCACCGCGCCCTTGAGGACACCGACGATGAGCAGGTCCTTGCCCGCGTACTCCGCGTCGATCTTGGCAGCCAGCTCGGCCAGCTTCGCGTCGATCTCTTCCTTGCTGATGAGTACCGACTGAAGGTCGGAGCCCATGTCCTTGTCGTCCACCCGTGCCACTCTCGCTCGGTTCGGTGTTCACGTCAGCCGTGAGACTTCAGATGCAAGGCAGCGTCTGCGGCTCAGCCCTGCCGGATGACAAGTCTGCCACCCTGCCGCCGGACACCGACCCGCCCGGGGAGGTTGATGGCGCCCTGGCCCCGCCAGGCGGTGATCAGCCGGTCCACTTCCTCGATGTGGCGGGCGAAGAGCGAACCGGCGGGGGAACCGGCGCCGATCACGGCCCGGCGCAGCACCCGGCGGCGGACCGCGGGGGGCAGCGCGTACAGGGCCGCGACGTCGAGACCGCCGGCGTCGTCGAGGACCGCGCCCTCGGCGTCGGCCGCCCAGGCGTCCAGGGCGTCGGCGTCGTCACGGGAGAGCTGGGCGGTCCGGGCCAGCGCCTCGACGACGCCCTTGCCGAGCGCCTTCTCCAGGGCGGGCAGGCCCTCGTGGCGCAGCCGGGAGCGGGTGTACGCGGGATCGGAGTTGTGCGGGTCGTCCCAGACGGGCAGCGCCTGGATCAGGCAGGCCTTGCGGGCGGTCTGGCGGTCGACGTCCAGGAAGGGGCGGCGGTAGCGGCCGCCGGTGCCGCTGGTGGCGGCCATGCCGGAGAGCGAACGGGTCCCGGAGCCGCGGGCGAGGCCGAGCAGCACCGTCTCGGCCTGGTCGTCGCGGGTGTGGCCGAGCAGGACCGCGGTGGCGCCGTGGCGCTCGGCGGTGGCGTCCAGGGCGGCGTACCGGGCGTCCCGGGCGGCGGCTTCCGGTCCGCCCTCCCGGCCGACGGTGACGGCGACGGCCTCGACCGGGTCGAGGTGCAGGGCCCGCAGCCGCAGCGCGACCTCGGCGGCGCGCAGATCGGAGCCCTCCTGGAGGCCGTGGTCGATGGTCACGCCCCCGGCCCGGACGCCCAGCTTGGGCGCCTCGAAGGCGAGGGCGGAGGCGAGCGCCATCGAGTCGGCGCCGCCGGAGCATGCGACGAGCACGAGCGGGGGCTCGTGCCGGTCCTGTGCGCTGTGGTGGGTGAGCACGTCGTGGAGTACGCGGCGGACCGCCAGGCGTATCGCGGCGACCGCTGGATGGGGACCCATGTCCGTTTCCAATCGTTCAGCTGGGGTGCCTCGGGCCGGTGAGGGCTTTTCGTCACACAGAGTGCCTAGATGGTGACAGAGGCGAGCGGTTCCCCGAGCATTGCACGCCTATCCATCGGTAACGGTCCCTCAGACGGGTGATTGAAGGGGCGCTCTACTGCCACGCGGTGTGCCCAGCTCACAACGTTCGACTACGGTGCCCCGTCCGCCTTCCGGTGCACCCGCGCGACCCAGTCCGCCGGTTTGGCGATCTCCTGTTTGGTGGGGAGGGTGTTCGGCGACGTCCAGACGCGGTTGAAGCCGTCCATGCCGACCTCCTCGACGACGGCGCGGACGAAGCGCTCTCCGTCGCGGTACTGCCGCAGCTTGGCGTCCAGGCCGAGCAGTTTACGCAGCGCCTGGTCGAGCCGTCCGGCGCCGCTGGCCCGCCGCTTCTGGAACTTCTCCCGGATCTCGGCGACGGACGGCACCACGTCCGGTCCCACCCCGTCCATCACGAAGTCCGCGTGCCCCTCCAGGAGGGACATCACGGCGGTCAGCCGCGCCAGGATCTCGCGCTGGGCCGGCGTCTGGACGAGATCGACGATCGAGCGGCCGCCGTCCGCTTCCTCCTCGCCCTCGGGCCGGGCACCGGCCAGCGACTGGGCGGCCTCCCGCAGCCGCTCCAAGAGGGTGCCCGGATCGATGTCGGTCTCCCCGAGGAACGACTGGATCTCGCCCTCGATGTGGTCGCGCAGCCACGGCACGGCCGTGAACTGGGTGCGGTGCGTCTCCTCGTGCAGGCACACCCACAGCCGGAAGTCGTGCGGTTCCACTTCGAGCTCGCGCTCCACGTGGACGATGTTCGGCGCGACCAGCAGCAGCCGGCCGCCCTGCTCACCGGCGGGCAGGTCCCGGCTGGGCGGCGCGAACGTCTCGTACTGGCCGAGCACCCGCGACGCGAGGAACGACAGCAGCATGCCCAGCTCCACGCCGGTCACCTTGCCGCCGACCGCGCCCAGCACCGCGCCACCGGGGACCGTCGAACGGCGGTCCTCCATCTTGGCGAGCAGCGGTTTGAGCACCGCCCGGAAGCCGGCGACGTTCGCCTTGACCCAGCCGGGCCGGTCCACGACCAGGACAGGCGTGTCGTGCGGCACCTCGCCCTGCGCGTCCGGCTGCGCCAGCCTCGTGAACGCCCGCACGTGCGCCTCGGACGCCTTGGCGTGCTTGCGCAGCTCGGCGACGATCGCCCGCGCCTCGTCCCGGCTCACCTCTGGGCCCGGCCGCACGAACCGGGTCGCGGTCGCGACCGCGAGGTTCCAGTCGACCATCTCGGTTCCACCGATGCTCGTCATGACTTCACGGTACGGGCCCGTGAGTCCACGGGGTAGCCGACCACCTACTTGTGCTGCGCTTTGCGGCGGGACAGGCAGGTACGTGGGAGGCACCGCAGAGCGGCTAGCGGCACCCGCAATTGGCCACCGCCGAAGCCAAGTTGTCCAGCGCCCGCTGCGCGCCCGGCGCATCCGTGGTGCCGGTGGTCATGAAGGAGAAGACCAGCAGGCGGCCGTCGGCGTCGACGACCGTGCCGGCGAGGGTGTTGACGCCGGTGAGCGTGCCCGTCTTGGCGCGGACCGCGCCGGCGCCCGCGCTCTGGCCCGTGTAGCGGTTGCTGAGGGTGCCGGTGAAGGCGGCCACGGGGAGGCCGGTGACGACGGACCGCAGGGCCGGGTGGTCGGGCGCGGCGGCCTGCAGCAGGAGGCGGGAGAGCAGCGCGGCGGACACCTTGTCGCCGCGGTCCAGGCCGCTGCCGTCCTTGAAGACCGCGCCGGCCAGCGGCAGGTGCTGGCGGGCGAGGGCGTGGTGGACGGCCTTGGCGGCGCCGGCGAAGCTGGCCGGCTGGCCGGAGCCGAGGGCGGCCTGCCGGGCCAGCGCCTCGGCGATGTCGTTGTCGCTGTAGGTGAGCATTCGCTCCACGAGGGAGGAGAGGGGGAGCGAGTGGACGGCGGCCAGCCGGTCGGCGTGGGCGGGGGCCTTGGTGCCCGTCGGCGTGCCGTCGACGGTGATGCCGCGGTCGTGGAGGAGATCGGCGAAGGTGCCGGCGGTGGCCCCGGCCGGGTCGGCGTCGCGGGGCGCCGGGCCGTGGTCGCTGTCGTCGAGGCGGGCCTCGTCGGTCATCAGCGCCGTCACGGGGGCGAGGTTCTCGTTGGGGCCGATGGGGTGCTCGACCGGACCGGAGTACGCGGAGGCGTCGTAGCCGAGGCGCACCGTGGTCAGGTGGCGCCGCTTGAGCGCGCGGGCGGTGGCGTCGGCCAGGGTGCGCAGGTTCGCGGGCTGCTCGGCGGCGGTGGGCTGCGGGGCGCGGGCGGTGAGCGTGGGGTCGCCGCCTCCGACGAGGACGATCCGGTCCTTGCCGGCCGTGACGACGGAGGTGTCGATGCGGTGCTCCGGGCCGCGGGCGGACAGCGCGGCGACGGCGGTGGCGAGCTTGACCGTGGACGCCGGGACGGCGGCCTTGTCCTGGCCGGAGCTGAAGACCTCGCGGCCGGCCGCGACGTCCACCACGGAGGCGGTGCGCAGTTCGCCCAGTGCCGGGTCCTTGAGCAGCGGCGCGAGGGCGTCGGCGAGCCCGGCGCCGGTCGGTACCGGTGCCGCGCCCCGGCCGGCGCCCGCGGCGGCGCGGGTGCCCAGCGCGGGCAGGACGGGCGCGGCGCTGGGCGCCGGACGGTCGGGCTTCGCGGCGTGATGCTCGCCACTGGTTCCGTCCACCACCGCCGCCTCGGCGCGCTCGGCCGTACGCTGACCCGAGTCCCACGGGCCGGCCGCCGCCACCGCGACGAGCGCGACCGTCAGGCCGGTGGCTGCGGAGACCGCCGTCAGCCGCCAGGTCTGTTGGGTGTGCCGCGGGGTGTCCTGCCAGGTCTGCCGTACGGTGCCGGCCGCCGCCCGGGCCGAGCGCCCGGCCGCGTCGGTCGCCCGCCGTGCGGTGCGCTGCGCCGAACGCTGCGCCGACTGCCATCTGACCTGCCATTTCCTGGTCTCCGGCACCTCGGACCAGCCCCTTTCGCCACCACACACCTGCGTGGGGGACACTTAATCACCAGACGTATGTGTTGATCATGGAGGAGCCACCCGTGGAGTTCGACGTCACCATCGAGATCCCGAAGGGTTCGCGGAACAAGTACGAGGTGGACCACGAGACCGGTCGGATCCGCCTGGACCGTCGACTCTTCACCTCGACCAGCTACCCGGCGGACTACGGCTTTGTCGAGAACACCCTGGGCGAGGACGGCGACCCGCTGGACGCCCTGGTCATCCTGGACGAGCCGACCTTCCCCGGCTGTCTCATCAAGTGCCGGGCCATCGGCATGTTCCGGATGACGGACGAGGCCGGCGGCGACGACAAGCTGCTGTGCGTCCCGGCGTCCGACCCGCGTGTGGAGCACCTGCGTGACATCCACCACGTGTCGGAGTTCGACCGCCTGGAGATCCAGCACTTCTTCGAGGTCTACAAGGACCTGGAGCCGGGCAAGTCCGTCGAGGGCGCCAACTGGGTCGGCCGCTCGGACGCCGAGGCCGAGATCGAGGCCTCGTACAAGCGCTTCGAGGCGCACGGCGGGCACTGATCCGAGAGCCCGGGCGCAGCTGCGCGCCCGGTGATTTTCGTACGCGAACGGGCGGCATCCATCCGGGTGCCGCCCGTCGTCCTTTGTGCCCGCGCCCGGTGCCACCATGCCTCGCGCCCGTTCCGCGGTCACGCGACACGGACACCGGCGGGGAAATTCCCGAGTTCCGGTAAAAAGCAGCCCGGGGAAAGTAAAATCTGCGTGCAGCGGCCGTCCGCCCGTCGATTCGCTCCGAAATAAGCAGCGGATAAATTAAATTACTCCGGCCGCGCACACCTCCCGCATATTCCGTCGAGTGCGCTCCGGCGGCCAATTAACTCCTAACTTGACAGCGGGCCGCGGTGCTAGCTTCGCGACCTTGGCGAGAGGGCCCCAAAAGGCACGGCGGTCCTCTTGGTCGCGCACGGCGCGACCGTCGCCAAAGCGGGGGGAGCACTCATGGCACATCGCGTCGGCCGCGCCAGCCAGAGGGGCAGGACCAAACGCACCGGGCTGGTCGCCACGGTCTTCAGACAGCACACCGCGCTGCTGGTCGCGGGCGTGGCACTGGGCCTGGCGGGGGTGGCCGCCTCGCTCACCCAGCCGGTGGCCATCGGCCGGCTGATCGAGGCGGCGGGCCGCGGCGAATCGCTGGGCGCCCCCATCACCTGGCTCGTCGCCCTTTTCTGCGCCGGCGCGCTCCTCACCTCTCTCCAGGCCTACGTGATCGGCCGGGCCGGGGAGAACATCGTCTTCGACGTCCGCCGGCTGCTGACCGAACGTCTGCTGCGCGCCGATCTCACCGCATTCGGGAAACGGCCCCAGGGCGATATCTTCACCCGCACGGTCACCGATACCTCACTGGTGAAGATCGCCCTTTCGCAGAGCCTGACCCAGTTGATAACCAGTGGCGTCACGGTGATCGGCGGCGTGGTGCTGATGTTCTGCATCGACGTGGGCCTGATGTTCATCACCCTGGGCTGTCTCGGCGCGGCAAGCGTCGTCTCCCTCCTGCTCGCCCGGAAGCTGCGCAAGGTGGCGCTGGAGAACCGCGACGACATCGGCGCGTTCGGTACCGCCGTCCAGCGCGTGCTCTCCGCCCTGCCCACGGTCAAGGCGTCCCGCGCCGAGTCCCGGGAGGCCGACAAGATCGGCGCACTGGCCGGGAACGCCCGGCGGTCCGGCATCCGGGGCACCGCCTACGGCGCCCTGCTGACACCGTCCATGAACGTCGGCACGCAGGGCGCGCTGGCCGTCGTCGTCGGGGTCGGGATGGCCTGGGTGGCCCGCGGCGAGATGACCATGGCCGCCCTGACCACGTTCATCATGTACCTGTTCCAGCTGGTCTCCCCGCTGGTGATGTTCTTCATGGCGGTGGGCCAGTTCGTCCAGGGCCGGGCCGCCATCCAGAAGGTCGACGAGCTGGCCGCCATGCCCCAGGAGGGCGGCGGAACACAGGACGCCTCCCGGTCCGCGCCCCTGGTACTGCCGGCCCACGGCCGGGCGGCGATCGAGTTCCGCGACGTCCGCTTCGGCTACGAGCGCGGGGACCAGGGCGAGCGGACCCAGGTCCTGCACGGCGTCTCGCTCAGCGTCCCGGCGCGCGGGCTGACCGCCGTCGTCGGCCCGTCCGGCGCGGGCAAGACCACGCTGTTCCAGCTCATCGAACGCTTCTATCCGGCCACCGGCGGCAGCATCCTGGTCGGCGGCCGGAACATCGAGGCGCTCCCCCTCGACACCCTGCGCGGGCTGGTCGGTTACGTCCAGCAGGACAGCGCGGCGCTGCGCGGCACCCTCCGGGAGAACCTGACCTACGCCAGCCCCGACGCCGGTGAGGACGACATCCGGCAGGCGGTGGAGATGGCCGGCCTGGGCAAGGTGGTGGCGAAACTCCCGCAGGGCCTCGACACCGAACTCGGCGACCAGGGCAGCGGGTTGTCCGGCGGCCAGCGCCAACGCCTGTGCATCGCCCGCACGTTGCTGCAGAAACCGGCGGTCATGCTGCTGGACGAGGCCACCTCCCACCTGGACTCGGACTCGGAGCGGGACTTCCGCGACGTGCTGCAGCGGGTCTCCCGGCACTGCGCGGTCATCGCCATCGCCCACCGGATCTCCACGGTGATCGACGCCGAGCAGATCGTGGTGCTGGAGGACGGCCGGGTCCGGGCCAGCGGACGGCACCAGGACCTGATGGCCCGCGATGCGCTCTACCGCCGGCTCGCCGGCTCCCAGCTGCACGCCGACTCCGGCCTTTCCGCCCGCGCCCCGGCCCGGTACCCGGACCACGCGGCCCCCCGCGACACGGAGACCACGCTCTCCCTCTCCCTGGCCTTCGGCGGGCTTCCGCCGGCCACCCTCAACGAGCAGACCATCCGGCTGCGTCCGATCAGGAGCGACGAGAAGTGGTGAACGGCACCGACGTGGCCATCGTGGGCACCGGGCCCAACGGACTCGCGGCCGGAGTGGTCCTGGCCCGCGCCGGCCTGCGGGTGGCGCTGTACGAACGGGCCGACACCATCGGCGGCGGGCTGCGCACCGCGCCCCTCTTCGACAGCGGTGTGCTGCACGACCTCTGCTCCGCGGTCCACCCCATGGCCGCCGCCTCGCCGTTCTTCCGTGCCTTCGGCCTGGCGGAGCGCGGCGTCGAGCTGCTGCAGCCCGAGATCGCCTACGCCCATCCGCTCGACGGGGGCCGCGCGGCCCTGGCGTACCGGTCACTGGCAGAGACCTGCGCGCACCTGGGCCCCGACGGCCCGCGCTGGTGGCGGCTGATGGCGCCCCTGCTGGAGCACAGCGACGGCATCGTCGGCCTGATCATGAACGGGCAGCGCCGGCTGCCGCGGGACCCCGCGGCGGCCCTGCTGCTGGCGAGTCGGGTGGCGGTGCACGGCACCGCGCTCGGCGCGACGTACTTCCGCGGCGAGGAGGCGGCCGCCCTGCTCACCGGGGTCGCCGCCCACGCGGTCGGCAGGCTGCCGAGCCCGGCGGCCGGCGCGGTGGCCGTGCTGCTGGGCCACCTCGCGCACGGCTCGGGCTGGCCGCTGCCGCGCGGCGGCAGCGCCCGCATCGCCGAGGTGCTGGCCGCCGACATCACCGCGCACGGCGGCGTCTTCCACACCGGGCACGAGGTGACGGACCTGGCCCAACTCGGCGACGCACGAGCGGTGTTGCTCGATACCAGTCCCAAGAGCCTGCTGGCGCTCGCCGGCGACCGGCTGCCCCGCTCCTACGCGCGCGGCCTGGCGCGCTTCCGTTACGGTCCGGGCGCCGCCAAGGTCGACTTCCTGGTCTCCGAGCCGATCCCCTGGGCCGATCCCGCGGTCGGCCGGGCCGGGTCGGTGCATCTGGGCGGCACCCGCGCCGACATCGTCCGGCAGGAGACGGCGACCGCCCGCAGGATCCGGACCCGGGAACCCTTCGTCCTCGTCGTGGATCCGGCGGCGACCGATCCGGGACGCGCGCTGCCCGGGAAGCGCCCGGTGTGGGCGTACGCGCATGTGCCGAACGGCGATCCCACCGACCCGTTCGAGCTGGTGCGGGCCCGCATCGAGCGCTACGCCCCGGGTTTCGGGGACACCGTGCTCGCCCACCGCTCCGTGCCCGCCGCGTCGTACGAGGCCTACAACCCCAATTACGTGGGCGGGGACATCGGCACCGGCGCGATGACGCTGTACCAGAGCATCGCCCGGCCCGTTCCGCGCCTCGATCCCTACCGCACGCCGCTGCCCGGCGTTTTCCTGTGCTCCTCGGGCACCCCGCCGGGTCCGGGTGTGCACGGCATGTCCGGTTATTTCGCGGCGCTCTCCGCGCTCCGGCATTGTTTCGGTATACGCAACGCAGCCGCCTTGTCACTCTCGCCGGCAGCGCACCAAATCAATCCGGCCCACTAATGCAGGAACACTCATCTGTTTCACCGTCAACCACTCCCAACTCCCGTTGGGAACAGGCTGATTGCGCCAGATAGTCGATTGCCAGTCCACAGACGTGGCTGATATTATTCGTTCTAAAGTTACTCCCCCCACACTTCGTTGAGACGCCATCAGGGGATCGGCATCAGCCGCTGGTCTGACCAACCATGCAGGCGGCTACGGACCTTCCGTCCGCCCCCCACCGGTGGCGTGTCGCGCCTTGCCTCGCTCTTCGTCTTCTTGACGTTCCCCGGGCATCGACAGTGGGGGCAGAAGAGAGGGGAAGCTCGAGTGGAAAACGGGGTCCACGACATAGGCTACGGGCGTCAGTTCGCCGGCTGGTACGACCGGCTGCTTCCGGACGACGCGATTACCGCCGCGGCGGTCGAGGGGCTGGCGGCCCTCCATCCCGATCCCGAGGGGGGAACCCTTGAGTTCGGCGTCGGCACGGGCCGCATTGCCCTCCCGCTCTCCGGGAAGGTCGGCCACATAACGGGCGTGGACTCCTCGCCCGAGATGCTGGACGAGCTCCGCGCCAAGCAGGCGGACGGCACCGGGGACGTCACTCCGGTGCACGGCGACATCCGCACCTACACCTCGAAGTCGCGTTACGCGCTGGTGTATTGCGTGTGCGCGACGCTTTCGGTGCTCACCACTCCCGAAGAGCAGCAGCAGGCCGTCCGGCGCGCGGCCGATCTCCTGGCCCCCGGCGGCCGGCTCGTCATCGAGACGCACAACAAGCCGCCGATCCTGGACATGCACGAAGGCCTCAGGCGCACCACCTACTTCCTGCCCCACCCGGAGCCCGGCACCGGCGTGCAGACCCACTCCACCCTGCTCGACGGCGGTCTGTGGCACTGCTCGCACATCCTGTACCAGGCCGACGGGACCACCCGGGTGGGCTCCGAACTCACCCGGCTGACCACGCCCGAGGACATCGACGGCTACGCCCGGGCAGCGGGACTCACGCCCGAATCCCACCTCGCGCACTGGGACGGAAGTCCCTACAGCGAACGCGCCCCGATGTTCATCTGCTGTTACGTCAAGCCCTGAGGGTCAGCACCCAGAAAAACGGATGACGAAAGAGGGTCGCACGTGGGACGTCCTCCGATATTGCCGGCAGACAAGAAATTCGCTCTCGTACTGAGAGTGGTGACCGGTGAACTCACCGCAGCCGAAGCAGCTCGGGAGGCAGGAGTCTCCGAGCAGTCCGTCTCGAACTGGCGCCGGCAGTTTATTGAGGGAGGCCGTAATGGCCTCGCCGGCGAGAGTGGCAAGACCTCCGAAAATGCCTCCCGGATAGCCGAACTCACCCAAGAGATCGCCACCCTGAAGGCCACGATAGGCGAGCTGTACATGGAACTCCGCAAGCACACCCGAAGTGCAGGAGTCCGTGTTCCGATGCCCCGCCAGAGAACTCACCCGGCGCAGAGAGTCAATTAACTCGTTATTTTATCCGGGAACCGCGTGTTAGGTTTCTCGACAACAGCCACTTCGAATCACGGGGGAGGGGAATGTGGCGTCTCTTGAGCGCCAATTCGCCGTTGGCATGGCCGGCCTGGCCGGCGCCAGCCTGCTGACCGGTGCGGTAACGCGATTCACCGGTAGGCGCGAACGTGCGCGTCGCTACCTGCTGCACGAGAGGCCGGACGGCAGCCTCGTCGAGGTCGCCGTCCATATTCCTCCGCAGGCTCGGCGCGTCGTTCTGCTCGACAACGGTATGGGTGCGCCCCAGGAGTACTGGGACTGGGTCTGCGGCGCACTTCCCGCAGACATGGGGTATGTGCGGTTCAACCGTCCCGGCTACGGGCTCAGCACGCCGGACCCCACCTACGGCCTGGAGCCGCACTTCGAGCTGTTGCAGGAGCTGCGCGACACCTACATCGCCGGCCTTCCGGTGGTGCTGGCAGGCCACTCCCTGGGCGGATACCTCGTCGCCGCCTATGCGTCGCTGCACCCGGACGCGGTGAAGGGCGTGACCCACGTGGTCATGATCGACGCCACCGAAGTGGTCAGCCTGCGCCACTCCCGCCGTACCGAGGTCGACCAGTGGTCCCACCAGCGCATGCTGATGGAGCAGGTGTTCGCGGCGACCGGCCTTTCGGTCTTCCGCCCCGCCATGAACACGAACCAGCAGTACCGCCGGGACATCAACAAGAGCTACACGGCGTTCCTGGCGAACCCCCGTACGTGGGCCAAGGCCTACCGGGAGTACCGGGACGCGATGACCTATCCGGAACTGACCGCTCTGGACTGCCCGTTGACCGTCATCACGGCGGAGAACAACATCGGTGACAACACCCGGCACGCCGGGATCCAGGCCAGGCTGGCCGTCATCTCGGACCGGGCCCGGCACCACTTCGTCGCCGGCTCCGACCACGAGTCCGTTCTCGCCGTGCGGCCGCACGCCGAAGAGGTCGCGGAGCTGATCGCCGGCGAACCGCCCTCCGAGCCGCTCGGACCGTCGTGGCAGCCGTCCACCAAGGGGCGCCGAGCCGCTGAGGGCACCGTGGAGCGGGAGGAGGAACTGGCGTGATCATGAAAGTGAACACCGAACGCGTAAAGACAGCCGTCGTCACGGCGTCACTGGCCACATGGCTGGCCGCGACGGCCGCGGCGCAGATTCCCGAGCAGCGCTTCGACAACCTCATGCGCCGCGGCAAGGTGCGGATTCCGACCCCGAACTGGCGCTTCTTCGGGCCGAATCCCGGAACCAAGGACAACCACCTTCTCTACCGCGACATCACGGACGGCAAGCCCGGTGAGTGGACGGAGGTTCCGATCGTCCACGACCGGCCGTGGTACGCACTGGTGTGGAACGCGCGCAACCGGCCCCCGAAGGCCCTGTTCGACGCGACCCAGCACACCCTTGCCCAGGCGGTCGCCTTCGGCTCGGAAGTGCTCCCCGTCACGACGGCATCCGGTTACCGGCTGCTGGCCCGCTACATCCAGCTCCACCTTCCGCATGCCGAGGGCGCCTCGCACAGCCAGTTCATGCTGCTGCACTCGTACCCCACCAGCCCGGCGGACCGGCACATCGATCCCGTCTTCGTCTCCCTGGAATTCCCGCTGGACGGAGACGTCACCCCCGCCAATGCTCCATCTCTGATAGCCGCATAGCGAGCCGATCAACCCTCTCGACTGGAAGCTGCGAGCTCACTCGGCACCTCTGTGCCGCGTGAGTCCGCGCCCTCCCGCCGAACGGCTGGAGAACTCGCTCTGAGATTTTCTGAGAGAAAGAGGAAAGTAATGTCTATTGTGGCTGACTTCGCCAACACCGAGCTGGTCGACGTGGCGCCGGGCCGTATCGGCAACGACGCGACCCCGACCATGCTCACCCCGCTGGCCGCCATGGCGACCCCCGAGGGCGTCGCCGTGACCTCCGCCACCGCTTACGCGCTGCACGAGGTCACCAAGGACATCCAGCGCTGAACAGCCGGCCGGCAGGCGATGCTGACCGGCATCGTTAGCCCCGTCTGATGAAAACGCGGCGGCACGGTACGCCCGATACGCATACCGTGCCGCCGTTTTCCATACCCATCAATACTCGCATCACACCATCGGGAGCACCCAACCATGTTCCTCAGCGCTCCGCCCGAGGTCACGGCACGCCGAGTGGCTTCGCTGGGTACCCTGGTCTCCGCACTGGAAATGCTGAGCCAGACGCGTAAGTTCGAAGACGGCGAAATGCTGAGCGGCCAGATTGCGAACATGCGCCCCAAGTTCGCCAAGCGCTTTCCCCGGCTGACCCGCGCCCTTGACTCCAAGAAGGCAGCGGTCGCCCTGTACGGAGTGCAGGCGGGTGCTTCCGCCGCCACGCTGATCTGGGGCCACAAGCGCGCGGTCCGCACGGCGGGCAGCGCCGTGCTGGCGGTGACGGGCGCGGCCGGACGGCTGCGTTCCCCCTTCGGCGGGGACGGCGCCGACCAGCTCCAGCAGGTGATCAACATCGTCCTTGCCTCGACCGGTACCTTCAAGGACGGCGAGAAGGCCCGCGACGTGGCCATGCGGGCCCTGGCCCTGGAGACGACCATCTCATACCTCGCCTCCGGCGTGGTCAAGCTCGTGTCCCCGGTGTGGCTCAGCGGCGAGGCGTTCAGCGGAGTCATCCGTACGCACAACTACGGCGACAAGCGCGTCTACCAGCTCGTGCACAAGTACCCGATGCTGGGCAAGCTCATCACCTGGGGAACGGTCGCCGCGGAGGTCGGCTTCCCGCTGGTCTTCGTGCTGCCGAAGCCCGCGGCCAAGGCATGGCTCGGCTCGATGACGCTCTTCCACCTGGGCATCGGGCAGTTCATGGGCCTCAACCGGTTCGTGCTGGCCTTCGGCGCCACCCACCCGGCGCTGCTCTACGTCTTCGCGCAGAGCGAGAAGCCCGCCCTCACCCACAGCGCACGGCGCGCGCTCACCGACGGCGCGAAGTCCGCGCTGCCGGCCGTGGCCTGACCGGGGAGACACCCCAGGGGGGTGCCTCCCCCCAGGGGTCTCCCCTGGAGCGAGGGACCGGGCCTCCCGCTAGAAGCCGCGGGTCCGCTTGGCCGCGCGGCGGCCGGCGCCCGCCTCCAGCATCCCGGGCGCCCGCAGGAACAGCCGGGCGACCTCCGCACCGAGGTTGACCCCCACCGCGATGGCCAGCGCCAGCGAGGCCGCCTGCACCAGCGACGTCAGCCCCTGCGGCAGATGCCCCTGGGCGAAGTTGAGCAGCCCGAAGTACGTGGCACTACCGGGCAGCAGCGGGCCGATCGCGGCGGTCACGTACGGCAGCGCGGACGCGTACCGGTACCGGGACAGCAGCTGCCCGAACAGGCCCACCAGACCGGCCGCGATCGCGGTGGCCGGCACCGGGTTGATCCCGGCGACGTTGGCGAGCGCGCCGTACACCACCCACGCCACCCCGCCGTTCAGCGTCGCGAACGCCACGGTGTGACGTTCCTGCTGGAGCAGCACGCAGAACGCCAGCGCCAGCAGCATCGCCGCCAGCGTCTGCACCAGCGGCTCGTTGTACGCCGCCAGCGCCTGCTCCGGATTGAGCCGCTTCAGCCCCGGGTTCACCTGCAACCCGATGTAGAGCACGCTCAGCACGCCGACCACGATGCCGACGATCAGATAGCCGACCTCCAGCAGCCGGGCCGCGGCGGTGATGTAGTAGCCGGTCAGCCCGTCGTGCACCCCGGCGACCAGCGCCCGCCCCGGGATCAGCGCGAACAGACCACCGGTGATCACCGCGGACGCCTGCACGCTGGAGTGCGCCAGCCCGAAGGCCAGGCCCACCGCGGCGGGCGGCATCGCGGCCACCACGAACTGGTAGAACTCCGGCAGCCCGCGCCCGGACGCCAGCCACGCCAGCCGGTCGCCGAGCATCGAGCCCACCGCCGCCGCCAGGAACACCAGCGACCCGCCGCCGACCAGCATCGACGCCGCACCGGACAGCAGCCCGGAGGCCACCGTCAGCGCCCAGCTCGGGTACGGGTGCCGGTTACGGCGGATCTCGGCCAGCCCGCGGTACGCCTCCTCCAGGGTGATCCCCTCGGAGGTGATCTCGTCGACCAGCCGGAACACTGCGGACAGCCGGTTGTAGTCCACCCCGCGCCGCCGCACCGTCCGGCTGGCCGTCACCGGGTCGTCGACCAGCGACGGCTGGTACGAGATCGACAGCAGGGTGAAGGTGACGGTCGGCTCGACCCGCTCCAGCCCGTAGGCGTGCGCCACACCGAACATCGCCGCCTCGACGTCCTCGGCGCCCTCACCGCCGGCGAGCAGGATCTCCCCGATACGCAGGGTCAGGTCGAGGACACGGGGGACGGCCGGGCCGGCCTCCTCGTCGCCGCGCTCCCGCCGCTCGGGCACCGGCCGCTCCCCGACCGGCATCCGCAGCATCGTGCGCATCCGGTCCTGCCACGGCGCCTCCTTGGTGAGGCGGACCGTGGGAATGCCGTGCGGCGGGGTGAAGGCCAGGCTCATCGCCGTGGCGCCGACGGGTGTGGGCAACGGGGTCTGACCCGTGGTGGTGCCTGCGGGCGGCACGAACGCGGAGCCCTCCTGCTCCGCGGGCGGCTCCGGACGCAGTCCCGCGGGCAGGGCGAACTCGGAGGTGGGGTGCTCGTCCTCGGGCAGCGGCGGGTACGGCACGCCGAGCGGCGGCGTGAAGGCGCTGTGTGCCTCGTCGGAGGCGGGCTTGCGGTCCTCCCCCGCCGGCTCGGGGCCGGCGCTGCCCTTGCTGCCGCGGGCCTTCGTGCCGTCCTTGTCGCTGTGGGTGTTGCGCTGGCCGCGTTGTGGGTCCGACGCCACGGTGTTCGCTCCTCCTGTGCCAATTCGCTGCACTGTGCCGAATCGCTGCGCTGTGCCGCCTACCCACGATGCTTGCATGCCCGCCGTGCGTGCGGCGGGCGGGTCGACGATGCCTGCGGCGGGCGGCCTGCGTACGTTCTCGGCTTCCCCGCCGTGGGGTTCGCCGCCCTGGGAAGCGAAGCCCACACACAAGCCCCCTCCGGCCCGTCCCTCCCGTTGGGGGGGAGGGGGGCCGGAGGGGGCTGGCGTCAGTGCTGGGGTGCCGGGTCGTCCGGTCAGCGCTTGGCGTGGCGGCCGCGGCGGGTCGGCTCGGCGGCGGTCGCGCCGTGCGGGCCGGGGCCGCCGGGAACGGCCGGCGCTTCCTTCTTCGCCTTGCCGCGGGCGCGCAGGAACTCGATCGCGATCGGCACGACCGAGATCAGCACGATCGCGATCAGGATCATCTCGATGTTCTTGTGGACGAACGGGATATTGCCCAGCAGCGAGCCCATCACCGTGACCCCCGCACCCCACAGCGCACCGCCGATGAGGTTGAAGGTGATGAAGGGGCGGTAGCTCATCCGGCTCACGCCCGCGATGATCGGCGTGAACGTCCGGACGATCGGCACGAAGCGCGCCAGGATCAGCGACTTCGGGCCGTACTTCTCGAAGAACTCATGGCCCTTCGCCACGTTCTCCTGCTTGAAGAGCTTGGAGTCGGGCCGCTTGAAGAGCGACGGCCCCACCTTGCGGCCGAAGAGGTAGCCCGCCTGGTCGCCGAGGACCGCCGCGAGCACGATCAGCACGCACACCGCCCACAGCGGCTGGGTGATCTTGTTCGTCGTGACCAGCAGGCCCGTGGTGAACAGCAGCGCGTCGCCCGGCAGGAAGAAGCCGATCAGCAGGCCGGACTCCGCGAAGACGATGACCAGGACGCCGATCAGTCCGAACGTCGCGATCAGATAGTCCGGGTCCAGCCACTGGGGGCCGAGCGCGAGAGTATTCACGGGGTGAAGGCTCCTGGGTCGAGGGCGCCGGATCGTGCGGTGCGACGAGCTGGGATACGAGCTGTGGACGGGCGCGGGCGCCGGGTGTCGGCCCAAAGCTATCAACGCCCCGTGACCCCCATGGTTCCAGACGCCCGCCCCCGCCCCCGACACAGGCCGTCCACCCGACCGCTCCCCCACCGCTGGCCGTACCCCCGAGCCCGGGTGATCCTGGCCCCTGAGGAGGTGCGCACCCATGGGCATCGAGGATTACGGCGGCGGACAGCACGCACAGGCCGACGTCCTGGTGGTGACGACGAACGACATCCCCGGGTTTCACGTGGAACGGGTCATCGGCGAGGTCTTCGGCCTCACGGTGCGCTCCCGGCACCTCGGCAGCCAGCTCGGCGCCGGCCTGAAGTCGCTGGTCGGCGGCGAGCTGCGGGGCCTGACCAAAACCCTCGTGGAGACCCGCAACCAGGCGATGGAGCGGCTGATCGAGCAGGCCCGCTCCCGCGGCGCGAACGCGGTGCTGATGTTCCGCTTCGACGTCACCGAGGCGGCCGAGGTGGGCACCGAGGTGTGCGCCTACGGGACCGCCGTGGTGATCGCCCCCATGGGCTGAGCCGGCACCCCGGCCGGCCGGTACCCGGACGCGCGTCGTACGGGCCGGGGAAGCGGTCCCCCGGCCCGTACGGATCACAGGTGGCGGACCGCGTTGGCCAGCATCGCGTCCCGCATGTACACGGCGAGCCCGGGCCGGATCGCCTCGTAGGTGGCGGTGAACCGCTCATCGGCGACGTACATCTCGCCGAGCCCGGTGTGCGTCTCGTGGGAGCACTCGTAATAGCTGCGGCCGATGAACCGCCGGTGCTCCTCCGCGACGTCCATCGCCGCCTCCGAGTCCGCCGGCACGCCCTCGGCGAGCAGATCGGCCATCCGGCGGTGGAGGCCGTCGAATTCCGCCGTCAGCCGCTTCCAGTCCTCCTTCGTGTACGCCGCCGTCCGCCGCTGCGACTCCTGGTAGGAGTCCGTCCCGCCCCAGCGCTCCTCGGCTTCCGCGGCATACGCGTCGGGGTCGAAATCCCCGAAGACCTCGAACTTCTCCTCCGGTGTGAGCCGTACGTTCATCCTGCGTGCCTCCATGGCGTGTTCGACGGCCTCGGCCATTTCCTGGAGCTTGCCGATCCGTGCGGTCAGCAGACCGTGCTGGCGCCGCAGGTGTTCCTGCGGATCGGCGCCCGGATCGTCCAGGAGGGCCGCGACCTCGTCGAGCGGGAAACCGAGCTCGCGGTAGAACAGGATCTGCTGCAGCCGGTCCAGGTCGTCGTCGCCGTAGCGGCGGTGACCTGCGTGGTTGCGTTCACCGGGGTGCAGCAGCCCGATCTCGTCGTAGTGGTGCAAGGTGCGCACCGTCACTCCGGCGAAGGCCGCGACCTGCCCTACCGAATAGCTCACTTCCGCTCCCTTCCTCGGTACGCACTCCACGATGTGTCCTCACGCCGCGTGAGGTGCAAGTCCGGATCCTGAAAAGCGGTGGGGCGGGCGGAATCCGGGGTGAGATCCTTCCGCCCATGCTGGGGATAACGGATCTGTCGACATATCTGGTCGGGCTCGCGCTGATCATTCTGCTGCCGGGGCCCAATTCGCTGTACGTCGTCTCGGTGGCGGCCCGCCGCGGCCCCCGGGTGGCGTACCGGGCGGCGGCCGGAGTGCTGTGCGGCGACACGGTGCTGATGACGCTCTCCGCGGGGGGCGTGGCCTCCCTGCTGCAGGCCAGCCCGGTCCTCTTCGGCATCGTGAAGTTCGCCGGCGCGGGATATCTGACCTGGCTCGCGGTCGGGATGCTGCGCGGCGCATGGGCCCTGTGGCGCGGCCGCGAGGCACGGCAGGCGACGCGCGACGCGGGGACCCCGGAGGCGGCCGATGCGGCACCCGCGGCATCCCGCAAGGAGGCCGCCGAACGCCCCTACCGCCGCGCCCTGATCGTCAGCCTCCTGAACCCCAAGGCGATCCTCTTCTTCATCTCCTTCTTCGTGCAGTTCGTGGACCCGTCCTACGCCCACCCGGTGCTGTCGTTCCTGGCCCTGGGCGCCTGGGCCCAGCTGTTCAGCTTCACGTACCTGTCGGTGCTGATCTTCAGCGGTACGTTCCTGGCGGCCACCTTCCGCCGCCGCCGGCGCCTGACCGCGGGCCTGTCCGCGGGCGCCGGCGCGGCCTTCCTCGGCTTCGCCGCGAAGCTGTCGCTGGCCAGCGCGAGCTGACGTCTTTTCCTTGTGCGGCTACCGCACTGCCGCCTTGTGCCGCATGTCCGTGAGCCTGCGGGCCGTCTCGGTGTTGCCGTTCCCGAGCGCGACGAGCGGCAGCGCGTAACTGCCCGCGAGCCCCGGCAGATCGACGCCGAGCGACGGCGACGTGATGTCGTGGGCCCGCAGGGCGGTCCGCAGCGCCTCGGTGCAGTCGTGGACGTCGTGGTCGTGGTGGAAATGGCTGAGCACGGGCCGAGCACCCTTCTGTGCACAGTGTGACGATTCCCTCACAGCGTGACGCCAACGTGCGTAGCGTGGAAGGCACTTGGGTTGCGCCAGGCAACCCGACGAAAACGGTACGCGCACGGATCGCGCGAGCGAAGCTCGGCAGCAGGAGGAACGCCCCTCGTACTGGGCGATCCTCCGCGAGTCGCTGATCCGCAACCCGCTGCTTCCTCCTGCACAGCTGGCCGAGCAACGGGAGCACATCGTCGAGGTGATGCGCTCCCCCAGAGCTTTCTCCAGACCCTGCCGGAAACCACCGTCGGCCACCCGCTCATGACCGGCGGCCTGGCCAAGATCATGACCTTCTCAGACTTCCGGCGCAGCCCGCTGGCGGAAGTCCAGCCACAGCAACCCCGACGGCGCCGACTGCCTCGAAGTCAGGGACGACCTCCCCGGCCTCGCCCCCGTCCGGGACAGCAAGGACCCGCACGGCCCGGTGCTGACGTTCGCCGCCACCCACTGGTCCGCCGTCGTCGATGCCGTCAAGAACGGCACGCTCGGCGCCTGAACCATCGTCGGGCCGACGGTAATGGCCCCACCCTCCTCATGCCCGTATTGTCAGCCGTGAGGAGGTATGCGTATGCACCTGCCCGCGCACGACGTGCACGTCGCCGTCATCTACTACTCGTCGACGGGCACCATCGCCACGCTCGCCCAGTGGATCGCGGACGCCGCCGAGCACGCGGGCGCGGACGTACGGCTGCGGCGGACCGCCGAACTCGCGCCGCAGACCGCGATCGACGCCAACCCGGCGTGGGCGGCCAACGCCGAGGCCACCGCGGACATCCTGGAAGCCACCCCCGAGGACATGCTCTGGGCCGACGCGGTGATCTTCGGGACACCGACCCGGTTCGGGAACGTCAGCGCCCAGCTCAAGGAGTACCTCGACACCCTCGGCGGCCTCTGGCACCAGGGCAGACTGGCCGACAAGGTCTACAGCGGGTTCACCGCGAGCGCCACCCGGCACGGGGGCCAGGAGTCCACCCTGCTGGCGCTCTACCAGACCGTCCACCACTTCGGCGGGATCCTCGTCACCCCGGGCTACACCGACCCGGCCAAGTACCGGGACGGCAACCCGTACGGAACCTCCCACGTCGGCGGCCCGGACACCCCGCTCGACGAGGACGCGCGCACCGCCGCCCGTATCCAGGCGGAGCGCGTCGTGAAGTTCACCAAAGCCATCAAGCACGGCCTGACGCCGGCAACCTTGACGCATAGGGGCGACAGTTGACTTTGCACAAAGGCGCTTCGGCGTCCGACCAGAAGCGCACCGCACACCCGGTCAACCCCTTCTACGGCGAGGCCGACCCGGTCTCCGGCATGGAGGAGTCACCGCCCCACGGCACCCTGCCCGACGGGCCGGTCTCCCCGCACACCGCCTACCAGTTCGTCCACGACGAGCTGATGCTGGACGGCAACGCCCGGCTGAACCTGGCCACCTTCGTCACGACCTGGATGGAACCGCAGGCCGGGGTCCTGATGGCGGAGTGCCGGGACAAGAACATGATCGACAAGGACGAGTACCCGCGCACCGCCGAACTGGAGCGACGCTGCGTGGCGATGCTCGCCGACCTGTGGCACGCCCCCGACCCGTCGTCCGCCGTCGGCTGCTCCACCACCGGGTCGAGCGAGGCCGGCATGCTCGCCGGCATGGCGCTCAAACGGCGCTGGATGCGCCGGAACGCCGACCGCTACCCGGGCAGCGCCCGGCCCAACCTCGTCATGGGCGCCAACGTGCAGGTCTGCTGGGAGAAGTTCTGCAACTTCTGGGAGGTCGAGGCCCGCCTGGTACCCATGGAGGGCGAACGCTTCCACATGGACGCCGCCTCCGCGGCCGCACTCTGCGACGAGAACACCATCGGCGTCGTCGCCGTCCTCGGCTCCACCTTCGACGGATCGTACGAGCCGGTGGCCGAGATCTGCGCGGCCCTCGACGAACTGCAAGAACGCACCGGCCTCGACATCCCGGTCCACGTGGACGGGGCGTCCGGCGCGATGATCGCCCCGTTCCTCGACCCGGACCTGGTCTGGGACTTCCAGCTCCCCCGGGTCGCCTCCATCAACACCTCGGGCCACAAATACGGCCTGGTCTACCCGGGCGTCGGCTGGGCGCTGTGGCGGGACATGGACGCACTGCCGGAGGAACTGGTCTTCCGGGTGAACTACCTGGGCGGCGACATGCCGACCTTCGCCCTGAACTTCTCCCGGCCGGGCGCCCAGGTCGCCGCCCAGTACTACACCTTCCTCCGCCTCGGCCGGTCCGGCTTCCGCGCCGTCCAGCAGGCGACCCGCGAGGTGGCCTGCTCCACCGCCGAACGCATCGAGGCCCTGGGCGACTTCACCCTCCTCACCCGCGGCGACCAACTGCCCGTCTTCGCCTTCACCACGGCCGACCACGTCACCTCGTACGACGTCTTCGACGTCTCCCGCCGCATGAAGGAACGCGGCTGGCTGCTGCCCGCCTACACCTTCCCCCCGAACCGCGAGGACCTCTCCGTCCTACGGATCGTCTGCCGCAACGGCTTCTCCCACGACCTGGCCGACCTCTTCCTCAGCGACCTGACACAACTCCTCCCGGAACTCCGCCGGCAGAGCGCCCCCCTGGACCGCCCGGAACGCCTGGCCACGGCGTTCCACCACTAACAGGGCGGCAGGACACCACACACGGGCACGACAAGCCATCGGCCGCCACAGAAGAGCACCGGCCGCAGAACGGTGGCGACCGCAGGAAGGCATCGGCGACCGAAGGGTGCCGGCGGCAGAAGGGGATCGACCACAGAAGGGCACCGCCACCAGAGGGGTGCCGGGGACAGAAGTAGTGCCGGGGACAGAAGAGTGCCGGCTAACGCCGATCCGCGGGGTGAGGCTCCCCCGTAGCGTACGGATTCTCCTCACCCTCGGCGAGCACCCCGACGAACGGCTCCCCCTCGCCCGCGAAGACGTACGCCCCGCCCTCGATCCGTTCGATCAGCCCCCGCGTCCAGTCCACGCCGGTGTCCGCCGAGTGCACCCACAGGTTCATGATCTCGCCGATGTGGCCGAGCTGCCCCGGCCCCTCCGCCGGCGTGTAGTACTCCGTGACCGTGGACCGCCACTCCTCCAGCGCCCGCACCCGCTGCTTGAGCAGCGCCACCGCCTCGTCCCGCGGCAGGTCCACGATGAAGCCGATCCCGGCGCTCAGCACGTCGACCTTCTGGTCCGCCCGGGAGAGCGCCTCCCGCAGCAGCGAGAAATACTCCGCCTCCCCCGCCGGGGTCACCTCGTACTCGGTGCGCGGCGGACCACCGGCGGTGCTGGGCGCGATGTCGTGCGCGTGCAGCAGTCCCTGCTTGGCCATCTGCTTGAGGGCGTGGTAGATCGATCCGGGCTTGGCGTTCGACCACTCATGGGCGCCCCAGTACTCCAGGTCGTTGCGCACCTGATAGCCGTGCGCCCGGCCGTGCTGCCGCACGGCGCCCAGTACCAGCAGCCGGATCGCCGACATCGCACCCCTCGCGTCCCTGTCACCTCGGCGTAAACGCACCTCGGCATAAACGCCCGGTCGGGCCGCCGCCGAGCAGCGCCCGACCCTCACGCCCAGCCTAGAACGCCGACACACCCCAGAAACGCCGCCGCCCTGCCCTTCCCCCTACCCTTCCCTGCCCTGCCGCTCCTCGTCCACCAACACGAAGGCGGTCTTCCCGTCCAGCGACTCCCTGACGATGTCCGCGTGACCGGCGTGCCGGGCCGTCTCCTCGATCAGGTGCAGCAGCAGCCAGCGCATCGACTGCCGGGCGTCCTTCGGGAACCACGGCGCCTCGGGCAGCGCGAACGTGTCGTTCAGGCTCGGCACGGACCGCACGAACTCCTCGGTGCGCCGCGCGACGTCGTCCCAGAACTTCAGCACCCCGGCCACCGTCTCGCCGTCCTCCAGCTGGAACGACAGATGCCAGGTGTCCGGCGTCCGCTGGATGGAGTACGGCCGGCCCTGGGCCGTCTCCACCCAACCCTGCTCGGTCTCCGCGACGTGCTTGACCAGTCCGGCCAGCGACAGCTCACTTGCACTCGGCCGCTGCTTCGCCTGCTCGTCGGTCAGCCCCAGAACGGCCCGCCGCAGCCCGCCCCGCTGCGCCTCCAGAAAGGCCAGCAGCGCCCCGGTCTCGTCCCCGTGAGCCTCAGCCAGAACATGAGTAGGCATGCCATCCGCCTTCCGCACCACACACCAAGGACACCCGACCCACACCGAGCCGCCGCCCTCCAACACGCACCAAGCTAGCCGCCATAGCGGACAGCACGTGTCCTCTTTCTCCACCCACCCATGGCCACCAGCCCCGCCACCCCAAACCTCACGTCACCCCACCCACCTCCCTCACTCTCTGTTACGCCCAGGGGAACAAAATCACCCTCCGTAATCGTTGCCGGAAAAGAAGGAGGCCGCCCGGCCCCAAGGCACCACAAACCCAGGCCCCAGGCCCCAGGCGCGACCACACCCCCCAGGTCCCACGGGACTCAGCTCCCCAGGACCCCGATGAGAATCAGACCCGAGGACTCAGAGGCCCAGGAACTCAGGCACCCAGGGCGTCAGACCCCAGCCCCCCCCAAACCCCAGAACCTCAAAACGGAAACGCCGACCGCCCGTGCTGGATGGAGATCCACTTGGTGGTCGTGAAGGCCTCCACCATCGCGTCCCCGTTCAGCCGGCCGACCCCCGAGCTCTTCTCCCCGCCGAAGGGGACGATCGGCTCGTCGTGGACCGTGGCGTCGTTGACGTGGAACATCCCGGTGTCGATGCGCTTGGCGAACCGCACGCCGCGCTCGATGTCGCCGGTGTGCACCGCACCGCTGAGCCCGTACGGCGTGGAGTTGGTGAGCCGTACGGCTTCCTCGTCGCCGTCGAAGGGGACGATCAGCGCCACCGGGCCGAAGATCTCCTGGGTGAGGAGCGGGGAGTCGTCGGGGAGACCGCTCAGGACGCTGGGGGCGACGAGCGTGCCGTGGGTCTCGCCGTGCAGCAGCGCCGAGGCGCCCTCGGCGACCGCGCGGTCCACGAGGGTGGCCACCGCCTCGGCCTGACCCTCGTTGATCAGCGGGCCGATGTGGGTCTGCGGGTCGGTGGGGTCGCCGACCTTGAGGGACGCCACCTTGGCGACGAACTTCTCGGTGAACTCCCGCTCGACCGCGCGGTCGACCAGGATGCGGTTGGCGGCCATACAGACCTGGCCCTGGTGCACGAAGCGGCTGAAGACGGCGGCGTCCACGGCGTAGTCGACGTCGGCGTCGTCGAGGACGACCAGCGCGCTGTTGCCGCCGAGTTCCAGGATCGAGTGCTTGAAGTGGGCGGCGGCGACCGTGGCGACGTGCCGGCCGACCTTCTCCGAGCCGGTGAAGGAGATGGTCTTGGGCACGGGGTGGTCGATGAGCGCGTCGCCGATCTCGGCGATGTCGGTGACGACCACGTTGAGCACGCCGGCCGGCAGCCCGGCCTCCTCGAAGAGCTTGGCGACCAGCCCGCCGCCGCAGATCGGGGTGTTCTGGTGCGGCTTGAGGACCACCGCGTTGCCCAGGGCGATGGCCGGCGCGACGGACTTGATCGAGAGGAGGAAGGGGAAGTTGAAGGGGCTGATCACGCCGACGACGCCGACCGGCAGCCGGTAGAGGCGGTTCTCCTTGCCGTCGATGGGCGACGGCAGGATGCGGCCCTCGGCGCGCAGCGCCAGCTGGATCGCCTCGCGCAGGAATTCCCGCGCCAGGTGCAGCTCGAAGCCCACCTTGGTGCGCGTGCCGCCGACCTCGGCGGCGATCGCCTCGGACAATTCCTCCTCGCGGTCGTCGATGATCCGCAAGGCGCGTTCGAAGACCAGCCGCCGGGTGTACGGGTTGACCGCGCCCCATTCCCGTTGCGCGCGCTCGGCGGCGCGGTAGGCCTGGTCGATTTCCTCGACCGTGGCGCAGGGTATGGAGGCCAGCTTCTCGCCGTTGTAGGGATTGAAATCGACGATGTCCCACGAGCCGCTTCCGGAGCGCCACTCACCGTCGATGAACTGATAGGCCAACTCGTCGAAGTAGGACATGCCATCCCGATCTGGAGAACAGGGCGCGCGGGGCGCCTAGTTGGGGGGTGCTGACTCCTGATGGGGCGCATCCTATCGACGCGTCACATGGGTTGGGACAGATGTCACATGAGTTGGAGTAGACCACGCAAAAGGTCTCTGGTCTCCGACGGACTGGGGCCCTCCTCCTGGAGCCGGTCCATCACCCGTGCGTACTGGGCGACTTCTTCGGGCTTGTCCACATACAGCGCACTGGTGAGCTGTTCCAGGAAGACGACGTCCGGGAGTCCCGATTCCTGGAATCCCAGCATGGTGAAGGCGCCGAATTCCCCCGCGTGCCCGCCCAGGCTGAACGGCATGACCTGGAGGCGCACATTGGGACGCTCGGAAACGTCGATCAGATGCCGCACCTGCTCGCGCATGACCTCGCGTTCGCCGTACGGGCGGCGCAGCGCGGCCTCGTCGAGTACGCAGTGGAATTGCGCGGGTCTCTCGGCGAGGAGCAGTTTCTGACGCTCCATGCGCAGCGCGACCCGGCGCTCTATGTCGGCGGGCGAGGCGCCCGGCATACCGCGCCGGATGACGGCCTGCGCATAGCTCTCGGTCTGCAACAGCCCGTGGACGAACTGGACTTCGTAGACCCGGATGAGCGAGGTGGCTCCTTCCAGACCGACATACGTCTGGAACCAGCTGGGCAGCACATCGGTGTAACTGTGCCACCAGCCCGCGACGTTGGCCTCGCGTGCGAGGGAGAGCAGCGCCTCGCGCTCCTGCGGATCGCTGACTCCGTACAGCACCAGCAGGTCCTCGACGTCGCGCGCCTTGAAGCTGACCCGGCCCAACTCCATGCGGCTGATCTTCGATTCGGACGCACGGATCGAGTAGCCGGCCGCCTCGCGGGTTATCCCACGGGATTCACGCAGTCGGCGAAGCTGCGACCCGAGCAGGATCCGCCGCACCACCGACCCGCTCGACTCACTTGCGGACACCTCTCTGACCCTCCTGTGACCCACCCCGTCCAATGGTGGGCCGCAGTCTGCCACGTCCAGGCTCCGTTGAGTGCTCATCCGGTTACTGATATGAGCCGCTCTCGCAAGCCCTCCACAAGAGCTGGTGGCAATAATTGCCACCAAACCGTGTCGGGCCCGCCCAATCGCGGCGCGTGCACGTGCATCTGCCCTTGCATCTGTCTCTCACATTGGGAACCATAGGCGGCGCACGCATGCACGCTCGTGAAAGATCCGCCAGATCCGGCTGAACCGGCCAGGGTCATGACGTCCGCGAACGCCAGGAGTGCCTCGCATGGGGACCAAGGTTTTGACCATGCTCGAGCCGTTATGGCAGGGCTTTCCTCCCGTCGACCCGCTGGCCGTCTCCGGATCCGCGTCGTGCACGCTCCCCCCGCGGTACGAATCGGTGGGCTCCGCGCGGAAGTTCACCCGTGACACGCTTCAGGGCTGGGAGCTCGACGAGCTCTTCGACTCGGTCGCGCTGGTGGTGTCCGAACTCGTCACCAACGCCCTGAGACATGCGGTCCTCGCCGCACCCGAGCACGCCGACGCCACTCCGCCCGCCCGGCTCCATCTGATGCGCTGGTCGCAGCGGCTGATCTGTGCGGTGCGGGACCCCAGCGACGACTCACCGGTGGCCGGCGAGGCGGATTCCGCCGCGGACTCGGCGTCCGAATCGGGGCGCGGGCTCTATCTGGTGGACTCGTTCAGCGACAGCTGGGGCTGGCACCGGCTCTCCGGCGTCACCCACGGCAAGATCGTGTGGGCCCTGTTCCGGCTGCCGTAGCCGGCCGTGCCCGCCGCCCTTTCCGCACACGGAGCGCCTGCATCCCGCGGGCGCTCCGTGCATATGCATGTGCCGCCGGTAGGTGGTGCCGGCAGGTGCTGCCGCTCAGTCCGGTACGAGGTGGTCGAACTCCCCGTCCTTGACGCCGAGCAGCATGGCCCGCACCTCGGCCGGGGTGTAGATGAGCGCCGGGCCGTCCGGGAAGCGGGAATTGCGGACCGCGACCTCACCGCCGGGCAGTTTGGCGAACTCCACGCAGGAGCCCTGGGAGTTGCTGTGCCGGCTCTTCTGCCAGGTCACGTCGCGGAGATCCGTTGCGGCCATGCCGTTGTATGCGTGGGGCACAGGGCTCTCCCGGTGAGAAATGGTGTCAACTGCCCCGGATCATAGCTGCGTTCACATGCGGATGCATGCGCAGATGCACGTGCACGACAGCCGGTGCCGCTCCCGTCACAGCTTGTCGAGCACCTGCCCCAAGCGCTCCCCCACGATCGATCGCCAGCCGCCGCCCATGATGCGGTGCGCCTGCACCTGGTACGGGTCGTCGGGGTCGAAGCCCTCATGGACGAGGAAGAGACGTGTGCCACGTCCTTCGGGTTCCAGGGTCCAGGTGAGGGTCCAGTCCGCGAGGTTGCCCTGCCCCTCGTCGGCGTCCCGCCAGCGCAACCGCAGCATCCGCTCCGGTTCAAAAGCCACCACCTCGACGACGACCGTGCCGGAGAAGTTGGCGTGGGGCCGCGGCAGTCCGCGCATCTCGCAGCGATGACCTACGGCCAGCCGGAAATCGCCGGGCATCAGCCACCGGGCGATCAACTCGGGCTCGGTCAGCGCCCGCCAGACCTTCGCCGGCGGATGCGCCAGGAACTGCGCGGTGCGGAAGCTCGTCGCATCGGCCCCGCCGTCGGAACCGGTCAGGTGGGCGGGGTCGTTCAGGCCGCCGGGGCCGGTCGGTTCGATGTTCATCGCGCGGGTGCCTTTTCGTCGGGGATGCGGTCGAGCAGCTCGCCCAGACCCGCGAGCTTCGCGCGCCAGAACCGCTCGTAGGGGCCGAGCCACTCCTGGACCTCGCTGAGCGGTGCGGCCTCCAGGCGGTAGATCCGCTGCCGGCCGGCCCGCTCCTCGCTCACCAGGCCGGCCTCCCGCAGCACCTTCAGATGCTCGGAGAGGCTCGGCCGGCGCATCGCGAAGTGCTCGGCGATCTGCTGGACGGGCTGCGGCCCGCCCTCGCGCAGCAGGCGCAGCACCTCGCGCCGGGTGGCGTTGGCCAGGGCCGCGAAGACCCGGTCCGCATCGGTACGGACGCCCACCTCGGGACGTCCGTCCACATCGGCGCGCGCGTCCGCTTCGGCGCGTAGAGGGGTGGCGTTCACGCCCCCAATTTACGTAGGGGATTCCCTACGCATCAAGCGTAGGGAATCCCCTACCCATTACAGGAGGGAGGACCTGGAGGATCCCTGCCGCAAACGAGCTACCCCTGCCGCCGCCACGCGGCGACCCGGGCGACCCGGGCAATCCGGGTGACTCGGGCGACCCGGGCGGCCCGGCGGTGGAGGTACTTCCCGGGACGCGGTGGAGCGCTACGGCACGGAGGTGGAGCGCTACGGCACGGGGTCGAGCAGCCCGTCGAAGGCGGCCGGCAGCCTCTTCCAGGCCGGCGGGCCACCCGCGTACTCGGCGTCGGTGAGCAGGCAGGAGTCCAGGAGGGACGTGAGCCCTTCGCGGTCGAGTCCCGGCGAGGTGAAGACCAGGTGCTGGGCGCGGTCCCCGTGCTCGGGGTGCCAGTCCAGCGCGGCGGCCGCGCGGCGCATCGGCGGCACCATCTCCCAGGCGGCGTCCGGGAGCGCGGCCAGCCAGGGCCCGGCGTTCTCGACGCAGAGCGCTCCCCCGGCCGCGTCCCAGGAGAGCAGGGTGTCGGGCCGGTCGGCCAGCCAGAAGCGGCCCCGGCTGCGCGTGGCCGCACAGGTCAGGTCCTCCAGCGCGGTGTAGAGCCGCTCGGGGTGGAAGGGCCGGGCGTGCCGCCACACAAGGGTGCCGACGCCGTCCGCGTCGGCCTCCTGGGGGAGCAGCGCGCAGGCCGGGTGCTGGCGGGCGGCGGCCGCCTCGACGTCGAATCCGGCGGTGGCTACGGAGGCCAAGTGGCCGGATTCCACGGAGACTTGGCGTGCGGTGGGGTGCAGCTGGGCGAGTAGTGCCAGGTCGGCGGGCCCGGCCGGCTCGTCGCCCGTGGCGAGCGCGAGCACGGGTGCGTATTCGAGCTGCCGGGCCCAGGTGTCGGCGACCGTGCGCCGGTCGGTCGCCGCGGCGGCCAGCCCGGCCTCGGCGAGGTCGTCGCCGCAGCCTAGGTAGGGCAGCAGCAGTGCGGGGTCGACGGCCGTGATCACCTGCGTCAGCGCGAGGTTCTCGCTGCCGCAGGCGGTGATGACCTCGGCCATCGCCTTGGGCTCGACGGAGTCCCAGAGTTCGACGATCGCCAGCCGGCAGGTGCGGCCGGCGGCCAGTCGTTCCAGCTCGGGCACCAGGTCCTCGCGCAGCGCGCAGCAGGCGCAGTCGTTGACCAGCGGTGCCTCGCCCGTGCTGAGGGTGCCGGCGGCGTCGCGGACCGTGCGGCGCACGGTGCCGTCGGCGGCCGGGGCGAGGTCGTGGTGGAGGGCGACGCTGCCGGGGGCGGAGTGCAGCAGCCGCTCGACGGTGGCCCGCCGGGCGTCCGCGTGCAGTCCGCCCACCAGCACGACGTGCAGCCGGTCCATCAGCGGGCCCGCTTGCCGTAACGCCGCTCGAACCGCTCGACGCGGCCGGCGGTGTCCAGCACCCGGGCGGTGCCCGTGTAGAAGGGGTGGCTCGCCGAGGAGGTCTCGACGTCGATCACGGGGTAGGTGCGGCCGTCCTCCCACTCGACGGTCTTGTCGCTGGTGGCGGTGGACCGGGTGAGGAAGGCGTGGCCCGCGGCCCGGTCGCGGAAGACGACCGGCCCGTAGGCGGGGTGGATTCCGTGCTTCATGGGGCTCAGCGCTCCTCTCGGAAGGTGACGTGCCGGCCGGCCACCGGGTCGTACTTGCGCAGTTCCAGGCGGTCGGGGTCGTTACGGCGGTTCTTGCGGGTCACGTAGGTGTAGCCGGAGCCGGTGGTGGACCGGAGTGTGACGACCGGGCGTAGTTCGTTGCGGGCCATGCCGCTAGTGTACGGAAATGGTTTCCATTTTCAATAGGCTCTGACCTGGGCCTCCGCCGAAAGGAGCACTCTCGATGTCCACGACGCCTTCGACGCGTTCGATGCCTGCGCCGCCTTCAACGCGTTCGACGCCTTCGACGCCACAGCAGGTCAGGGGCACGGGGAACGCCCGGCGCCGGGCGGCCGTCGCCTGCTACGCGGCCCGCCGGGCCGTCCTGCGGGCCGTCATCCGCAGTTGCGGCACACCGGCGGAGGGACGCACCCCCGCCCGGGCCCGGCCGCCCATCCAGCACCCCGCCCGGCCGTCCGGCCCCGGCCCCGACCCCCGGACCGCCCCACCCGGCACGGCCGGGTAATACTGGACAGAACGCCCGCCGCCCCCTGGCGACCCCCGACGGAAGCGAGTGCGCCCATGCTCCGCAACGCCTTCGAACCCTGGCACCTGATCCTGATCATCGCGGTCCTGGTGCTGCTCTTCGGCTCGAAGAAGCTGCCCGACATGGCGCGCGGGCTGGGCCGCTCGATGCGGATCCTGAAGTCCGAGGCCAAGGCCCTCAAGGACGACCGGGCCGCCGAGGCGCCCCGTGCAGAGCCCCGTGCGGAGTCCGCCGCCGGCCGCTGATCCCGGCCGGCCGCCCGGCCGTGGTCAGTGGTCGCCGCCCTCATCGATCAGCCGCCGCACCTCGCGGTCGATCAGGCCAAGCCGGGCCTCCGCGACCAGCGGCACCGCCCGGCGCTGGCGGCGCGCCTCACCGAGGTCGATCTCCACGGTGACCAGCGCCTCCTCCCACTTGGGCGCCTGCGCCACCACCGCGCCGCGCGGGTCCACCACCCGCGAGCCGCCCCAGAACGTCGCTCCGTGCTCGTTGCCGACCCGGTTGACGAAGATCACCCAGCACTGGAGCATCTTCGCCGTATAGGACAGCAGCGTGTCCCAGTACAGGCCGGTGTCCATCGCCTCCGGATCCAGGCTCGCCGCGCTGTTGGTCGGCACGAACAGCACTTCCGCCCCGTCCTGCACCGCCAGCCACGGCAGCACCGGCTGCCAGGCGTCGTTGCACACCAGCGTCGCGCCCCGGCCGCCGCTCCGGGACCGTTTCAGCTCGTAGGCGCGCAGCGACTGCCCGGGACTGACGTGCTTGCGCTCCTCCCAGGCGAGGTAATTGGGCAGATAGAGCTTGCGGTGGGCATGCAGCAGCGCACCGGACGTGTAGTGGGCGGCGGTGTTGTACGCGCGCAGGCTGGTGTGCTCGTGGAATCCGACGAGGACGTCGGGGCCCAGGGTGCTCAGCTCCAGCAGCCGCGGATCGTTCGCCTCGATGGATTCGTCGCGCTTGAGCGCGCCCAAGTGGTAGCCGTGCAGGCTCAGTTCGGGGAAGACGACGAGATCGGTGCCCTGGGCAGCGGCCTGCTCGATCTGCTCACGGGCGGCCTTCAGATTGGCCGCCACCTCGCCCAGCACGCAATCGGTCTGCGCCAGCGCAATGAGCATGTCCCCACCTCATCGACTCATCACTTTTCCGGCTTTCCCGCCATTTTGCCACCGGCCGAACCGCCCGGCACCACCCCGCGGAACTTCCTCTTCCGTGCACGTCAAACGCCCTGCGTGACAGGTCCCACCCATTGAGCGAAAGAACGATCCTTCCCGTGCCGGAGCGGGTTCTCACGCGTTGATCCGCACGATCCGTCGTGCCACCGGAAGGGCGGCTTCCAGCCGCAGCCCCGCCCGCCGGAAGCGAGGCGACGGCCCGCGGTCGAACCGTCCGGTGACGCCGGCGGCCGGCTCGACCGGGCGGCCCAGGCCGAGCGGCCCTCCGGGCCCGCTCGGCCGGCCGCCGCAGCCCCGCACAACACGGAAAACCCCCGCCTGGCCTGCGCGGCCGGCCCGCTCCCCCACTCCGTGGCCCGGGCCGCCCGCGCCGCTCACCGGCGCCGCGTACGGGCCCTGCGCAGCAGCAGCGCCCCGCCCAGCAGCAGCCCGCCGCCCGTACCGGCCGCGGTGCCCAGCTCGCCGCTCCCCGTGGACGCCAGCAGCGCCGAGCCCGCGGACGCCCCGGCCCGCGCCACCTCGCCCAGCCGCTGGTCCGGTACGGACCGCGGCGCGGAGGACCGGTGCCCGGCCTCGTGCGCGGGCCGGTGACCGGCCGGGTGCGCCTTCCCGGACGCCGGCTTCATCGGCGCCGGGGCCGCGTGCCGCGGCGGTGCCTGCTCCGGGAGCCGCACCGGCCCTGCCGGCTTCCCCGGCGGCACGGGCGGCCGCTGCGCCACCGGGGGAGGCGGTACGGCCGGCGCGGGCGCCGCACCGTTCCCGCACGAGTTCCCCATGGCGGGGTTGAGCGCCGCCGCCCCGTCGACCGAGTTGCCACACGCGTTGACCGGGGTGTCCACGCTCACCTGGATGCTGTTGCCGGACAGCACCCCCGGGGAGTCCGAGGCTCTCCCCCCGGCACCGGCGTCCGCGTACGCCGTCCCGCCGCCCGCGCCGAGCACGCTCGACGCCGCGGCCATGAGCACGCAGGTCCTCAGGCTCTGTCGCATCTCTCATCCCTCGTCTGCAGTCGTTGCGTACGGGCCCGGGCCCGCAGCCCCCCGTGGTGCGAATACGGCCGGGCGGCCGGCAGCGCGTACGCGGCGCCGGCCGCCCGGAGAGGCAAGCAGTGATACGGCCGAAACCGTTGGCCGTCAGTGGTTGCCGACACCGTTCCCCGAGAGGATCGGGATGTCGTCCAGGATGTGCGACAGCGGATCGTCGCCCTTGGCCTGAGTCGAGTTGTCGGTGCACTGCTGGTTCTGCGAGCTGGACAGCACGTTGATGTCCTGCAGCGCGAGCGGGGCCACACCTGCGAAGGCCTGGGCGTCGACCTTGCCCAGAGCGAGGCACGGCTCGTTCAGCGAGCCCTGGACGAGCCCGAGCTGGGTGCTCAGCTTTCCGTGCGTGACGGAGTTGCCGAACGCGCTCTTGGCCCCATTGGCGTTGACCGTCCTGGTGCCCTTTTGGTCACCGATCGCCATGGCCTGCGGAGCGGCCGCAGCAGAAATGCCGACCAGCGACGCTGCCACAGCCGCGCCCGCGATCATCTTTTTCATCACGAAACCCTTCAGGAGAAGGAACTCCCGACACGGAAGCCCTATTTGAACAACCCGCCATACCTACTGGAGTTCTGCACCATCACCCGATCAGCCCGCACCAGGCTTACGGGAACACCGTCTGCCCTCGCTGCCGCTTCCATCGCACCTCGCCTACGGAAAATGCGACTCGTCGTGCCGGTGCATCGATTCCTTCGTACGAAGCGGGGTCCGCGTTGCCGGTGGACGGCATCGCAGACCCCGCTTCGTTACGGACGGCACGCCAATGCCCTGGCAGCCCCATCAATCCCGCAAGGGCACTGGCATGCTTCCCTCCACACACCTTGCTAACGACCCCGTGCACCGGAGTTCAGTCACGGGCGAATAACATTTCCGCTCCTGTGCCGGTCGTCTTTTTTACGTATACCGGCCGAGAGCGGAAAACCGGGCCGCCCGGAACAAGGAGGACCGGGCGGCCCGGGCGCTACCGGACCGGTCAGTGGTTGCGGACGCCGTTCCCCGAGAGGATCGGGATGTTGTCCAGGATGTGCGACAGCGGATCGTCGCCCTTGGCCTGCGTGGAGTTTTCGGTGCACTGCTGGTTCTGCGACGACGACAGGATGTTGAGGTCCTGCACCGCGATCGGAGCTGCTCCGGCGAGAAGCTGGAGCGGAACCTTGCCGACGGCGATGCAGGGCTTGTTCAGCGAGCCCTGGATCAGGCCGATCTGCGGGCTCATGTAACCGTACGTGGTCGAATTGCCGAAGTACTGAGTGGCGCCGTTACCGTTGACGGTAGACGTTCCGTGCTGGTTACCGATCGCCATCGCCGCAGGGGCGGCAGCGCCGGCCACGCCGACAATGGACGCAGCCGCTGCTGCGGTCGCCAGAGCCTTCTTGATCATGTTGGTCCTTCGTGTTTCGGGATACTTTTGGGCCGGGCAATCTGCCCAACTCGCCGGGACGTTTTTGGTTGTTCTCATTCACTCAAACAGCGGGTGGCCTGATGCGCTGTGCCGACCGGCATCGCGAGCGGCATCCGGCGCCGGCACGAGAAATGTCCGGGGCGCGGTGAGCCCCGTGAAATCCGGCGGCCGACGCCGCGCGGCAGGAATTACTTGAGCGGCAGACCACCGAGCAGCCGTGCCTGCTTGGCCGCGCCGTTGACGCCATGGAGCAGCTTCTTCGTGTTGGTCGACTTGACCTTGTCCCGCGCGGTCCTGACCGTGTTGAAGAGCGGCGCGAGCTGGTGGCCGTCAAGCTGGTCGTTGCTCAGCGCGTCGTTCAGCCCGCCGTTGAGGCTCATCGTGGGAGCTCCGGGCTGCGCGGCGAACGCGGGCGCGGCAGCCCCCAGCGCCAGGACGGAACCGACGACAACCGCAGCAGGCTTTGCGTACTTCACTTCAACTGTCCCTTCTCGGGCGGTGCTTGACGGTCCCGCGAGATCGGCGCCGCATGAGCGGTCACTTCGCTGCTCGCATCACCGCTTTCAGCATGATTAACGAGGGCCGCCGTCCGGAGAAACCCTGGAATTTCGCTCTTCTCGCCCGGACCGCCCGAGAAGTGCGGGCAACTCGACGATTGCGCACCGGAAAAAGAACGGCGACCGGCCCCGATGCACAGGGGGACCGTGCACCGAGGCCGGGCCACAAGGACACAGCTCGAATCTTCGAGTCAGCGGTTGAGGCAGTTGTTGCCGAACGCCGGGTTCAGCAGGGCGACGATGTTGACGGTGTTGCCGCACAGGTTGATCGGAATGGAGATCGGAACCTGGATGTTGTTGCCCGAGATCACGCCAGGGGAATTCTTGGCGACGCCCGCGGCACCGGCGTTGGCGAAGGCCGGCGCCGCCGAGCCCATTACCATCAGCGTGCCGGCAGTGATCGATGCGGCCTTTGCGTACTTCACTTTCTGCCCTTCCTGCAGCGGATCCGTAGCGAACACGACCGTCGCGTTCGCTCGGGCGCTGAGCTGCTCGCCCGTAACACCGCTGCCGATATTGGTAACGATTGCCCGTCGTGGACGAAACCCTTGCCCGGAGGTTTTCAGAGGAATCGCTCGAAGGGGGCAAGACCGTTTCGAGACATTGCCACCGCGCATACGACGCGGAAAAAACACCGGAGTTCGAACGGGCGAGGTGCCCGCCGAATACGAATTCCTGCCGAGAGGGGGACCGCGAATTTCCGTCCCTACGGTCCGTAAGGGACGCCGCAGGACCGGACCGCCCTGGATGTGAGAGCCGGCGGTCCGGGCCTGCGGCCGTTGCCGGCTCAGTGGTTGCCGACGCCGTTCCCCGACAGGATCGGGATGTCGCTGAGGATGTGCGACAGCGGATCGTCGCCCTTGGCCTGGGACGAGTTGTCGGTGCACTGCTGGTTCTGCGAGCTGGACAGCACGTTGATGTCCTGCGCCGCGATCGGGACCGGACCCCCCAAGATCTGGGCGTCCAGCTTGCCCAGGGCGAGACAGGGCTTGTTCAGCGAGCCCTGGACGAGCTCCAGCTGCGGGCTCATGCTGCCGTGCGTGACGGAGTTGCCGAACGCGCTCTTGGCTCCGTTGCCATTGACCGTCGACGTGCCGTGGTGGTTTCCGATCGCCATCGCCTGGGGGGCGATCGTCGCCGAAATTCCGACGACGGACGCGGCTACGGCCGTCGTGGCCAGGACCTTCTTGATCACGATATACCCTTCTCGAAGCGGAATGCCCGTATCCGGAGCTCCCTGGTCAACTCGCTTCTGGGGGTGCAGTTTCGCCGATTCACCCAAATGCCGCGGAACGATAGACACATATCACTGCATCTGGGCGGCCTTTCGACCTCGGATGCGCCGAGGGCAACACAAAGGCCGGTACGGGAATGCGTACCGGCCTTTGCGGCGGACCGCCCGCGTCAGCGGCCCGGCCCCTCAACCTCCGTACAGCGCTCAGCGGTTGATGCAGACGTTGCCGAACGCCGGGTTCAGCAGGGCGACGATATTGACGGTGTTGCCGCACAGGTTGATCGGAATGGAGATCGGAACCTGGATGTTGTTGCCCGAGATGACACCGGGGGAGTTCAGGGCGCCGCCCGCGGCGGAGGCACCGCCGGTGGCGCTGGCCATACCGGCCGTGCCCACGACAGCGATGCCCGCGGCAGCGGACAGGACGACGGCCTTCGAGACAGACTTCACGGTGAACCTCTTCACTGAGCAGCATTCAGATACGTGCGCGCCGCTTAGAGCGACAAGCTTCTCAACGCATCAACTAGGGCAAAAGTAGCGGCTCAAACGGGTGAAAGGGACGTCTCGCACATCTGGGGCGGGTGCGGAGGGCGTGCGCCGCATGGCCGTCGGGGCCTCCTGCCGGCCTGGTCGTCCGGCCGTGTGCTCGCCGCCGCCGCCTGGTTCGCCCGCCGTCATCCTTGCACGCGTTGAGGCAGCTCCCCGCCAACCCGCCTCTGGTCAGGACCGGTTGTCAGTGGTGTCCGGTCCAATGGCGGTATGAAGGTGACACATGCGCAGGTGCTGGCGTGGCGGCTGCGGCAGCAGAGCCTGGCACCGCGGACGACCGCCTCGGTGGAACGGCTCGTCGGTCAACTGGCCGGCGTACAGGCGCAGGTTGCCTCAGCGGCCGAACTCGCCCTGGCGATACGGCAGAAGTCCCCGCGCCACGGTGCCGTTCAGGAGGCGCTCGCCGCCCGCTCGCTGGTCAGGACCTGGGCGATGCGGGGCACGTTGCACCTGCTGCCGGCCGACGGGCTGGCGGCGTATCTCGCGCTGCTGGGGGCGGCGCGTACGTGGGAAAAGCCGGCCTGGCAGCGGGCCTTCGGGGTGGGCCCCCGGCAGATGGCGGCCCTGGGCGAGGCCGTGGACGAGATCCTGGACGGGCAGGTGCTGACCCGGCAGGAGCTGATCGAGGCGGTGCTGGCGCGGCCCGGCCTCGAAGGTCTGGACGAGCAGCTGGCGTCCGGCTGGGGCACCGTCCTCAAACCGCTGGCCTGGACGGGCCGGTTGTGCCAGGGCCCGCCCCGGGGGCAGAACGTCACGTTCACCTCGCCGCGCTCCTGGCTGCCCGGATGGTGCGGGGTGCCGCACCCGGAGGAGGCCGCGCCGGCGGTGATCTCGGCGTACCTGGCGGCCCACGGTCCGGCCGCACCGGCCACGTTCGACGCCTGGCTGCTGCGCGGCGCGACCCGTAAGGCCGTGCTCCGCGGGTGGTTCGAGTCGCTCGGCGACCGGCTGACCCGGGTCGAGGTGGAGGGCGAGGGCGGCAGCGCGGGCGGGGCCGGCGGCGGGGGCCCGGCGTACGTACGGAGTGAGGACGCCGCGGCGCTGGCGCGTACCGAACCGTCGCAGGAGGTGCGGCTGCTGGCCGGATTCGATCAGTACGTCCTCGGGCCCGGCACGGCCGACACCCGGCTGATCGCCGCCGCGCGGCGCACGGCGGTCAGCCGCAGCGGGGGCTGGATCTCGCCCGTGGTGGTGCACGAGGGCCGCGTGGCGGGCGTATGGGAGTTCACCGAGGAGGCGGTGGAGGTGACGCTGTTCGCGGAGCACGGCGCGGTACCGGCCGCGGGCCTGGAGGCGGAGGCGGCCCACCTCGCCCGCTGCACGGGCCGGGAACGGCGGCTCGTGGTGCGGGTGGGGTAGGTCGTGTCCGTGGCTGTGGCTGTGGCCGTGGCCGGGGCCGGGGCGTGACCACGGTCGCCGCGCGGGGAGTTGCCCTGCCGCCGTGGGGCGAATGTGCAGGTCAGGGCGATTGTCAGACCCTGGTGCAAGACTCAGGACATGAGATGGGCGGTGGTGGAGACGGGCGACGGGGGTGCTCGTCTCTGCCCGCTCACTCCGGACGGCCGGCCGGCGGGGCCGGTGGTGAGCGAGCCGTCGCTCGCCGAGGCCGTGCGGTCTCGGCCCGAGGTCGAGCGGTGGGTGTGGCGGTCCACCGCCGAGACCTACCGGCGACTGCTCGCGGCCGGGGTGCGCGTCGAGCGGTGCTACGACGTGGAAGCGGCCGAGGCGCTGCTGATCGGCCATGAGGAGGGCCAGTCGGGGCAGCCGCGTTCGCTGGCCGCCGCCTGGGCACGGCTGCGTTCCCTGCCCGTACCACCGGACGCGCCCCCGCGTACGGCCGAGACCCAGCCGTCCCTCTTCGAACCGGGCCCGGTGCCGTTGCCGCCCGGTACGGACGAGTTGACGGCGCTGACGGAGGTCTATGCCGCACAGGTGGCGCGTACGGAGCGGGCCGGGCATCCGGAGCGGATGCGGCTGCTGCTCGCCGCCGAGTCCGCGGGCATGCTGGTGGCCGCGGAGATGGGGCGTACGGGGGTGCCGTGGCGTGCGGACGTGCATCGGGCACTGCTCGACGCGCTGCTGGGCGAGCGTTTTCCGGGCGGGCTGGAGCCCCGGCGGATGGCGGAGCTGGCGGACGAGGTGTCCCGGGCGTTCGGGCCGGGTGCGCGGGTGCGTCCCGATCTGCCGAACGACCTCATCAAGGCGTTCGGCCGCGCCGGGATCTCCCTGGCCTCGACCCGCAAGTGGGAGCTGCAGCAGGTCGATCATCCCGCGGTGGCGCCGCTGCTGGAGTACAAGAAGCTCTACCGCCTGCACACCGCCCATGGGTGGGCGTGGCTGCAGCAGTGGGTGCACGACGGCCGGTTCCGTCCCGAGTACCTGCCCGGCGGCACGGTCTCCGGCCGCTGGACGACCAACGGCGGCGGCGCGCTGCAGATCCCGAAGGTGATCCGCCGGGCGGTGCGCGCCGACCCGGGCTGGCGCCTGGTGGTCGCCGACGCGGACCAGATGGAGCCGCGGGTGCTGGCCGCCGTCTCCCGCGACCGGGGGCTGATGGAGGTGGCCGGCAGCGGCGAGGATCTCTACGCGGACCTGGCCGCCCGCGCGTTCGGCGGCGACCGCGACCGGGCCAAGCTCGGGCTCCTGGGGGCGATTTACGGCCAGACGTCGGGCGACGCGCTCAAGCACATGGCCGATCTGCGCCGCCGCTATCCGGCGGCGGTGGCGTACGTGGACGAGGCGGCACGCGCGGGTGAGGAGGGGCGCCTGGTACGCACCTGGCTGGGCCGCACCTGCCCGCCCGCCTCCATGGCACCGCCCGACGAGGCGGGTCTGCCCCAGGAGGAGGAGTCGCCCGCGGGGTACGGGGGCGGTTCGGCGGCCGCCCGTGCCCGTGGCCGGTTCACTCGTAACTTCGTCGTGCAGGGCAGCGCCGCCGACTGGGCATTGCTGCTGCTGGCCGCGTTGCGCCGGGCGCTGTGGACGGGCGGCCTCCGCGCCGAGCTGGTGTTCTTCCAGCACGACGAGGTGATCGTGCACTGCCCGGCGGAGGAGGCGGCCGCGGTGTCCGCGGCCATCACGGCAGCGGCCGGGACGGCGGGCCGGACGGCGTTCGGCGAGACCCCCGTCCGTTTCCCCTTCACCACGGCGGTGGTGGAGTGCTACGCGGATGCGAAGTGAGGGCCGTGCATGCCTCCCCCCTTTTGCGCGCATTCCGCTTCTCCTATCCCTTGGTATGCCCAGCGTCTCTCGTGATCTCTTGGCCGGCCTTGATGTGCTTTGGTCCCCTTGGCCCCTCGATCCCCTCCGTTCATTCGTTCGTCCGTTCGTCCGTTCGTCCGTTCGTCCGTTCGTCGCCACCGGCTTCGTCATATCGACCCCTCCGCACGCCAACGCTGATAGGAGAAGGCATATGGCTGAGAAGAAACTCTCTATGACCGTCCCGCCCGGATTGGCCGTGCACCCCGAACTGGTCCCGTACCTGGGGATGTTGCGACCGTTCGCGGATCCGTACGAGGACATCGAGGCCACCCGCGAGGGCTTCCGCGAGCTGCTGGCGCTGCGTCCGGCCGATCGGACCGGGGTGAGCAGCAAGCGGTACGACATCACGCGGCCGGACGGGAGCACCCTTACGGTCGAGGTCTATCGGCCAGAGCGCGCGGAGGGCGCAGGCGGCTCGGAGGGCTCGGGGGGCACAGAGGGCCCGGAGGACTCGGGGAGCACAGGTGGCCCGGAGGACTCGGAGAGCACAGGCGGCCCGGAGGGGTCGGTGAGCGCGGTGGCTGGGGAGGGTCTTCTGCCCGCCGTCTTGCACTTCCACGGTGGCGGATACGCCATCGGCCGCTCACTGCCCGGTCAGGACCGGTCGGCGATCGCGCTCTGCCGGGAACTTCCCGCCATTGTCGTCACCGTTGAATACCGTCTCGCCCCGGAACACCGTTACCCGGCCGGGGTGGAGGACTGCTATCTGGCCCTGGAGTGGACGGCCGAGCAGGCGAACGGTCTGGGGATCGACCCGGCCCGGATCGCCGTCACCGGCAATTCGGCGGGTGGTGGGCTGAGCGCGGCCGTCGCGTTGATGGCCCGCGACCGCGGCGGCCCGACGCTGGCCTATCAGTCGATGTGCGTACCGGACGTGGACGACCGCGTCGCCGAGCAGCCCCTCCCGGCCGTTCCGGAGGACGCGTCCGCCGACTCCGGGGCCGATGCCCCGCCGAACCCGTGGGGGAACAGCCTTCGGACGGTGCGCCTGGCCTGGCAGCACTACCTCCCCGAGGGAACGACGGTGCCGGACCCCTACGCCTCGCCGGCCCGCGCCACCGACCTCTCCGGCCTGCCGCCCGCGTACGTCCTGGTCTGCGATCTGGATCCGCTGCGCGACACCGGTCTGGCGTACGCCCGGCGCCTGATGGACGCGGGCGTGCCGGTGACGGTCCACAACGTCCCCGGCGCATGGCACGGCTTCGAGCTGCATGCCCCGGCCACCCGCCTCGCCAAGGAGATGAAGGCGCACTGGAAGGGGCAGCTGCGCTCGGCGCTGTATCCGGAGCTGGCGGAAGGGGTGGGGGTGGCCTGAACGCGGGCGGCGGGCGGCGGGCGGCGGTTTTCTGTGGGTGGCGGACGGCGGGCAGCGGGCGGCGCACAGCGGGGGCGGGCTGCGGTTTCCTGTGGGCAGCAGGCGGCGGGCTGCGGGCTGCGGTTTTCTTTGGGCGGCGGGCTGCATCGTGCGGGCTGCGAAGTGGGGCTTGCGCGGTGAGGCCCGGGCCGGGTGGAGGGGTCGCCGCTTCCCTCCCCACCCCCACCCCGACTACCCGACGGTTGACATCAGGCCACGAGTGATCCGGGTCATCGCCGACACCAGTAGCTCACGGGGCTGGTCGGGCCGGTCCAGCCACCACAGGGCGAGCCCGTGGAGCGAACTGCGGATCGCCTCGGCCAGCGGCTCAAGTTCGCCCTCGGGAAGGCCGGGGGCGAACTCCCGGAGCAGCGCCATGTCCGTCTCGCGCTGTCTGCGCTGCAGTTCGCGGTGGAAGTCCTGCACCTCCGCGTCCCCGGTGGTGTCACGGAACATCATCCGCCAGATGTAGGGATGGCTCTGCACGTAGCCGAACCAGGCGTCGTACATCGCCCGCATCCGGCTGTCCAGATCCCCCTCTCCCTGCAGGAGTTGCTGGACCGGGGCGGCCGCCAGCTCGTCGCGGTGCCGCTCCAGCAGGGCCAGGTGCAGTTCCTGCTTCGAGTCGAAGTGGCGATAGAGCATCGGCTTGCTCAGCCCGGCCTCGGCGGCGATCTCCCCGATGGTCGTGCCCGCGTAGCCGCGCTCGGCGAACAACCGGGCGGCGGTGTCCTCGATACGCGTCCTGGCTTCGGCACGCGCCGCGCGCCCCCGATCGATCTCCCTCATACGACTCCCCGCCCCCTCCTGTTTAGCCGATTTGGCTGGTTTCGACTGCTCGATTCCTCTCGCAATCATCGCCGCGATGAACGATACTAGATCGTGTACCGCTTGGTATACGTGGAAGTAACCTACTGGCCGACTCAACGTGAGAGGCCCGGAGACGGGGGTCGCCGTGATCATTTCCCTGCATGTCGCCGACGTGGGGGCGCGCTCCGTGCCCGCCTTCCTCCGCGAGCGTCTGCATCCGGGCGACGTTCCCGGGCTGCGCTCCGCCCAGACAACCCTCACCGGAGCCATCGCGGCCGGCCCACCCAGACTTCACCCCGGCCGGGTCGCACTGCTCGCCTCCTGGGAAGACGACGACGCGCTCGACGGCTTCCTGGCGAGGAACCCGCTGGCGGAACGGCTGGCAGACGGCTGGCACGTACGACTGCGGCCCATCCGGATGTCCGGATCATGGAGCGCCATGCCGGTGGAGGTGCAACCCGACTCCACCCCCGGCCCTGCCCCTGGCCCTGCAGCGAATGACGACCAGGGATACGGCGAGCGGGAATACGGCGAGCGGGAACGCACCGCGCGGGAGTACGGCGAGCAGAACCATCAGGAACAGGAGGACTATCAGGAACAGGAGGACTATCGGGAACAGGGAACCCGCAGACAGGAACCCCACAGACAAGAGAGCCCCGGGCAGGGGAGCCCCGGGCAGGGGTGCGGCGAGCGGCAGGGCGGCGTCGCGGCCGGCCCGGCCTCCGCCCCGGTCGCCGTCCTCACCCTCGGACAACTCCGCCTGCGTCGCGCCCTGCCGTTCCTCCGCGCCAACTCCCGGGCCGCCGGGCGGGCGGCAGCCGATCCCGCGCTGCTCGCGTCCCTCGCCCTGGCCAGACCGCCCCGCTTCGTCAGCACGTTCTCCATATGGCAGAACGTGGACGCCATGCGCCGCTACGCCTACGGCTCCACCCAGCCTGATCACAAGGCCGCGATCCAGGCGCACCAGACAGCACCGTTCCACCACGAGGCCGGATTCGTGCGCTGCCTCCCCTATGCCGCCCACGGCACTTTGGACGGCCGGGACCCACTGGCGGCTGCTGATACGGCAGATGCCGCTGCTGCCACCCACCAGGCATAGACAGTGGCGCGGGTCAGGCCCTGCCCTGATGCCCGCGGCTCGGTTCAGTTGTGGTGGTGGAGAGGGACAGAACGGGCTTCCATCCCTGGTGTGCGAGCGCGCGTGCGAGGGCAAGCCCGAGTGCGGTACGAGTTGGCGGGGGAAGGGAGCCGGCTGAGATGAGTGCGGAGACTGACATGAGCGGTGAGCCCGAGCACGGAACGAACGGCGCCGGGGACGGACGTACCGCGACGGCGGGGGCTGCACGAGAGATGGAACGGATCAATCCACCGCACCTCGCACCGCCCACCGGGTTCAGCCATGCCGTCCGGGCCGCGCCGGGAACGCTGGTCTTCCTCGCCGGTCAGACCGCACTGGACGGTACGGGCCGGATCGTGGGGGACGGCATCGTCGAGCAGTTCGAGCGAGCGCTGACGAACCTCCTGGACGTCGCTGCCGCTTCCGGGGCCGCCCCGTCGGACCTCGCCAAGCTCACCGTCTTCGCCGTCGATGTCGCGGACTACCGCCGGCACGCCCGGGAGATCGGCCGTGCGTGGAAGCGTCTGGTCGGCAGCGATTACCCGGCGATGGCCGTGATCGGCGCGACCCGCCTCTGGGACGAGGAGGCCTTGGTGGAGATCGAAGGGATTGCCGTGGTCCGGTAGCTGACAGTCGACGGCCGGTGAGAGGTCGCTCGTACCTGGTGGGTGGGAGGTGGTGGCTCGTTGGTCGTAGGCGGTGGCCTGTTGGTCGTAGGCGGTGGCCTGTTGGTCGTAGGCGGTGGCCTGTGGGTTGTAGGCGGTGGGTCGTAGGGCTGGGTCTAGGTCTAGGTCTAGGTCTAGGGGCGTGTGCTCCTAGCGGGCGTGGAATGTCACCAGGGCTTCAGCGTCTGCTGCCGACACGGTGATGCCGAACTCGGTGGCCAGGAGTTCCGGGAGTTCCTGCGAGCGCACCTCGCGTGCCTCGCGGGTGCCGTCCGGGCGGGTCACGGCGTACTCCCGGCCGATCAGCGTCCTGCGCAGCTCGCGGCTCGGGCGCTGCACCACCATCTGGCCGGTGAACGGTGAGCCGGGGTGGGTGGATATGTAGTGGTTGAAGACCGCGTAGTCGGCGGGGAAGCGCCGTTCGGTTCCGAAGGCGTAGAGGTCGAACCAGTCGTCTGCGTGGCGCGTCCGGAGCACCCAGGCCTCGGGGCCCGTCTCCGTCTCCCTCTCGTGGACCAGGCCGAAGGCCCACTCCCCTTGGCGGGACTCGACGCCGTCCCGTAGCGGAAGGGGTTCGAGCAGCCCTTCGGCGCCGAAGCCGACGTCGGTGATCCATCCCTCACCGTCCACCTCGACCTTGAGCAGCGCGTGAGTGGCCGGGCGGATGCGCCGGTCGCCCATGCGGGGTCGGGCGCAGAGGCCGGAGACCTGGAAGCCGAGGCGGTCCAGGGCGGCGGCGTAGAGCAGGTTCTGTTCGTAGCAGTAGCCGCCGCGGCGCTGCGCGACCATCTTCGCCTGCAAGGAGCCCAGGTCGAGCAGGACGGGGCGGCCCACCACGATTTCGAGGTTCTCGAAGCCGAACGCGGACAGGTGGGCGGCGTGCAGTGCGCGCAGGGTTTCCAGGGTGGGCCGGCGGTCGCCCTCGTAGCCGATGCGGGCGAGATACGCCTCCAGATCCAACTGGTCGCCGCCCCAAACAGCATTGGCAGTCACGCTTCGCCCTCCCCGTTGGCCTTGCCTTTTGCCTTCCCGAGCGTAAGAGGTCTGCCGCGGCTGCGGGATCGGCTATTCGTCTAAGGCTTGCCCCGAGGCGCCTAGTCTGCGACGGCTGTCGAGGGCGACGGCGTCCCGGACGAGGTCCCGTACGCGCGGGCGCCCCGTACGCGCGTACGGGGCGCCCGCGCGTACGGGGCGCCCCAGTAGCGCCAGGGGCGCCTGCGCGCCGGTTTCCCGGCAGCGCAGGCGCCCCTGGTGGCTGATGTTGTCCTAGCCGCTGATCGTCGCTGAGGTCCTGAGTGCGCTCATGCTCCTGAGTGCGCTAACTCTCCTGACTGCGCTGGTGGCCCTGACTGTGTGGTGGTGGTCGTCGTGGTCGACGCGCCGGCCGGGCACGGGTGTGCACGGCCGGCCGGGCGTCGTCCCTTTCAAGGGTGGTCAGGTGCGTTCGCGAGCCATGCCCACCGGGTCCTTTTTGAAGGCCCAGGTCATCTTCGGCTCCATGGCCCAGCGGAACATCCGTTGGACCGGTGGGGTGCAGAGCAGCGTGACGAGGGTGCCGGCGGCGAGGGTGAGCAGCACCGCGCCCCACGGGGTGTGGACCCAGTGCACGTCGTACCAGTTCCAGAAGCGCGATCCCTTTGCCAGGAAACCGTGGAGCAGATAGCCGTACAGGGTGCCCGCGCCCAGCGCCGTGCACCACATCGTGCGGCCCGGTACCCACGCGAAGAAGCACGCCACCAGTACCAGCGAGCAGCCGAACATCGCCAGCGTCATCACCGCACCGCTCCACCACGGTGCGCCCAATTCCTGTGCCGCGTCCCGGTGGTAGAACCAGGCGGCGTTCATACGCGGCGCCGCCCAGTACGCAAAGACCAGGGCGCCCGCAAAGACGGGGACGGCCGCGATCCGGGCCTTCTTGCGGCGGACCAGCTTGAAGTGTTCGGGCCGCAGCGACAGTCCGATCACGAAGAACGGGAGGAACTGCAGCACCCGCTGGAGGTCGAGGTCATCGCCGATGTCCGGGGAGAGCGACGCGAGGACGGCGATGGTGAGCGCCAGCGGCACGGGCCAGCGCACGATCTTCCACAGCGGCGTGGTCAGCCGCCAGATGAAGAGGGCCAGCAGGAACCAGGTCAGATACCACGGGTCCGTAAGGCTTATCGGGTAATGCGGGTCGTCATCCGCCCATTTCTTGAAGAAGGTATAGGCGACTTCAAAGAGGATGTACGGGACCGCGACGCCGGTAATCAGCCGCTGCAACCGGTCCTTGCGCATATCAAAACTGCGCGAGAAATAGCCGGAGATGATGATGAAGGCCGGCATATGGAACGCGTAGACGGTGATATACAGCGCTGCCGCCGACCGACTGCCGTCGCGGAGCGGCTCCCACGAGTGCCCTATCGCGACCAGCACGATGGCCAGGTACTTCGCGTTGTCGAAGAACGCATCGCGCGACTTCGCCTTGGCGCCGCCGGCCGCAGCGGCCCCGGCACCGGCCTTGGTGTCGGCGGTGCCGGCGGTGCCGGCGGTGCCGTCGTTCGCGGCGCCGCCCCGTCCCCGTCCTCGGCCCCTGGTGCGGCCCCGCGGCTTGGCGTGCGAGGCCGAGCCGGGGGCCCGACCGCCCGCCGGTGGTGCCGGTCCTGCCGGTACCGCCGGTGCCGCCGGTCCTGCCGGTACCGCCGCAGCACGTTCTCGTCCTTCCACCACGGACCCGTCACTCATGGCCCGCTCGGCCACGGCCCGTTCACCCATGGAGGGTTCGGACACGGATGACTCCGTGACGGTCGGCGCCATCGTTGCCGCGGCCGTCGCCGTAGTTGTCGTCGCGGCCGTTACTGCTGCCGGGGACGCGTAGGACGGCGCAGACGAGGACGCGGGCGAGGAGTACGAGGACGACGAGTGCGAGGAGGAGGGCGAAGCGGAGTACGAGGCGCCGGAACCGGCACCGTACGAGGTGCCTGAGCCGGAACCGGCACCGTACGAGGTGCCTGAGCCGGAACCGTCGTTCGTGCCGTTCGGCGTCTGCCGCGGCGGTGGGAGCGGGACCCGCCGTTGGCCGTATACCGGAAAATCGTTGTTCAAGAAGCCTCCCGGAACGAGCCCACGGGAGGAGCCGGACGCTGGCCCGCGCCGGGCCGCAAATCGGAACCCAAAAGCCAAATCCTGCGTCTTAGTTCTTTTACGGGAAGGGTGGCGGCGTCGAACATCTCAGGCACCTTAGCTCTGCGGCGGGAATCACGTAAATCCCCGCCTGACGCGGCCACCCGGCACCCATCTGCCCTCCACAGCACCTTCACGGACCGTCAGGGGTCGGAGCCGGCCGGCGCACCATCGCAGCCGTCACCCGCTATTCAATAACACCTTCGATTCCCCGCGCACGCGCCGACCGCGTGTTCGTGTTCTTCGCCACGTCCCAGGCGTAGACCTGCAAGCGGCGCCCGTGCGGACCGCGCAGCCGGTGGACCGCCGCCAGCCACCGCGAACTCAGCGCGGACATACGGGGGTTGATCTGGTCGGCGAAGCGCGCGTAGGCCGCCAGTTTGCGCACATCGGGTGCCCCCAGGATCCCCGTACGCACCTGTGGCACCAGTTCGTGCACGGTCTTCACACTGGCCACACTGAAGCTCTGCACCACCAGTCGGCTCCGGACATGGTCGCGATCCAGCCATCCGCGGGACCGTAGTTCCCGGACGACCTGGGCCTCGATTCCGGGATAGTCCTTAGGGGACTTGATCTCCAGCAAAAGGCGCTGCCCATTACGGTCCAGACGCCGCAGGTAGCCGGCGAGGGTCGGCACCCGCTCCCCCGCGAACCGCTTGCCGAACCAGCTGCCGGCATCCAGCCGCGCGATCTCGGCGGCCGTGAAATCCGCCACCCGCCAGGGCGCCCGCCCCGGATACACCTTCGCGGCGTCGGTGGTCCGCTTGAGCGTGGTGTCGTGCATCACCACCAGCCGGCCGTCCTTGGTGCGCTGCACGTCGTTCTCCACCCATATGAGGCCGCGGCGATGTGCCGCGTCCACGGCGGCCAGCGTGTTCTCCGGTGCGTAACGGGAGGCGCCGCGATGGGCGATGACCATGGCGGCGGGGGTGCCGGGCCCGGCCCGGGCCCCACTGGTCACGGCGACGTCCGCGTACTCCTCCGGCCCCGACGCCATGGCCGCCGACGACATCGCCGCCGTCACCAGGTACGCGACTCCGACGGCCGGTATCCGCAGCGATCTCCGAAACATGCGGCAGCCTCCAGGCGTCGGACGGGCCCGAGCAGGTAGGGCTGCTCCACGAGGCCCACCACGCGGCCCTCGCGGGAGCCCACCACGCGGCCCTCGCGGGAGCCCATTGCGCAGCCCTTGCGGCAGCCCATTGCGCAGCCCTTGCTGAAGCCCGACCACGCAGCCCTCGTGGGGCCCCGGCCACGCGGCTCTCGCCCGCTGGGGCTTGGGGTTCCTCACGCGGCCCGGGCCGGGTGGGCCTTTCTGTTCAACGTGCCTGTGGCCCGGCGGGTCGGCCACGCGAACGGTCCGGCGACCGTCGCGTGCGGGCCGTTGGGCCGGTGGCTCGTCTCAGCGCTTTTCCAGCGGTTTCTCCAGGTCAGGGCGGGGGTGGGAAGGCGGGAGCGAGGCGAGCGACGAGACCGGTGAAAGGCCGGCGGCCACCCGTCCATTCCGGTGACCCGGCAGCCGTACCCGAGAGGCGGCGCCCGGTCGTCTCGCCGTGCTCCGGGTCCTGCGGTACGCCGGGGGTGCGGTACGGCCGCGCGCCAGGCTGCGGTACGGCGCCAGGCTGCGGTACGGCCTTACGGCCTTATGGCGTGGTGCGTGCGGTACGGCCTTACGGCGTGGTGCGCGCGATACGTCCCGGGGCGGTTACGGCCCTGCGGCGCGGTTGGGGGCGCATGGGAGCGCCCCAACCCGTCGTACGCCGAGACGCCGGAGTGCCGAGACGCCGGAGTGCCGAGACGCCGGAGTGCCGAGACGCCGGAGTGCCGAGACGCCGGAGTGCCGAGACGCTGCGCCGGCGACTCCGGGAGTGCCGAGCCGTTACCTCCACGGCTCCGTCAGTGCCGAGGGAGTCGCGGCTGCGTTCCTTCCATCGTGGTGACGGGCCCGCCGTGGTGACGGGCCCGCCGTGGTGACGGGCCCGCCGTGGTGGCGGCCTGGTGGCGGTCTGGTGGCTGGACTCTTTTCTTCTTCGTCGATCCCCGGCACCGCGGCACGGGCCTCGGCCACCGGCTCCTCCGGCTCCTCCGGCTCCTCCGACTCCTGCTCGACGCCCCGGACTGGCTGCCATTACTGCGTTGCCACTCCCGCGGCTCCGGCAGTTCCGGCGGAACGGCAGGGAGACATGAGCCTGCCGAGAAACCTGCAAGCACCGCAGCACCGAAACGGCGCAGCACCGCCGCACCGAAGCGCCGCCGCACCGAAGCACCGCAGCACGCCGCACCGCCGCACGCCGATTCGGCCCCATCTGCTCTCCCCCATCCGGCAGAATTCCTGCCCGTGACCATTCGCTTGCTGATCGCCGACGACCAGGAGATGGTCCGCCGGGGCATACGCCGCATCGTGGAAAGCCAGCCCGACATGGAAGTGGTCGGGGAAGCGGCGCACGGAGTGGCCGCCGTCGAGTTGGGCCGGACTCTCGCGCCGGATGTGGCGTTGGTCGATATCCGGATGCCACGCCTCGACGGGCTGGAAGTGACCCGTCGGCTGGCCGACCCCTCCTCGGCGCACCCGGTGCGCGTCGTGGTCGTCACCACCTTCGATCTCGACGAATACGTCTATCCCGCACTGCGTTTCGGTGCCTCGGGCTTTCTGCTGAAGCGGTCCGGTCCGGCGATGCTGATCGAGGCGGTGCGGGCGGCGATGGCCGGAGACAGCCTGATCAGCCCGTCGATCACCGTACGGCTGTTGCAGCACGTCACGGGAAATGCGTCGGGCCGTCGTCCCCGGCACCGTGATTCCGTGCTGACCGAGCGGGAGCGGGAAATCGCCGGGAAGGTCGCCGAGGGAAAGACCAATGCCGATATCGCCGGCGAGTTGTTCATCTCCGCGGGCACGGTCAAAACCCATATCGCCAGCATTCAGCGGAAGTTGCAGGTCCGCAACCGGGTCGGAATTGCCGTACGGGCCTGGGAACTGGGTTACGCCACCGGCCGCACTCCGGGGCCGCCGCAATGACCCCGCCCACGCCCCCGTCCGTGCCCCCGTCCACGCCCCGATCCGCGCCTCCTCCCGTGCCCCCGCCCATGCTTCCTCCCATGCCCCCGCCTTGGCAGCCCCGGGGCGCAGAGCGAGGTCCTCACATCCCGCACCAAGGCAAACCGGATCGACGGAATGGCCGCTTCCGCCGGGCATGGGCAATAACGGCCGCGGTGCTGCTGCTCGGCCCGGCCCTCCTGTCCCCGCCCGACGCCGCCCCGCTCGCCATCCTGGCCGCTCTGGCCACTGTCGTCTCACTGCTCTCCTGGCCAATACGCCGGTTCGACCTCGCCCATGTGGCGGGCGGTACCGCGCTGTTCTCCCTCGCCACCGATGTCGCGTACTTCGGACCGCCCGGCCTCGTCCTCCTCTGGTTCCCTTTCGAGACGGTGGCGCTGCTCGTCCTCCTGGGGCGGGCGGTACGCCAGGTGCCCGGCTCCCGCGTGGGCCTGGTCGGCGGCCTGATCGGCGCCGCGGCGGTGCTGCTGCCCCTGCGCTTCACCCTGCACGCACCACACACCGGGCTCAAGGAATCGATCTTCGCCGCCTCGTTGGCCTTCTTCCCAGCGGCCTGCGCGACCGGTGTCGGCCTCTACCTGCGGTCGCTGGACACCCGCCGTGCGCACGCGGTGGCGCTGGCCCGCCGCGAGCAGCGCCTCGAAGTCGCCCGCGACCTGCATGATTTCGTCGCCCACGAGGTGACCGGCATCGTCCTGGAAGTACAGGCGGCCCAATTCACCGAGGCCCCACCCTCGACCAGCACCAACGAGCCCGACACCCACCAACAGCAACCGCACCCGCACCCGCAATCGCAATCGCAACAGCAACAGCAACAGCAACAGCAACAGCAGGAACAACAGAAGCAACAGCAGGAACAGCACCGCGCACTGCTCGAACGCATCGAGCAGGCCGGGCTGCGGGCCCTGGAATCCATGGACCGTACGGTCGCGGCGCTACGTACCGCGGAGGGGCGGGAATGGAGCAATGGGCGGGAATGGAGCAATGGGAACGAGAGAAGCGAGGGGACCGAGGAGAACAAGGGGATCGAGGGGATCGAGGGGATCGAGAGGATCGAGAGGATCAAGGGAACCGAGGGGAACGTTGGAAGCGGCGAGAGCGACGGGAGCGAACTTCCCTCCACCCGTCTCCACGGCCTGGCCGACCTGCCGGAGCTCGTCGACCGCTTCTCGTCCATGTCATCCGCCGAGGTCACACTGGCCCTCTCCGACACCGGCAGCCTCACCCGTGAGGCCGAGGACACCGTGTACCGAGTAGTGCTGGAGGCGCTGACCAACGTACGGCGCCATGCGCCGCGGGCCGACCGGGTCGAGGTATCCGTCAATCGGGTCGAGCTGTCCGTCAATCGCGTCGCGGTCTCCGTCGACCAGGCGGCCGACCGCGCCCTGGAGATCTCGATCACCAACACCGCAGGTCGCACGACGCCCACCGCGGGCACCCGCCAGGGCGGCGGCACCGGCCTCGCCGGCCTCGCCGAACGCGTCAGCGCCCTCGGCGGCACCCTGGAAGCCGGCCCGTACGGCAGCGGAAAGGGCTGGCACGTGCGCTGCCTCCTACCGGCAACACGGCCTACTCACTGAGTAGTTCACCCTCGTCGAGAACTCCCCCCGGCACCCCGCCTCGAAATCCCCGCGCATCCCCCACTCATCCGCCCGACCCCGCCCGCATCCGCCCGCGTCCGCCCTCATCCGCCGGCATCCACCGCCCGATATCTGCCGATCGGCAGATGTGCCTGCCACCGGCCCCCGGAATCCTCTCCTCGGAGCCACCGCTCCCCAGCCGAACGCGCACCGACCCGGAGATTCCGATGCACTCAGGCACTCCCACCTACACGCCCACGCCCACCCCCACACCCACCCACACATCCCACACCCACACATCCCGCACCGGCACATCCCGCACCGGCTCATCCCGCACCGGCTCATCCCGCACACCGACCACCGCTGTCGCTGCCGTTGCCGTTGCCCTCGCCGCAGCCCTCGGCCTCACCGGCTGCTCCGTTGACGCCAAATCCGCGAAGCCCGAATCCAAGCGCTTCCCGTACACCGGCACGTCCCTGAAGCTGCTGACCCACGAGGTCGCGACGAAACTGGTGGCGACGGACCGCAAGGACATCAAGGTCACCCGCTGGTTCGACTCCGCCGCGGGCACCGTGCACCTGAAGTGGACGCTCAAGGGCGACACCCTCGACATCGACGCCGGATGCAGTGGACTAGCCCTCTGCGACGCCCGATTCACGGTCGAGGTCCCCAAAGGCATCACGGTCACCAAGGACGGCCACCGCGTCCTTAAGGCTCGCCAGTCCCACCAGGAACGCCAGCCCGGCCATGCCCACCAGACCGTCCACACCCCCCAAGCCGCCCAGCCCCACCAGGCCATCCAGGCTCGCCAGGCCGCCCAGTCCCACCAGATCGCCCAGCCCCACCAGGCCCCCCAGACTCACCAGATCGCCCAGCCCCACCCATCCCACCCGTCGTCGTCCCACCCGAACAACGAGAAGAACTAACCGCCCGCATGCTCGACCTCATCCACATCACCAAGCACTACCGCCGCGGTAGCAAGCCGGCCCTGGACGACCTGACGTTATGTCTACGCCCCGGACTGCTCGGTCTCCTGGGCCCCAACGGGGCCGGCAAATCGTCCCTGATGCGCATCGCCGCAACGGTCACCCGCCCCACCAGCGGGAAGGTCCTCTTCCACGGGGCCGACGCGGTGGCCGCGCCCGACTCCCTGCGCCGCGCCCTCGGCTACCTCCCCCAGGCCTTCGGCGTCTATCCGAACCTCACCTCCCGGGAGTTCCTCCGCTATCTCGCCGCCGCCAAAGGCATCCCGGCCAGGGTCGCCAAGGCCCGGATCGAGGAACTCCTGGAACTCGTCAACCTCACCGAGGCGGTCCGGCGCCCGCTGGGCGCGTACTCCGGCGGCATGCTGCGCCGCGTGGGCATCGCACAGGTCCTGCTCGCCGACCCCCAAGTGATCATCGTGGACGAACCGACCGCGGGGCTCGACCCCGAGGAGCGGGTCCGGTTCCGCAATCTGCTGAGTGATCTGGCCGTGGACCGGGCGGTGCTGCTCTCCACCCACATCGTCTCCGACGTCGAATCGGTCGCCTCCGACATCGCGGTCCTCGCCGGTGGCCGGCTGCAACGCCGCGCGACGCCCGAGGAGTTGCTGCGCTCGGTCGCCGGCCAGGTGTGGGAGGTCCTCGTCGACCCCGCCACCGTGCCCGCGGTGCGCGACCGCTACACCGTCAGCCGGATGGTCCGCACCACCGAGGGCGTCCGCATCCGCCTGCTCTCATCCGAGCTGCCGTACGAGGGCGCCGTACCGCTGCCGCCCGAACTGGAGGACGCCTACCTGTCCCTCATCGGCCGACCCGAACTCCAGCCCCAGCCGCCCCAGAGCCCGGCCCTCACCCGCCGAGGCGTCCACCCAGGCACCCCCCGAGGCTGATCCATGCACACCACCCGCCCCTCCCCTTCCCCCTCCCTCACACCCCACCAAGCCCCCCATCGCCACCCCTTCCCACCCCTCCCCACCCTCCTCTCCCTCTCCGCAGCCGACTTCCGCGACCGGGTCCGCCGGCCCGCGTACGCCGTCGTCCTGGCCGCGGCCGTGGCCCTGGGCTACCTGGCCGTACCAGACTCCGACGCCCACTGGGTGATCATGCAGATCGGGGATCACCGCGGCATCTACAACAGTGCCTACGTCGGCATGGCGACGGCCCTGGCCGCCGGCCTCTGGCTGAGCCTCGGCGGCTTCTATCTCGTCCGCGATGCCCTGGACCGCGACCGCACCACCCGCGTCGGTCAGTTGCTCGCCGCCACCCCGCTGCGTACGTCCACCTACCTGGCCGGCAAGTTCCTCAGCAACCTCATGGTGCTGTCCTCCCTGCTCGCCGTGCTCGCCCTCACCGCGCTGATCATGCAGCTGACCCGCGGCGAGTCCGCCACCCCCGACCTCCTCGCGCTCTGGCAGCCCTTCGTCCTCATCGCCCTCCCCCTGCTCGCCGTGACCGCCGCCCTCGCCCTGCTCTTCGAAGCGCTTCCGCTGCTGCGCACCGGACTGGGCAACGTGGTGTGGTTCTGCGTCTGGCTGGTCCTCGCGACGGCCGGCCAGGGGCCCGGACTGCCCTTCGACGGGATCGGCGTACACAGCGTCGCCCGCTCGATGCACGCGGAGATGGTCGCCCAACACCTACCGGTCAACGGCGAGTTCAGCCTCGGCCTGACCTACCTCGACCAGCCACTCCGCCTCTTCACCTGGCACGGCTTCACCCCGACCGCCGGCTACCTCCTCGGGCGCACCCTCCTGCTCCTCCTCGCCTGCGCCCTCGCCGTCCTCCCAGCCCTCTGGCTCCCCCGCTACACCCCCGCCCGGACCACTACCAGGACCACCAGAAACACCACCACCCAGACCACCAGCAGCACCATCACCCCGACCACCCGCAGGACCACCGCCCAGACCACCCGCAGGACCACCGCCCAGGTCACCACCAGGACCACCGCCCCCAGGCCGGACACCTCCCGCCGAGCCCGCACCGCTCCCTCCCTACCCCTGCCCCTCTGGTCCGGAGAGCTCCGCATCCTCCTCCAGGGCGTGCGCTGGTGGTGGTGGCTGGGCGCCGCGCTCCTCCTGGGCGGCGGACTGTGCTCCTCGACGGTGCACGGCGCCACCCGCGTCATGCTGCCGCTCGCCTGGATCTGGCCGGTCCTGATCTGGTCCCGGCTGGGCACCCAGCAGCACGAAAGCGGCGTCCACGGCATGCTCGGCGCCTACCCCGCCGCCCGCCGCCGGCTCCTCGCCGAATGGGCCGCCGGCCTCACCCTCACCGCGGCCACCGGCCTCGGCTCGCTCATCCGGCTCCTCGCCGCGGCCGACTGGTCCGCCGTCACCTCCTGGCTCGCCGGCGCCCTCTTCGTCCCGTCCCTGGCCCTCGCCCTGGGCACCCTCAGCCGTACCCACCGCCTCTTCCAGGCGGTCTACCTGCCGCTCTGGTACACGGTCGCCAACGGACTCCCCGTCTTCGACTACATGGGCGCCCTGCATGCCCCCGACCAGGCCCCGACCCTCACCCAGCCCCTCCTGACCCTCGCCGCCACCGCCGCCCTACTGGCCACCACCTTCACCACAACCACCCTCCGCCGCACGCCCCCCAACTGAGCCGCCGGCCACCGCCCCCGAACACAGCAAAAAGCCCAGGTCATCAATCATGACCTGGGCTCTTCCACGGAGCCGCCTTCGGGATTCGAACCCGAGACCTACGCATTACGAGTGCGTTGCTCTGGCCAACTGAGCTAAGGCGGCGTGGTGCGCGGCCCAGTCTACACACCCCTGAGGGGTGGTCCGTAACCGATTGCGGGGCTGGTCAGAGGTGGGCGGGGAGGGTGTGGGGTGGGTCACTCGGCGGGGTGGGAGGGGCGGTCAGGTGCAGTGCTTGTTCTTGGGCGGGGTGGTGCCGGTCAGGAGGTAGGTGTTGATCGCGTTGTCGATGCACTTGCTGCCGCGGCCGTAGGCGGTGTGACCGTCGCCCTCGTAGGTGAGGAGGGTGGCGTTGGAGAGCTGGGCGGCGAGGGCCTGGGCCCAGGCGTACGGGGTGGCCGGGTCGCGGGTGGTGCCGACGACGACGATCGGGGCGGCGCCCTTGGCCGGGATGCGGTGGGCCGTGCCGGTGGGCTTCACCGGCCAGTACCCGCAGCTCAGCGCGGCCCAGGCGAAGGCCTCGCCGAAGACCGGGGAAGCCTTGCGGAAGGTGGGCAGGGCGGCGCGGACCTGGTCGGGGCCGGCGAAGGGGGTCGGCAGGTCGAGGCAGTTGACGGCCGGGTTCGCGTACATCTGGTTGGCGTAGTTGCCGCCGGGGTCACGCTCGTAGTAGCTGTCCGAGAGGGTGAGCAGCCCGCGGCCGTTGCCCGCCTCGGCCTGGGCGAGGTATTCGCGCAGGACGGGCCAGGCACGCTGGTCGTACATCGCGGCGATGACGCCCGTGGTGGCCAGGGATTCGGTGAGCTTACGGGCCTCGCCCGTCTCCGCCGGGTGGGCGTCGAGCTTCTTGAACAGGGCGGCGAGCCGCTTGCCGGCGTCCGCGGCGTTCTTGTGGCCGAGCGGGCAGTCCTTCTGCTTGACGCAGTCCGCGGCGAACGCGGTGAAGGCGGTGTTGAAGCCCTTGGTCTGGTCGAGGTTGATCGTGCGGGAGTCCAGCGCCGGGTTCATGGCGCCGTCCAGCACGAGGCGGCCGGTGCGGGAGGGGTAGAGGCCGGCGTAGGTGGCTCCGAGGAAGGTGCCGTAGGAGGCGCCGACGTACGTCAGCTTCTTGTCGCCCAGGACGGCGCGCAGGACGTCCATGTCGCGGGCGGCCTCGATCGTGGAGACGTGCCGGAGCACCTTGCCGGAGCGGTCCTGGCAGCCCTTGGCGAAGGCGCGGTACGCGGTGACGAGCTTGTTGACCTCGGCCGGTGAGTCCGGGGTCTGGTCGGTCTGGGTGTAGCGGTCCATCTGCTGGTTGGTGAGGCACTCGACCGGTTCGCTGCGGGCCACGCCGCGCGGGTCCATCGCCACCATGTCGTAGCGCGCACGGACCGAGGCGGGCTGCGGTGCGTACTGCTGGAGGTAGTCGATCGCCGAACCGCCGGGGCCGCCCGGATTGACCATGAGGGAGCCGAGCCGGCTGCCGGGGCCGGTGGCCTTCTTACGGACCACTGCGAGCTTCAGGTCGGTGGCCGCGGAGGGGTGCGCGTAATCCAGGGGCGCCTTCATCGTCGCGCACTCGAAGCCGGCGACGCCGCAGGGGTGCCAGGTCAGCTTCTGGTCGTAGTACGGGCGGAGATCGGCCGGGATCGCGGCCGGCAGGGGCCGGAGGGTGGCGTCGTCGGCGGGCCGCTGGGCGCCGGCCTCCGTCGTACGGCCGGGGGACGCCTGGGCTTGGGGGGACGAACTGCCCGAGGAGCAGCCGGAGATCAGCAGAGCGGTGACCGCCACGACGACGGCGGAGGTGCGGAGCAGACGGCTGGTGGCCATGGACGGTCCCTTGGTCGCGGTCCCTGGAAGCTGGAGCCTGGTCTGGTAGCCGGGGAGCTGGGGCTGGTAGCCGGGGGAGCTGGGGCTGGTAGCCGGGGAGCTGGGGTCGGGGGTGGTGAATACCTCGTGGTGGTGGGCGCCTTGGTGGCAAGTGCATTGGTGACAGGTGCCTTGGTGGTGGGCGCCTTGGTGATGCTGTGGGTCGTCGGTGCTGGGGGGTCTGTGGGTCGTCGGTGCTGGGGGTGCCCTGTCGTGAGCTTTACGGGCTTTGCAGGCTTTGCGGGCTTCGCGGCTCTGCGGGCTTTGGTGGGGCTGAAGGAGGGGGCGGGTGGCGGTGGTGGTCGTCGAGGTGGTGGTCGTCGGGGTGGTGGGAGCCGCTGCGGCTCTGCGGGCGGGGGAGGTCGGGGCCGGTGTCAGCCGGAGCGGAGGGCGGCGGTCATCGCTTCGACCGCCAGGAGGGGGGCGACGTTGCGGTCGAGGGCCTCGCGGCAGGCGATCACCGCTTCTATCCGGCGGAGGGTGCGCTGGGGGGTGGAACCGGCGGCGATGCGCTCCAGGCTGTCGCGCACCTCGTCGTTGGCGAGCGGGACCGAAGCGCCCATCTGGAGGGCGAGGACATCACGGTAGAAGCCGGTGAGGTCGACCAGGGCAAGGTCGAGGCTGTCGCGCTGGGTACGGGTGGCGCGGCGCTTCTGCTTGTCCTGGAGCTCCTTCATCGCGCCGGCGGTGCCCCGGGGCAGCCGGCCGCCCGTCCCGGCGGCGGCGCCGAGCGCGGCACGCAGCTCCTCGGTCTCCTTGGCGTCGACCTCCTCGGCGACCTGCTTGGCGTCCTCCCCCGCGGCGTCGATCAGCTCCTGGGCGGCCTTGAGGCAGCCCCCGATGTCGTCGATGCGGAGCGGGAGCTTCAGGACGGCGGCGCGGCGGGCACGGGCGCGCTCGTCGGTGGCCAGGCGGCGGGCCCGGCCGATGTGGCCCTGGGTGGCCCTGGCAGCGCGGTCGGCGGCCTCCGGCTCGATGCCGTCCCGGCGGACGAGGACATCGGCGACCGCGGCGACCGGCGGGGTCCGCAGCGAGAGGTGGCGGCAGCGGGAGCGGATGGTGGGGAGGACGTCCTCGATGGAGGGCGCGCAGAGCAGCCAGACCGTACGGGGCGCGGGCTCCTCGACGGCCTTGAGGAGGACGTTGCCGGCGCCTTCGGTGAGGCGGTCGGCGTCCTCCAGGACGATCACCTGCCAGCGGCCGCCGGCCGGGGAGAGCGAGGACCGGCGGACCAGGTCACGGGTCTCCTTCACACCGATGGAGAGCAGGTCCGTACGGACGATCTCGACGTCGGCGTGGGTGCCCACCAGGGTGGTGTGGCAGCCGTCGCAGAAGCCGCAGCCGGGGGCGCCGCCGAGCGCGCGGTCCGGGCTGACGCACTGCAGCGCGGCGGCGAAGGCGCGGGCGGCGGTGGCCCGGCCGGAGCCGGGCGGGCCGGTGAACAGCCAGGCGTGGGTCATCTGGGAGGCGCCGCCGCGCTCCCCGGGCCGGTCCACCGCATCGGGCACTGCCGGCTCCGGCCGGGCGCCGGAGGGCGCCTGCTGGGCCGCGTGCTCGGCCGTGACGAGGGCGTCCGCGTCCCGCGCGGCAGCGGCCAGCTGAGCCGTCACCCGCTCCTGGCCGACCACGTCGTCCCATACCGCCATTGCCGCCGCCGTTCCTCTTCCGATTCTTCCGGTTCTTCCGGTTCTTCCGGCTCTTCCGGCTCTTCCGGTTCGCTTCCGGTCTTCCTTGTTTCCGACCGCCGGTGGTCTTCCCTGTTTCCGACCGCCGGTCGTCTCTCCTGTCGCCGACCGCCGGTCGTCTCGCCTGTTTCCGACCGCCGGGTCGCCGGGCCTCGCTGACGGCCCGCTGCGCCGCCAGCCGGCCGCCGGTCACCGACCGCGGCCGGGATCGCCGTCCGCGCGTCGCCCGCGACCTGACCCATTGTGGTGCAACCCACTGACAAACGAATCCGGAAGCGGGCGGAAGCAGGCGTCCGGGCAGTCGGACGGAGCCCTCACGGCCCGCGGAGGAGCCTGCGCACGAACCCACGGAAGGCCGCAGAAAGGCCGTGGCCACGGCCGCAGAAAGGCCGTGGCCACGGTGTTCCCACCGCGGCCACGGCCCCTTCCTGCTCCTAGCTCCCGCAAGGCTCCGTACCGGGCTAGCGGCGCCTCCCCCGGCCCCCGCGGCGGCCTTCGTCGCCCGCGCCGTCGTCCGCGTCCTCGCCCTCGCGCGGTCCGAGCAGTTCGTCGGCGAGCGTCGGCAGATCGTCCAGCGGGGTCTCTTCCGCCCATTCGGGTCGCCGGCGGGTGCGCGGCGGGGTCTCCGACGGACGGCCCGTCGACGGGTCGATCTGCGGGAGTTCGCGGGTGCGCTCGGTGCCGGACTCGGGGGCGGCGGCGCCGTTCGGGGTCTCCTTGCGGAACATCCACGACGGCACGCGCTCGGTGGGGTCCTCGCCCCGGGCGTCCCGCGCCTGCCGGTCGTTCGGGCCCTGCCGGTCGTTGTGCTGCTCCGGCCGGCTGCCCTGGTGCCAGCTGTTCGGGCCCCCCGGCCAGCTGTCCTGGCCACCCTGCCGGGTGTCCCGTACGGGCGGCAGGACGGCCGTCTGCTCGGCGTCGGTGTCGGCGTGTCCTGCGCCGTGGCCGGAGCCCGCCTCGGGGCCGGCGTCCCGGACCGGTGGCAGTACCGCCGTCTCGTCCGCCGCGCCGGGCACGTCGCTGCCCCGCCGCTCCGGCCGCGGCAGCGACTCCGTCCGCTCGCGCGGATCGACCCCCGCCGAACCGGAACCGGACGCTCCCGACTCAGGCCCTCCCGACCCGGAGGATCCCGAGGCCCCGGAGGACCCCGAACCGGACGCACCGGCCCCGGGCGAGGAGCCGTCGCCGTGCTCGACCCCCAGCCGCTTCCGCAGGTCGGCCACCGGCGTCTCCTTGGTGGGCGCCTCCGCCGCCTCGGCCTCAGCAGCCGCCTCGGCCGCCGCCTTCGCCTCCGCCGCGGCAGCCGCCTCCGCTGCCGCGATCCGGGCCTGTTCGGCGCGGAGCAGGGCCTCCTCGGCCTTGCGCTGCTTCTCCAGGCGGCGCTCCTCGGCCTCCTTGCGCAGCCGGGCCTGCTCCTCGTGCTGCTTGCGCAGCCGCTCCTGCTCGGCCTGGCGGGCCCGCTCCTCGGCCTCCCGGCGCTGGCGCTCGGCCTCGGCCGCCTGGCGGGCCTCCTCGGCACGCTGCCGGGCCTCCGCGGCCTGGCGGGCGGCCTCCAGCGCCTTGGCCTGCTCGGCCTCCTGGCGCTTGCGCTCCTCCTCCTCGGCGCGCAGTTTCGCGAGCTGCTCCTGGCGCTCCCGCTCCAGGCGCGCCTCCTCGGCCTTGCGCGCGGCCTCCTCCTCGGCCCGGCGGCGGGCCTCTTCCTCGGCCGCCTTACGGGCCTCCTCCTGCGCCTTGACCTCGGCCTCGGACAGCGGGAGGACCTGGTCGAGGCGGTGCCGTACGACGATGGTGACGGCCTCGGGGTCCTGTCCGGCGTCGACGACCAGATAGCGCGCGGGGTCGGCGGCGGCCAGGGTGAGGAAGCCGGCCCGGACCCGCTGGTGGAACTCGGCGGGCTCGGACTCCAGCCGGTCGGGGGCCTCGGTGAAGCGCTCCCGGGCGGTCTCCGGGGAGATGTCGAGCAGGACGGTCAGGTGCGGGACGAGGCCGTCCGTCGCCCAGCGGTTGATCCGGGCGATCTCCGTGGGTGCGAGGTTCCGTCCGGCGCCCTGGTAGGCGACGGAAGAGTCGATGTACCGGTCGGAGATGACGACCGCGCCGCGCTCCAGGGCGGGCCGGATGACGCTGTCGACGTGCTCGGCGCGGTCGGCGGCGAACATCAGCGCCTCCGCCCGGTCGGACAGCCCGGTCGTCGCGACGTCCAGGATGATCGAGCGCAGTCGCTTGCCGATGGCGGTGGCGCCCGGTTCGCGGGTCACCACGACCTCGTGGCCCTTGTTGCGGATCCACTCCGCGAGCGCCTCGACCTGGGTGGACTTGCCGGCCCCGTCGCCGCCTTCGAGGGCGATGAAGAAGCCGGTGGGTGCCGGGGCCTGCGCCGGGTCGCCGCCGCGCAGCGCCTCCCGCAGATCGCGGCGCAGCGGAACGCCGTGCCGGTCGTCGACCTTGCCGAGGACCCAGGCGGCGACCGGCAGCAGCAGCGCGCCGGTGAGCATCAGGGCGTAGGCGGCGCCCCCGTAGGCGAAGGCGAAGGTGCCGTTGCCCAGGTGGTGCGGGCCGATGAGGGCGGCGAGCAGCGGCGCCACGATGGCGGCCAGCGCGATCGCGAGCCGTACGACGGCGTGCAGGTGCTCGGTCGTACGGGCGGCGCGGAACTCCTCGGCCTCCTGGTCCAGCAGGACGTGTCCCGTATTGGCGGCGATGCCGGCGCTGACGCCGGCCAGCAGCGCGAGGACCAGGACCGTCGTCGGGTCCGGGACCAGGCCCATGGCCAGCAGGGCGACGCCGGCGGCGGCCACCGCGAGGGCGAGCAGCCGGCGCCGGGAGAGGGCGGGCAGCACCCGGTGGGCGCCACGGATGCCGGCGGCCGTACCGCCGGTGAGGGCGAGCACCAGCAGGGCGAAGGAGGCCGGTCCGCCCGCGAGGTCGTAGGCGTGCAGCACGGCCAGCGAGACGGCCGCGGCGATCCCGGCGGCGACCGCCGCACACGCCGTGACCAGCAGCGGGATGGCGCCGGTACGGCCCTTGGCGGCGCCGGCCGGCTCTCCCTGCGCGGCGGTGGCGGCCTTCGGGCGGCGCAGCCCCTCCAGGGGGGAGCGCGGCCGCGGTGTCTGCCCACCGGGGAGCTCGATGAAGTAGAGGATCGACACGGAGGCGGCGAACAGGCCGGCCGCCACGTAGGAGGCGAGCGCCACCTGGTGGAGGTGGAACCAGTCGATGCCGGTTCCCAGGAGCTTGCTGATGAGGGTGACGACCACCAGGGCGGTTGCCGCGATCGGCAGCGAGACGAAGGTGGTGCGCAGCGAGAGGCGGCGCAGGGCGTCCAGGTTGTCCGGCAGCGGCCGGACCACGGTGCCCTCGGGGGGCGGCGCGGGCAGCAGGCCGGGCGCCGCGCTCTCCCTGGAGACGGTCCAGAAGCGCTCGGCGACACCGGTGACGAAGACGGTGACCAGCACCCAGGCCAGGGCGTTGCCGGGCGTCCAGTCGATCCAGAGGGGGGCGATGACCAGCAGCGCGAGCCGCAGCACGTCCGCGCCGATCATCGTCCAGCGGCGGTCCAGCGGCCCGGAAGGCGCCGTGAGCGCGGACAGCGGGCCCAGGAGGACGGCCCCGAAGAGCAGTGTCGCCAGCATCCGGGCGCCGAAGACCGCGGTGACGGCGAGGGCCGCGCCGCGATAACCGCCGCCGAAGACGGCCTCACCGCCCAGCGGCACATACAGCGCCGCCTGCAGGGCGAGCACCACCAGGACAAGCATGGACAAGGCATCGCCGATGCCCCCGACGAACTGGGCGCTCCACAGCCGCTTCAGTGGGGGGAAGCGCAGCAGGGCTCGTACGGCGCGCTCGCGGGAATCCGCCGCCAGGGCGCCAGCAGTGGGGGTCACGACCGTTGGCTGCTCGGCACGTGTCATCCCGCCAGCCTATCGGGAGGGCGCGCACCACCGGGCGCCCGCCCGAACAAACGGGCGGGCACGACGGAACGCGTCCGTCGTGCCCGCCCGCAGACCGCGCCTCACCAGGGGCGCGGCGCCTCAGTCGTCCGCCGAGGCCGCCGTCTTCTTGGCCGCCGCGGTCTTCGCGGTGGCCTTCTTGGCGGTCGTCTTCTTCGCGGTGGTCTTCTTGGCCGCGGTCTTCTTCGCCGCCGTCTTCTTGGCGGCCGTCTTCTTCGCCGGCGCCTTCTTGGCGGCCGTCTTCTTCGCCGGCGCCTTCTTGGCGGTCTTCTTCTTCGCCGGCCCCTTGGCGCGCTTCTCCGCCAGCAGCTCGTAGCCGCGCTCGGGGGTGATCGTCTCGACGTCGTCGTCCCGCCGCAGCGTCGCATTGGTCTCGCCGTCGGTCACATACGCACCGAACCGGCCGTCCTTGACCACCACCGGCTTGCCGCTGACCGGGTCGGTGCCCAGCTCCTTCAGCGGCGGCTTGGCGGCGGCCCGCCCGCGCTGCTTGGGCTGGGCGTAGATCGCCAGCGCCTCGTCGAGGGTGATGGTGAAGAGCTGCTCCTCGCTCTCCAGGGAGCGCGAGTCCGTGCCCTTCTTCAGGTACGGGCCGTAGCGGCCGTTCTGCGCGGTGATCTCCACGCCCTCGGGGTCCTTGCCGACGACGCGCGGCAGCGACATCAGCTTGAGCGCGTCCGCCAGCGTCACGGTGTCCAGGGACATCGACTTGAAGAGCGAGGCGGTGCGCGGCTTGACCGCGTTCTTGCCGGTCTTCGGGGTGCCCTCGGGGAGGACCTCGGTGACGTACGGGCCGTAGCGGCCGTCCTTGGCGACGATCTGGTGGCCGCTGACCGGGTCCATGCCCAGCTCGAAGTCGCCGCTCGGCTTGGCGAGCAGCTCCTCCGCGTACGCCACGGTCAGCTCGTCGGGCGCGAGGTCCTCGGGGACGTCGGCGCGCTGGTGGCCCTCGCTGTCCTTCTCGCCGCGCTCGACGTACGGGCCGTAGCGGCCGACCCGCAGCACGATGCCCTCGCCGACCGGGAAGGACGAGATCTCCCGGGCGTCGATCGCGCCGAGGTCCGTGACCAGCTCCTTCAGCCCGCCGAGGTGGTCGCCGTCGCCGTTGCCGGCGTCCGACGCGGCACCCTCGGCCTCGCCCTCGCCGAAGTAGAAGCGCCGCAGCCACGGCACGGCCTGCGCCTCACCACGGGCGATGCGGTCGAGGTCGTCCTCCATCTTGGCGGTGAAGTCGTAGTCGACCAGCCGGCCGAAGTGCTTCTCCAGGAGGTTGACCACCGCGAAGGAGAGGAAGGAGGGGACGAGCGCGGTGCCCTTCTTGAAGACGTAGCCGCGGTCGAGGATGGTGCCGATGATCGACGCGTACGTCGACGGGCGGCCGATCTCCCGCTCCTCCAGCTCCTTGACCAGCGTGGCCTCGGTGTAGCGGGCGGGCGGCTTGGTGGCGTGCCCGTCGGCGGTGATCTCCCGGGCGGCCAGCGGGTCGCCCTCGGCGACCTGCGGCAGCCGGCGCTCGCGGTCGTCCAGCTCGGCGTTGGGGTCGTCGGCGCCCTCCACGTAGGCCTTGAGGAAGCCGTGGAAGGTGATGGTCTTGCCGGACGCGCTGAACTCGGTGTCGCGGCCGTCGGCGGAGGTGCCGCCGATCTTGACGGTGACGGAGTTACCGGTCGCGTCCTTCATCTGGGAGGCGACGGTCCGCTTCCAGATCAGCTCGTAGAGCTTGAACTGGTCGCCGGTCAGCCCGGTTTCGGCGGGCGTGCGGAAGCGGTCGCCGGAGGGGCGGATCGCCTCGTGCGCCTCCTGGGCGTTCTTGACCTTGCCGGCGTACGTGCGCGGCTTGTCCGGCAGGTAGCCGGCGCCGTACAGCTGCGTCACCTGCGCCCGGGCCGCGGCGACCGCGGTGTCCGAGAGCGTGGTGGAGTCCGTACGCATATAGGTGATGTAGCCGTTCTCGTACAGCTTCTGCGCCACCTGCATGGTCGCCTTGGCGCCGAAGCCGAGCTTCCGGCTGGCCTCCTGCTGGAGGGTGGTCGTCCGGAACGGCGCGTACGGGGAGCGCCGGTACGGCTTGGACTCCACCGAGCGCACCGAGAAGTCGGTGTTCTCCAGGGCGGCGGCGAGCGCGCGGGCGTTCGCCTCGTCCAGGTGGAGCACCTCGTTGTTCTTGAGCTGCCCGTTGGGGCCGAAGTCGCGGCCCTGCGCGACGCGGCGGCCGTCGACGGTGTTCAGGCGGGCGGTCAGCGTCGAGGGGTCGCTCGCGTCGCCGGCCCGCCCGGTGGAGAAGGTGCCGGTCAGGTCCCAGTACTCGGCGGAGCGGAAGGCGATGCGCTCGCGCTCCCGCTCGACGACGAGACGGGTCGCCACGGACTGCACCCGGCCGGCCGACAGCCGCGGCATGACCTTCTTCCACAGGACCGGCGAGACCTCGTAGCCGTAGAGGCGGTCGAGGATCCGGCGGGTCTCCTGGGCGTCGACCAGCTTCTGGTTCAGATCGCGCGGATTGGCGACGGCCTCGCGGATCGCGTCCTTGGTGATCTCGTGGAACACCATGCGGTGGACCGGGACCTTGGGCTTGAGGATCTCCTGGAGGTGCCAGGCGATGGCCTCGCCCTCGCGGTCCTCATCGGTGGCGAGGTAGAGCTCGTCGGATTCGGCCAGCAGCTCCTTGAGCTTCTTGACCTGGTCCTTCTTATCGCTGTTCACCACATAGATGGGCTGGAAATCGGCGTCGACGTTCACCCCGAGGCGCGCCCACGGCTCACCCTTGTACTTCGCCGGGACCTCCGCCGCACCGTTGGGCAGGTCACGGATGTGCCCCACGCTGGCCTCGACCACATAGCCAGGGCCGAGGTAGCCCTTGATCGTCTTCGCCTTGGCAGGCGACTCGACGATGACAAGTCGGCGGCCGCCGCCCTTCGTGGCTTCGCTGGTCGGGGACAACTTCGCTCTTCTCTCCGGTCGACGCGGAAAATGCCCCCCGGCCGGATGCGGGGGCGCACTGCGGTGACGCTTGACGCTGCGGAGTGTGACGGTACCTCCCGCCCCCGTGTCAAACGGAAAAACCCCGCAACGCCACTCGAACGGTAACCCGACTACATGCCTTCATGCCGCCCGGACCGCCCGAGCCGCCCGCCCGGGGTCCGGCACGCGCCATCTGGATCATGACGGCCCGGCGGCTCCGGCCGAAGGCCGGCGCGCGAGGCGGTTCATGATCCGTGTGCCGCCGCGACGACTGTCACAAGGCGGCCCCGGATCCCGTCGCCGTCTTGATACGCCGGGTGAGCGGGCTGGCAGGATGGGCGCAGGATGGACACGGCACGGCCCACCGCTCGGGCCGGGAACCCGCCGTCGTCACGCACACCCTCGGGGGGAATCTCACCCATGGCGAACCAGTACCCCGGACCGCCACCGGAGCAGCCCGGCCAGCCCGCTCAGCCCGGCCAGAATCCGTACGCCACGCCGCCCGGCCCGGCCGACTCCGCCTACGGCTATCCACAGGGTGGCCGCCCCGGCGAGCCCGGATACGGCTATCCGCAGCCCGGCTCGACGCCCCCGCCGCCCGCTTTCCCGCCCCCCGGCGCTCCGGCCGCACCGCCGCCGGGGCCCGGCGGCTTCCAGCCGGGGCCGCAGCCCGGCGGGATGGCGCTGTCGCTCGGGGACATCGCGGTGAGCGGCGACACGATCGTGACGCCCACGGGGTCGATGCCGCTCAAGGGCGCGGTGTGGACCGCGACGGACATGTCGCGCACCGAGGAGAAGATGCCGGCGCACGCGGTCGTGCTCGCCATCATCTTTTTCGTCTTCTGTCTGCTGGGTCTGCTCTTCCTGCTGATGAAGGAGCGGACGACGACCGGGTTCGTGCAGGTCACGGTGGCCAGCGGGGGCCGGCACCACTCCACGATGATCCCGGTGCAGTCCCGCGAGCAGGTGATGTTCGTACTCAACCAGGTCAACTACGCACGGTCGCTGAGCGTGTGAGCGGCGTGGACCAGGCCGGGCCGCCCTCCGGGGCGGCGATCCGGAGCCGCACCGTCCGGCGGGCGGCGCTCGCCCTCGCCGCCGGTGCGGCGGCCGCCGCCTACCTCTGGCACACCAATCCGCACCACCCCGGGCAGGTGCTGATCCCCTGCCCGCTGCGGCTGATGACCGGGGTGCTGTGCCCGGCGTGCGGCGGCACGCGGATGGCGTACGACCTGCTGCACGGTGATGTGGTGCGGGCCTTCCACGACAATGCCGTGCTGCTCGTCCTGGGCGTGCCGGCGATCGCGTACGCCCTGCTGCGCTGGCTGGTCCAGGGGCTGCGCGGACGCGCCTACCGGCTGCGGCTGACGGGCCGCGGCAATGCCGTGGTGTTCGGCATCGCCGCGGTGTGGATGCTCGTCCGCAATCTCGTGGGCTGACGCCCTACGGGGTCAGCGGACGGTGACGGAGACCACCGGCGAGACGGTGCTGCCCACGGCTATCCGGAGCTGGTTGACGCCCTTGATGCCGAGCTTGACCCGCACCGAGTAGGCACCGGTCCTGCCGACCGGGGACTGCGCGGGCAGCGAGGCCCACTTCGTGCCCTGCTTCTGCTGCACGGTGACCTTGGTGCCCGCCTTGATGCCCTTGGCGGCGCCGGAGATCCGGAACTCCTGCCAGGCCTTGACGGTGTTCACGCTGGCCTTGGCGGTCAGCGAGGCGGTGGCCGGCGCGGTGGCCACGACCGGCTTGGCGGCGTGCAGGTCGTGCGGCGCGGCGAAGGCGGCGGCCGAGCCCCCGGCGATCAGGGAGACGGCGATGGCGCCGACGGTGGCGTAGCGGAGTGCGCGGTTCATGGAGTTCCTCACTGTCGGTGTGGTGGCCGTGGTGACCTTCACCGAGGAACATGACGGACGGCCCGCGGACGTTCCGCGTACCGTCACAGATCAGCCATCTGTTACAGAACTGTCTGGAACTGGACGTACCACCGCGCGCCTACCGTCCGACGCCCGATGCCCGGCTACAGCGCCAGCAGCAGCCAGGCCCCGGTGACCAGGAACAGCACACCGGCGAAGAACGCGGTGACCGCGGCGACCGGCCGGCTGGCCCCGTCGGCGACCGGTGTGCCGGTCCGGGCGCACGCCCCCGTCCACACCAGCAGTCCGGCGCCGAACAGCGCGAACGCCACACCGGCGAATGCCTCGGGTCCACTCTCCATGCGGGGAGCGTGGCACCCCGGGGCGGCATCCCGGCGAACACCGGATGAACGGCTTCCGCCCGTCCTGTACGAGCCCCTTATTCCTCCTCCACGACTTACTCCTCTTATTCCTCCTCCACGACCGGCTCCAGGAAGCCCTGCTCGACCAGCATCCGGATCGAGGCCGGCGTGCGGTCCCGCAGCAGCACCGGGTCCTCGCCGACGAGTTGGGCGATGGCGTCCAGGATCCGTCCGGCGGGCAGCGTGCCGTCACACACACCGGCGAAGCCCGCCCCGACGGTGTCCACCTTCGTCGCCCGCCGCATCCCGCGGTTCTGACGGAGCACCACATGCTCGGGGTCCTCGGCCCCCGGCAGCCCGACCTGCTCCTGCACCACGCCGTCGGCGAGCCGGAAGCGCCCGGCCAGCAGCGCGGCGTCGTCCGTGGCACGCAGGTAGTCCTGGCGCGCGAAGTGGGCCACGACGGCGTCCCCCAGCGGCTGTTCGACCGGGTGCGGCCATTCCTCGACCGTGACGGACGCGGCGTCGGACCCGGACTTGCGCAGCGTGATCCAGCCGAAGCCGACGGCCTTGGTCCTCCGGGCCGCGAACTCCTCCAGCCAGGCGTCGTACCGCGCCGCGTACTCCTCGTCGCCGGCGCGGTGGTCTCCGGCGTCCCGCAGCCACAGCTCGGCGTACTGGGTGACGTCCTGCACCTCGCGCTGCACGATCCAGGCGTCGCAGCCGCGCGGCACCCAGGAGCGCAGCCGGTCCTGCCACTCCTCGCCCTCGACGTGCTGCCAGTTGGCGAGCATCTGGCAGTACCCGCCGTCGTTGAGGTGCGCTGCGGACTGCTGGACGAGGAGCCGGCACAGGTCGTCGCCGCCCATCCCGCCGTCCCGGTACGTCAGCCGGGCGCCGTCCGGTCCGAGGGGCGAGATCACGAACGGCGGGTTCGACACGATCAGGTCGTACGTCTCGTCCCCGACCGGCTCGAACAGCGAACCTTCCCTGAGATCCACCGCGCCCGCCCCGGAGAGCGCCAGCGTCAGCGCGGTGATCCGCAGGGCGCGGGGGTTGAGGTCGGTGGCGGTGACCTGGGTGGCGTGCCGGGCGGCGTGCAGCGCCTGGATGCCGGAGCCCGTCCCGAGGTCGAGCGCCTTGCCGACCGGCCGGCGGACGGTGATCCCGGCGAGGGTGGTGGACGCGCCGCCGACGCCGAGCACCAGCTGGGCGCGCTCGGCCTCCCCGGCACCCCGGATGCCGCCGGCGCCGCCGACCGCACAGCCCAGGTCGGAGACGATCCACCAGTCCTGCCCCTCGGGACCGCCGTACGGGCGGACGTCCACCGTGGCGCGCAGGGTGTCGCCGTCCTGGACCACCCAGCCGTCGGCGATGCAGTCCTCGACGGGCAGCGCCGCCCGCGCCCGTCCCAGCTCCACCGGACGCTGCAGCAGGAACAGCCGCACCAGGGTCGCCAGCGGGCTGTCGCCGCGGGTCGCGCGCAGCGCGGGGACGGTCTCGTTGCGCGCCAGCGCGGCGTAGGCGGGCGCGCCGAGCAGGTCCAGCAGCCCGTCGGCGGTGAAGGCGGCGGTCAGCAGCGCCTCGCGCAGCCGGGCGGTGCGGGCGTTGCTCTCGGGGTCCTGGACATCTGCGGTGGGGAGGTGCGTACTCACACCGACCATTGTCCGTGCTGCCACTGACAATCGGCGCCGGCCCGGCGGCACGCCCTTCCCGGGCGCGTCGCCGGGCCGGCGAAAGGCCCTGCGGAGGCGTCAGGACTGCTTGGACTTCTTGGACGGCGTGGGCACCGGCGACCCGGACGCGGCCTGGTTCTGGCAGCCCTTCTGCTTCGCCATCGCGGCGCCGACGTCACCGGCCTCCAGGTTCTTGAAGGCGGCCTCGCTCTGCTTGTTGAGCTTGTTGATGCCGTTGGACAGGTCGCGCAGCCCGTCGGCGAACTTGAGCTTGTCCGAGGTGTCGAGGTTGTTGACCTGCTTCTGGAGGTCCGCGTAGCCCTTGGACAGCGAGTTGAGCTCCTTGACCGCGTTCTCCTGCGCCTGCTTGCCCTGGTCGGTGGGCGGCGCACCGGCCTGCTGCAGGGACTTGGCCAGCGAGGCGTACGCCTGGGAAATCTTCTGGAAGGCCGCCGAGTCGGTCTGCTGGACCTTCTTGGAGTCCGCGTTGGCGTTGTCCGCCTTCTGCATGGCGGCGTTGGCGTCCTGGATCTGCTTGAACGGAGCCTGCGCGGGGTCGCAGAAACTCTTCGCCCAGTCGTTGAGCTTCTTGCTGTTGTCCTCGCTGCAGCCGGTCAGCGCGAGCATCAGTGCCGCCCCGCCGGACAGTGCAGCCACAAGCTTCTTGTTCACCGGATTGGTCCCTTCCATGGCTCTCGGCCCCGGAACATACACGTCCGAACGGCCCGCTTCCGGGGTCGGGCAGCCGGCCCGGCCCTCATTGCAGCCATTTGCACCAAGGAGCGCAGGGCCATCCGGACAGACCGAGGGCGGGTGGCCGGCGCCTGCAAAATGCGCCGTCCACCCGCCCAGTTGAGCGGTCCGCGAGCCCTTCCGACGGTCGGTCCCGGTTAGGACGCCACCGCCGTCTCGGCCGACTTTGCGACGCCGTCGGGCTCCCCGGAGTTGTTGTGTTCGTCACCCACGGCGATCCCGCGCCGCTTGGAGACGTACACGGCACCGATGATGACGACGAGCGCCAGCACGGCCGCCGCGATCCGGATGCCGGTGTTCTTGTCCGCGCCGTACGAGAACTTCACCACGGCCGGCGCGATCAGCAGCGCCACCAGGTTCATCACCTTCAGCAGCGGGTTGATCGCCGGTCCGGCGGTGTCCTTGAACGGGTCTCCTACGGTGTCGCCGATGACGGTGGCGGCGTGCGCCTCGCTGCCCTTGCCGCCGTGGTGGCCGTCCTCGACCAGCTTCTTGGCGTTGTCCCAGGCGCCACCGGAGTTGGCGAGGAAGACCGCCATCAGGGTGCCGGTGCCGATCGCCCCGGCCAGGAACGAGCCCAGCGCGCCCACGCCCAGCGAGAAGCCGACCGCGATCGGGGTGAGCACCGCCAGCAGGCCCGGGGTGGCCAGCTCGCGCAGCGCGTCCTTGGTGCAGATGTCGACCACCCGCCCGTACTCGGGGGTCTGGGTGTAGTCCATGATCCCGGGCTTCTCCCGGAACTGCCGGCGCACCTCGAAGACCACCGAACCCGCCGACCGCGACACGGCGTTGATCGCCAGCCCGGAGAACAGGAAGACGACCGAGGCCCCGAGGATCAGCCCGACCAGGTTGTTGGGCTGCGAGATGTCCAGGCTGAGCCCCATCCCGCCGGCCGCCCGGCCGATGTTGCGTACGGCGGTGGCGATCGCGTCCCGGTAGGAGCCAAAGAGCGCGGAGGCGGCCAGTACGGCGGTCGCGATGGCGATGCCCTTGGTGATGGCCTTGGTGGTGTTGCCGACCGCGTCCAGGTCGGTCAGCACCTGCGCGCCGTCCCCGGAGACGTCGCCGGACATCTCGGCGATGCCCTGGGCGTTGTCGGAGACCGGTCCGAAGGTGTCCATCGCCACGATCACGCCGACGGTGGTCAGCAGGCCGGTGCCGGCCAGCGCCACCGCGAACAGTGCCAGCGTGATGGACGCGCCGCCCAGCAGGAACGCCCCGTAGACGGCCAGTCCGATCAGCACCGCCGAGTAGACGGCCGACTCCAGGCCGACCGAGATGCCGGAGAGGACGACGGTGGCCGGGCCGGTCAGCGAGGTCTTGCCGATGTCCCGTACGGGCCGCCGGTTGGTCTCGGTGAAGTAGCCGGTGAGCTGCTGGATCAGCGCGGCGAGCACGATGCCGACGGCGACCGCGACCAGGGCCAGCATCCGCGGGTCACCGCTGTGGCCCAGGACCACGGGGTCGCTGACGCCGGTCAGGTCGCGGTAGCTGGACGGCAGGTAGATGAAGACCGCGGCGGCCACCAGGACCAGCGAGATGCCCGCGGAGATGAAGAAGCCGCGGTTGATGGCGGTCATGCCGCTGCGGTCCCGGCGCCGCGGCGCGACGACGAAGATGCCGATCATCGCGGTGACGACACCGATGGCCGGCACCAGCAGCGGGAAGGCCAGACCCGCGTCACCGAAGGCCGCCGTGCCCAGGATGAGGGCGGCGACCAGGGTGACCGCGTACGACTCGAAGAGGTCGGCGGCCATACCGGCGCAGTCACCGACGTTGTCGCCGACGTTGTCCGCGATGGTCGCGGCGTTGCGCGGGTCGTCCTCGGGGATGCCCTGCTCGACCTTGCCGACGAGGTCGGCGCCGACATCGGCGGCCTTGGTGAAGATGCCGCCGCCGACCCTCATGAACATCGCGATCAGTGCGGCGCCGAGACCGAATCCCTCCAGCACCTTGGGCGCGTCGACCGCGTAGACGAGGACCACACAGGACGCACCGAGCAGACCGAGTCCCACGGTGAACATGCCGACCACGCCGCCGGTACGGAAAGCGATCTTCATCGCCTTGTGGGATACCGCCGTAAGATCCTTTTTCCGGGATTCACCCTCGGCCGGAGTGGCCTCCCGAGCGGCCGCCGCCACACGCACATTGCTGCGCACGGCGAGCCACATGCCGATATAGCCGGTGGCCGCCGAGAATGCCGCGCCGATCAGGAAGAAGGCGCTGCGCCCGGCGCGCTGCGACCAGTTATCCGCGGGCAGCAGCAGGAGCAGGAAGAACACCACGACCGCGAATACGCCGAGGGTCCGCAACTGCCGTGCCAGGTAGGCCTTTGCGCCTTCCTGCACCGCCGCCGCGATCTTCTTCATACTGTCGGTTCCCTCACCGGCCGCGAGCACTTGGCGGACCAGCACCGCCGCGACGGCCAGTGCCGCCAGCGCCACCACGGCGATCACCAGCACGATGACGCGGTTGCCCGCGGTCAGTGAGGGCCCGGCCAGAAAAGAGGGGGTGTCAAGCAACTGAGGGGTGTAAGGCCCCGCCATTCGTCCTCCTTGACGTTTGGCACATGGGCGCGCGGAAGCACGCTCAGGCGTCCTGAGCAAGAGATGTGGACGGATTGTAGGGAGCGCCGGTTGATCAAAACAGGGCGCCTCAAAGGGAATTCGCCGGTAGTCGCGAAGATCAAAAGGCAGACGGCATCCGGAATTCGCCCGGACGAAGGAATGCACTGAATTCACTGACCGCCGGCAGATGATCTCTTCGTCGTACCGATCGCCGCTTGATCACGTATTGATCGCCGCTGCTCAAGGACGCCGTCCCGGCGGTTGGGCCATGCGAGGCACGCGGGACCCCCGAGAGAATTGAGCCGCCCGGCCGCGGCCGAACGGGTGACCCACCGGCCACAGCCGTCTCTTCACGTACCCACGCGGGCCCATGAGGAGCCGTCAGATCGAGTCCTGATCGCAACGCATGGGGGGCGGGGGCACGCGGCCCCGGAGACCCGTAGGTCACCTCGTAGGCCGGCGTGCAGGGGTACGTCACGGAAGACGGCAGACGCCTGGGGCGGCTACCGGTACAGGCGGGTACGGGCCGCGGCAGAGGGCGGCCCGTAGGCCCGGCTAGGAGATGGTTGCCGTCGTCGTGGGCCAGCTCATGCGGATCATGCCGCCTTCTTCACCGGCGGTCACCTCGACGTCGTCGACCAGCCCGCTGATGACCGCGAGGCCCATCTCGTCCTCGCCCTCGGCGTCGCTCTCGGCGGCGCCCTCGGCCTCGCCGGCGCCGCGGGCGCCCGCTGCGGTCGGCCCGCCGGGCACGCCGTCGCCGACCTCGATCGAGAACTTCTTCTCGTCCTCGATCAGCAGCACCCGCACCGGCGACGTGATGTCATGGCTCTCGTGCAGCCCCACGGCCCGGCTGCAGGCCTCGCCGACCGCGAGCCGCACCTCGTCCAGAACGGCCTCGTCCACCCCGGCCCTCCGCGCCACGGCAGCCGCGACCAGTCGCGCGGTGCGGACGTGCTCGGGAAGGGCGCTGAAACGGAGTTCGACGGTGGCCATGCCATCCCCCTCGATATGCGGGCGTGCGACGCAGGGGGCCGGACACCCGTCCGGTACCCCCCACTCCTTCCTCCCCCCGCGCCTGTCGGCGCGGGGGACCGGTAAGCCGTCAGTCAGTGGCTGCGACGGCTTCGTCGACCGAGGTGTGAATCGGGAACACCTTGGTCAGACCGGTGATACGGAAGATCTTGAGAATGCGCTCCTGGTTGCAGACCAGGCGCAGCGAGCCCTCATGGGCGCGCACCCGCTTGAGTCCGCCGACCAGGACGCCGAGCCCAGTGGAGTCGAGGAAGTCGACACGTTCCATGTCCACCACGAGGTGGTAGCTTCCGTCGTTCACAAGCTCGACCAGCTGCTCCCGCAGCTTGGGCGCGGTGTATACATCAATCTCGCCACCGACCTCGACGACCGTACGGTCGCCAACGGTCCGGGTCGACAGGGACAGGTCCACGGATCCTCCAGCACCTTGCTATCGAGCGGTCGCCCCCCTGGGGCCTCCCCACCGAAGTAGGGGCGGATCTGGCAGCCGCGATGGCATTCAATCACTTACCAGCAGGCGTGCACGACGCCCTTAGAGCATTGTCCGTCACTCCGGTGACACACTCGGTGCCGATGGCCTCCAATCGACTCCCGCCGGATGCGGGCGCGCGCCCTTCCCCAGGCATGATTCTCGAACGTCTCGCCCGGGGCGCGACCCGCGCTGCGCGCATCACTCATACGGAGCACTTGCCCCCGCGGATCGGCAGCCATGCCGACTGGCCGGATCGGATCCGGCCGGAAGTGATCGACGCGATCCGTTCGTCCGGAATCGAGCGCCCCTGGGCCCACCAGGCACGGACATCCGAACACGCACTGCGCGGCGAGTCGGTCGTGGTGGCCACAGGCACCGCCTCGGGCAAGTCCCTGGCCTATCTCGCGCCGGTCCTCTCCACGCTCCTGGACGGCTCGGAGGCCCCCAACGGCCGGGGCACCACGGCGCTGTACCTGGCCCCGACGAAGGCCCTGGCCGCCGACCAGCGGCGTGCCGTACGCGAGCTGGCCGCCCCGCTGGGCACCGCCGTCCGGCCCGCGGTCTACGACGGCGACACCCCCGTCGAGGAGCGCGAATGGGTCCGCCAGTACGCGAACTACGTGCTGACCAACCCCGACATGCTGCACCGCGGCATCCTGCCGTCCCACCCCCGCTGGTCCTCCTTCCTGCGCGCGCTGCGCTACGTCGTCATCGACGAGTGCCACACCTACCGCGGCGTCTTCGGCTCGCACGTCGCCCAGGTGATCCGCCGGCTGCGCCGGGTCTGCGCCCGTTACGGCTCCGAGCCGGTCTTCCTGCTCGCCTCCGCCACGGCCGCCGAGCCCGCCCGTGCAGCGACCCGGCTCACCGGTCTGCCCGTGGTGGAGATCACCGAGGACACCTCGCCGCGCGGCGAGTTGGTCTTCGCGCTCTGGGAGCCGCCGCTGACCGAGCTGCACGGCGAACAGGGCGCCCCGGTGCGCCGCACGGCCACCGCCGAGACCGCCGATCTGCTCACCGACCTCGCCGTCCAGGGCGTGCGCACGGTCGCCTTCGTACGCTCCCGGCGCGGCGCGGAGCTGATCGCGCTGATCGCCCAGGAACGGCTCGCGGAGGTGGACCGCTCGCTGCCCGCGCGGATCGCCGCCTACCGGGGCGGCTATCTGCCCGAGGAGCGCCGCGCCCTGGAACGCGCCCTGCACAGCGGCGCGCTCCTGGGCCTGGCCGCCACCACGGCGCTGGAGCTGGGTGTGGACGTCTCCGGCCTGGACGCCGTGGTCATCGCCGGCTATCCGGGGACCCGCGCGTCCCTGTGGCAGCAGGCCGGCCGGGCCGGGCGGGCGGGGCAGGGCGCGCTGGCGGTGCTCGTGGCCCGCGACGACCCGCTGGACACCTATCTCGTCCACCACCCCGAGGCACTCTTCGACCGGCCCGTCGAGTCGACCGTCCTCGACCCCGACAACCCCTACGTGCTCGCCCCGCACCTGTGCGCCGCGGCCGCCGAACTCCCGCTCACCGAGGCCGACTTCACGCTCTTCGGGCCCGCGGCCGAAGGGCTGATGCCGCAACTGGAGGCCGCGGCCCTGCTGCGGCGGCGCGCCACCGCCTGGCACTGGACGCGCCGCGAACGGGCCGCCGACCTCACCGACATCCGCGGCCAGGGAGGTGCGCCGGTGCAGGTCGTGGAGGCCGGCACCGGGCGGCTGCTGGGGACCGTGGACGCCGCCGCCGCGCACACCACCGTGCACGACGGCGCGGTCCACCTCCATCAGGGCCGTACGTACGTCGTGCGCCACCTCGACCTGGACGACGACGTCGCGCTCGTCGAGGAGGCCAGCCCGCCGTATTCCACGACCGCCCGCGACACCACGGCCATCTCCATCCTGGAGACCGACACCGAGCTCCCCTGGGGGGACGCCCGGCTGTGCTTCGGCTCCGTGGAGGTCACCAACCAGGTCGTGTCCTACCTGCGCCGCAAGCTCATCACCGGCGAGGTCCTGGGCGAGACCAAGCTCGATCTGCCGCCGCGTACGCTGCGCACCCGCGCGGTGTGGTGGACGGTCACCGAGGACCAGCTCGACGCCGCCCGCGTCGGTCCCCGGGAGCTCGGCGGCGCGCTGCACGCCGCGGAGCACGCCTCCATCGGCATGCTGCCGCTCTTCGCCACCTGCGACCGCTGGGACATCGGCGGGGTGTCCGTCCCGCTGCACCCGGACACCCTGCTGCCGACCGTGTTCGTCTACGACGGCCACCCGGGCGGCGCGGGCTTCGCCGAACGCGCCTTCCACACGGCCGCCGACTGGCTCGCCGCCACCCGCAGCGCCATCGCCTCCTGCGAGTGCGACGCCGGCTGCCCGTCCTGCATCCAGTCCCCCAAATGCGGCAACGGCAACGACCCCCTCCACAAACGCGCCGCCATCCGCCTCCTCGCCGAACTCCTCCGCGGCGCACCGACGCCGCCGGCGGAGGGCGGGTAGCGGGGCGGAGCCACCGCCCTCCCGACGACGCAAGCGGTGCCCTCCGCTCGCCTGCACGAGCACCGGCCCCGGCTCGGGCCCGGGCCCGGGCCCGGGTTGCGTACCACCAGGCGGGCGACGGGGGCTCCACGTGCCGCCCGGTGGGCCGTGCGCGTCCCTCCGGGGGGCGGTGCGCGTCCCTCCGGGGGCGGTGCACGTCCCCTGCTGACCTGCGCCGCCGTACGAACCGCAGAGGCCCAGGGCGTCCCCTGAGCGGGCAGTGGGTGGCGCCCTGGACGGGCAGTGGGTGGCGCCCTGGACGGGCAGTGCGTGGCCCTTGGGGCGTCGGGCCGCATGTGTGGCGGGTGGGCGAAGGCCGGTGCTCATGCCACCCGGCGGGCGGAGGACGTCTCGGGCGCCGCCGGGTGGGCAGCGGACGTCCTCTGCGCCTCTGTAGGTCTGCGCCTCTGTAGGAGCAGCAGACCCCCGGGCCCCCGTACGGGCAGGGGGCGTCGTTGGCGTCGCCGGTCCGGCGCGGGCGCGTGACCGGGAGGTAAAGGGTGTGCTGCCTGCCTCGACCGAGACGTCCGCGATCGCGCCGGAGACCGCACAACGCACCAGCCGCGTGTACTGCGCTGCCGCCACCCGGCCCGCCGCCGCGCAGGCTGCGGCGGGGCCCCGTACGGCGAGGTCCGCGGCCGCCAATGCGGCCAGGTCGGCGGCGCCGCCCGCCCGATGGCGTGCCGCGACGGCCTGGCCCAGCCCCATCAGGGCCAGGAAGACCGCGCACAGCGCGGCGGCGGCGAAGACCGTAAAGACCGTCGCCGAGCCCTCATCGCCCCGTCGTTTCCTCCGCAAGAGCCACCGCCTCCCCTCCGACCCGTACCGTCAGCTCCCCGACACCGGGCAGTGCGGACTCGACCCGCACCCGCACCAGATCGCCCTCCCGGGCCAGCGCCACCCGTGCGCCCCGGGGCGCCACGCGCCGCGCGGCCGCGAGCACCGCCGTCCGCGGTTCCGACCGGGCCGCCGCCCGGGCTCCGGCCCGCGCCGCGTCCAGGCATTCGATGCGGGCACAGGCGGCCATCAGCCCCCAGATGAGCACCGCCACGACCACCACCAGCACCGGCAGCACCAGAGCCGTCTCCGCGGTCACAGAGCCCGCGTCGCGCCCCCTCCGCGGGGCCGCACGGGCCCCCCGGAGGGTCCTTCCACCGTCACGACGGTGCATGGAGCGCCTGCTCGATCAAGGACCGCAGCGCCGCCCGCACGGTGCCGCTCGTGATGAGCCGGTAGAACACGACGGCCAGCGCACAGGCCGCGAGCGTGACGATCGCGTACTCGGCCGTGGCCATCCCACGGTCATCGGCCGCCCTCCCGCGCAGCCGCTTCCTCCATCGCCGGAACATTCCAACCCCCTTTCCCCGGCCGCCTCCCGGCCGGTCGTCGTCGTTGTCTGGGTCGTTGTTGTTGTCGTCGTCTGGTTCGTCGTTGTTGTCGTCGGACGTCGTTGTTGTTGTCGGGCGTTGTTGTTGTCGGGCGTTGTTGTTGTCGTTGTTGGCGGCGTCGCCTCACGTCCTCCCTCGTTGTGAGGCCCCGCTGGCAGGCCTCGCTGTCAGGCCCTTTCGTCAGCCCTCGCGCTCGGCTTTCGCGGTCAGCTTTCGCGGTCAGTTACGCCCCAGCAGGCCGTCCGCCAGTCCGATCAGCACCGGTGCCACCCCGAGCAGGAGGAACGCCGGGAGAAAGCACCCGGCCAGCGGGAGGGTGACCAGCACTCCGGCCCGCCGGGCCCGGGCGGCCGCGGCTCGGTCCCGCTCGGCGCGCAGATCGGCAGCGATCCGGGACGCGGACTCCACCGCCGGCACGCCGGATATCCCGGCGCGCTCCATACAGCGGGCGAGTTCCTCGGCGCCGGGCAGTGCGGCCAACCGCCGCCAGACGACGGCCGGTTCGCCTCCCAGTCGTAGCTCCGCCGCCACTCGCCGCAGTCGTTCGGCCACCGGCCCGTCGAGGGACCGGCCGACCGCTTCGGCCGCTTCCCGCGGTCCGGCCCCCGCTGCCAGGCAGGCGGCCAACAGGTCGGCGGCCGACGCCAGTTGCCGGTGCACCTCCTCGGCCGCCGACCGTGCGGCCTGCGCCTCCTGATGGCGCGCCAGCTTGCGGTACGCGAGGAAGCCCGCGACGAGTCCCGCCACTGCGCCTGCCGCCCCGCCGATGAGGAGGACCACGAAGACCGCGGCCCCGAGGGACCCGGCCCATCTCGCCGGCCCGCCCGTTCCAGCCGGACGTCCCCGGGCCTGCGCTCGGGGACGCCCTGCGCGCCATCCGCTCCCCGGGAGCCAGCCCGCCCCGCCGGGCCCCTCACCGCCGCCACGACCGCCGCCGCCACGACCGCCGCCGCCGCGACCGGCGTCCCCGTCCGGGATGTGGCCCAGGACGGCCGCCGCCCGTCTCCGTAGCGCCCGGCGGCGACGCCCCTCCTCCCACACCGCCATTCCGCACCCCGTCGCCATCGCGCACAGCGCCACCATGGCGACGGCCACCGTCATCCCCACCCTGTGGACAACGTCCGCGGCATCGATCCCCGCGCCCACCACCGCACTCACGACATGTCCCTTCTGCGGACGTTCCGTACGCCCGCGCCGTCGTTCCGCACTCCCGCGCCACCCGCGCCATCCGCACGTTCCGCACCGTCCTTTCCTTCCGCTTCCGCGACGCCCTCCGCTTCCGCGACGATCCGGGCCGTCCACACCACCCCGCCCCACTCCAGGAGCCCGCCGAGCACCAGGCAGCCCCAGCCGGCCGGGGTGTGCAGCAGTACCCCCAGGGGGTCGGCCCCCAGGGCGGTGCCCATCAGGAGGCCGCCCACCGGGAGCAGTGCGAGCATCAGCGCGGTCGTCCGGGGCCCGGCCAACTGGGCCCGCAACTCCGCGCCCAGCTCCCGGCGGGCGCGGAGGCCGGCCGCGATCCGCTCCAGTCCGGAGGCCAGCCCCGCACCGCCCTCGACCGCCACCTGCCAGCACGCCGCCACGGCGGTGAGCCCCTCTGCCCCGGGCTGCCGCGCCGCGGCCCGTAGCGCCCGGGGCACGTCCCCGCCGTAGCGCGCGGCCGCCGTCGCCGCCCCGCCCGCCGGGCCCAGCGCCGGCGGTGCGCCCGCGACGCACAGCGCCTGGGCCGGCTGCCGGCCGGCCCGCAACTCCCCCGCCACTGCGGCGCACAGCCCGATCAGCTCGGCGGTCCGCCGCTCGCGGGCCCGCTCCGCCCGACGGCCGGCGAGCCACCGCCGGACGAGATGGGCCGCCACCGGTGTCGCGAGCACCGGCAGTACGGACCCGCCCAGGACGCCCAAGGCCAGCCCGGCGGGCAGGCACCACAACTCCCGTCCGACGTCGGCCCGGCGGCCGATGCGCCAGCGGCGTTCCCCGTCGGTCACCCGTCCCGCGCACCACGTCCGCACCTCCGCCGGCCACCGGGCCCGCCCCGGGGCAGGCCGGTCGCCGGCTTCGCCCCCGAGGACCGCGCGGGCCCGCCGCCGTACCTCCTCCCGCCTCCCGGCCGCCAGCCGGGCCGCGGCGCCCGCACACAGCACCGCGCCCACCAGCGCCGTCACGGAGCCGTTCACGGCCACTCGCCTCCGCCGCGCTCGCACAGGCGGCTCAACCGGTCCCAGCCTGGGGCCCGTTGGAAGCCGTCCGGGCTCCAGACGGCCGCCGGGACGGTCACCACGCAGCCGTCGCGATCGCGCTCCAGGACGTGGATCTCGGCGATCCGGCGGCGGCCGGCCCGGTCGCGTACGAGGTGGAGGACGGCACAGAGCGCGGCCGCCAACTGGCTGTGCAGCGCGGCCCGGTCCAGGCCCGCGGTCGAGCCGAGCGCCTCCAGGCGCGCGGGGACGTCGCAGGCGGCGTTGGCATGGACCGTGCCACAACCGCCCTCGTGGCCGGTGTTGAGGGCGGCCAGCAGGTCCGTGACCTCCGGGCCCCGCACCTCGCCCACCACCAGCCGGTCCGGCCGCATCCGCAACGCTTGCCGTACGAGGTCCCGCAGCGTCACCCGTCCCGCACCCTCCTGGTTGGCGGGCCGGGTCTCCAGCCGCACCACATGGGGGTGGTCGGGGCGCAGCTCCGCCGAATCCTCGGCCAGGACGATCCGCTCGGCCGGGCCGACCAGGCCGAGCAGCGTGCTGAGGAGCGTCGTCTTGCCGGAGCCCGTACCTCCGCTGACCAGGAAGGACAGCCGGGCCCCCAGCACCGCCCGGAGCAGCCGGTCGCCGCCGGGCGGGACGGTGCCGGCCGCCACCAGTTCGGAGAGCGTGAAGGCTCTGGGCCGCAGCACCCGTAGGGACAGGCAGGTCCCGCCGACCGCCACCGGGGGCAGGACGGCGTGCAGCCGGGTGCCGTCCGGAAGCCGGGCGTCCACCCACGGCCGGGCGTCGTCCAGCCGCCGCCCGGCCACCGCCGCGAGCCGTTGGGCGAGCCGGCGGACCTCCGCGCCGTCCCGGAAGCGGACGTCCGTACGCTCCAGGCCGGCGCCGCGGTCCACCCACACCTCGTCCGGCGCCGTGACCAGCACGTCCGTCACGTCGGGCGCGGCCAGCAGCGGCTCCAGCGGTCCGCTGCCCACCATCTCGGAGCGCAACTCCCCGACCACACCCAGCACTTCGGTGTCCCCCAGCAGCCGTCCCTCCTCGCGCAGCGCCACCGCCACCCGCGCCGGCGTCGGCTCCGCCCCCTCTTCGGCGAGCCGCCGCCGCACCGCCTCCAGCAGGCCCTCGCCCTGTTTCACGGCCGGCCTCCGTCCGCTCCGCCCGGGTGCGCGGCCCCCGGATCTGCGCCACCGGGCGCGCCCTTCCGGTCCGCTCCCGGAGGCGGGGCGCCCTCCCGGCCCGGCGTCGCCCGGGACCAGAACTCCCCGCAGAAGCGCGCCAGCGGCCCGCGCGCCTGGGAGCCCGGCGGCAGACCGCGCGCCAGGTCCGCGAACAGGCCCAGCTCCCAGGGGAGTTCACCGGCCAGCGGCAGATCCATGAGCCGGGCGATGTCGGTCGGGGGCAGGCCGTGTCCATGGCGGTCGGGGGTTCCGCGCGCGACCAGCCGCAGATCGCCGAGCAGGGGCTGCAACCCGGCGGCCACCCGCTGGGCCGCCGCCACCGCCCGTAGCTCCGTGGGAACCAGCAGCAGCCCCACGTCCACCTGGGCCAGCGCCTCCGCCGTCGCCTCGTCGACGCGGCGCGGCAGGTCCACGACCACGACCCCGCCGCGCCGGCGCGCCGCGGAGACGACCGCCCGCATCGCCGGCGGCGGTACGGCGACCTCGGCGCCCCGGTCCCAGCTGAGGACCCGCAGGGAGTGCAGCCGGGGCAGGGACTCTTCGAGGGCGCCGCAGGCCACCCGGCCGCGCGACTCGGCGAAGGCCGGCCAGCGCAGCCCCTTCTCCTTCTCCCCGCCCAGCAGGACGTCCAGCCCACCGCCCAGCGGGTCGCCGTCGACGAGCATCGTGCGCCGCCCCGTCCGCGCGGCGGTGACGGCCAGCGCGGCGGCCAGGGTGCTCGCCCCGGCACCGCCGCGGCCGGCGATGACGCCCACCGTCAGGGCCGGCGGCCCGTCCCCCTCGACCGCGTCGGCGATCCGGTCGACCAGCCAGCGCTCCCCGTCGGGGAGGCCCAGAACCCTCTCGGCGCCCAGGGCGACGGCCTGCCGCCAGGTCTCCTGATCGTCGGTACCCGGCGCCGTGAGGATCACTCCCGGGCGGCGTGCGGCACCGCGTAACCGGCCCGCGCAGTCGGCCCCGACGATCACCAGGGGCGCCGCCTCCCAGCTCCCTTTGCGGGCCGGCAGGCCGTGCGCCACTTCGGGCAGCGCACCGGCCGCCGCGCACAGCCGCAGCAGGTCGTCGAGGAGCCGTTCGTCCTCGGTGATGATCAGCGGGCCGCCCCACTCTCCGCCGGCCCGGACCGGCCCTTCCGATGGCGTCGTTCCAGCCATGTCCCGTCCCCCTATCGCTACGCGACTCGCACTCCGCGAACTCGCGGACTTTTACGATGCAGGGGTCGGGAAATCCGTGTGGATCTTGGTCTGAATCTGTGGACAACTCCGCGCCTGTGAATATCCCCGTCACCTATTCCAGCGACCGGCGGCCACTTCCGTGACGGAAGAGGGCCGCGCGAGGCACTCCAGGGGCGCACGAGGGGCGACCCGCCTGGGCTTCCTCAGAGCAGCGCGTTGACTACGGTGCGTAAGGGGAGGAAGGCGTCGTGAACGCCGGCGCCGAACGGGCGCAAAGAGGGGCGGATCAATGCCTCACGGCGGAAAAGGCCCCCGGACATGCGACGACCCCCGCCGGGGGGGAGAGCGGGGGTCGTCCCCACGGCCGACTCGGGGGGGGAGGAGCCGGACCGGGTTAGCACGGTCGCGAACGATCCGTGACTTCCATGGTGTACCCGAGAGCCTTCTCAGGCAAACCCACGCGCCACACCTTACGCCGAATGGTGGGCCGCCTATGCTCGCCCCGTGGAAAACCACTCCGTGCCTCACTCGACGCCCCGTACTGCTGCGTTCTTCGACCTGGACAAGACCGTCATTGCTAAGTCGAGCACGCTGACCTTCAGCAAGTCGTTCTACCAAGGCGGCCTGATCAATCGGCGGGCCGTACTGCGCACTGCGTATGCCCAGTTCGTGTTCCTCGCGGGCGGCGCCGATCACGATCAGATGGAGCGGATGCGGGAATATCTCTCCTCCTTGTGCCGCGGCTGGGATGTGGCCCAGGTGCGGGAGATCGTCGCCGAGACACTGCACGATCTGATCGACCCGATCATTTACGACGAGGCGGCCTCGCTCATCGAGGAGCATCACGCCGCGGGCCGTGATGTCGTCATTGTCTCCACCTCCGGCGCCGAGGTCGTCGAACCGATCGGGGAACTCCTCGGGGCCGACCGTGTCGTGGCCACCCGTATGGTCGTCGGCGAGGACGGCCGATTCACCGGAGAGGTGGAGTATTACGCCTACGGCCCCACCAAGGCGGAGGCCGTCCGGGAGCTCGCCGACTCGGAGGGCTACGACCTGGAACGCTGTTATGCGTACAGCGATTCGGCGACCGACGTCCCGATGCTGTCGGCCGTGGGACATCCGTTCGCGGTCAATCCGGACCGTGCGCTGCGCCGCGAGGCCGTCACCCGGGGATGGCCGATCCTCTCCTTCAACCGGCCGGTTCCGCTCAAGCAGCGACTGCCCGCGCTGTCCATGCCCTCCCGGCCGGTGCTCGCCGCCATGGCCGCGGTGAGCGCGGCGGCCGCCACCGCCACCCTGGTCTGGTATGCGAGCCGGCGGAAAACCTCGAAGCCGCGCCTCGCTCGTATCGGCCGGATCGGCCGCGCCGCCCGTATTGACCGCGTTTGAAGCCAAACGTAAAGATCTGCGACCCGGGGTTCCGCTTGCCCGGCACGAGTAGTACAAAGGACTTAACGGCCCGCGAGACCAAGGACATCCGAGAGGAAAACCTTTAATCAGCAAGTGGCCCACGGACCGATGCATGAATGCCGGGCACCCACGCGACGCCGACCCGTCGATTACGGGCCAGCCACACCAGGTAACCGGACGAAGATTCCGACCTGATGGGCACATATTCGAGCACGCACTGGTAACCCGGCAGACGTGCCAGCGGCGGTACCACCGATTGGTACCGCCGCAACCCTGTGTTCGGGCCCGAATCAAGCAATGCGTTCCGGAATTCCGGCTACCGAGTCGGATACCGCGGCCCTCGGCGGCCGGATACCGCGCCCCGGCCGCTCATGCCGCGCCACGCTGAAGGGCCTCACAGACCGCCGTGCTCTCCCGTACGCCGAGTTCCACCGCGCGCCCGCAGTGGGCGATCCACCCGGCGACGCCCTCCGGGGTGCCCGAGACATAGCCCTCCAGGGCCGCCACGTAGGCCGCCCGGCCCAGTTCCGCGTGCCCCACCTCGGCGGGGCAGATCGCCTTGGGGTCCAGTCCACTGCCGACCAGCACGATCCGCTCCGCGGCCCGGGCGACCAGCCCGTTGTGCGAGGCGAACGGCCGCAGCGCCAGCAACTCGCCGTGCACCACTGCGGCGAGCACCAGAGCCGGCGCCTCCGTACCGGCCAGCAGCAGCCGCGACAGCCCGTCCAGCCGCCCGGCCACCTCGTCGGCGTCCGGCAGCGGCAGCTCGATGAGCGGCTCGTCCACGGGCTCCGCGGCGAGCCGGGGCCGCCCCACCGTGTCGTCCGCCGCCTCCTTGCCGGCCGCCACGAGATGGAGCCGCGCCAGCACCCGCAGGGGCGACTGCCGCCACACGCTCAGCAGCTGGCCGGCCTCGGCGGTCAGCCGCAGCGCCGCGCCGACCGTCCGCGGCTCCCCCCCGACGCCGAAGTCGGTCCGGCGCCTGACCTCTTCGAGCGCCCAGTCGGCGCCCGCCAGGGCCGCGGAACCGCGCGCTCCGCGCAGCGCCGCCTCGGAGCTGACCTCGTTGCTGCGGCGCCGCATGATCCGGTGCCCGTAGACCCGGTCGACGCCCTTGCGCACGGAGTCCACGGAGTCGGCGACTCCCGGGAGCGAGGCCAGGGTCGCGAGCGGATCGTCGCCCGCCTTCGGGGGTGCGGGGGTCGTCCCCCGGGAGTTTCCAGCCATGGGTACGACCCTACGCACCGGCGGCCCGAACCCCTCGAAGGAGTGGTCTTCTTCACGCAGACCTCTCACTCAGAGGAACGGCCGGATTACCCTTCGTGAACATGAAGATCGCTTTCGTAGGCAAGGGCGGCAGTGGCAAGACCACCCTCTCCTCCCTGTTCATCCGTCATCTGGCCGCGGCCCGGGTCCCCGTGGTCGCCGTGGACGCCGACATCAACCAGCATCTGGGCGCCGCCCTCGGCCTCGACGAGGCGGAGGCCGCCGCGCTCCCCGCGATGGGCGCCCACCTCCCGCTGATCAAGGACTACTTGCGTGGCAGCAACCCGCGGATCCCGTCCGCCGAGGCCATGATCAAGACGACCCCGCCCGGTGAGGGTTCGCGCCTCCTCCGGGTCTGCGAGGACAACCCCGTTTACGACGCGTGCGCGCGGACGGTGGAGCTGGACGGCACTCCGGTCCGGCTCATGGCGACCGGACCGTTCACCGAATCGGACCTCGGCGTGGCCTGTTACCACTCCAAGGTCGGCGCCGTCGAACTGTGCCTGAACCACCTCGTTGACGGCCGTGAGGAGTACGTCGTGGTCGACATGACGGCCGGTTCCGACTCCTTCGCCTCCGGGATGTTCACCCGCTTCGACATGACCTTCCTGGTCGCCGAGCCGACCCGTAAGGGCATCGCGGTCTACCGCCAATACAAGGCGTACGCCCGGGATTTCGGCGTCCCCCTGAAGGTGGTGGGCAACAAGGTGCAGGGCCCGGACGACCTCGCGTTCCTGCGCGAGGCGGTGGGCGACGACCTGCTGGTGACGGTCGGGCATTCGGAGTGGGTGCGCGCCCTGGAGAAGGGCCGCCCGGCCCGCTTCGCCTATCTGGAGCAGGCCAACCGCCGCGCCCTGGAGACGCTGCACGACACGGCCGATGCCGCCTACGGACAGCGCGACTGGGAGCGCTACACGCGCCAGATGGTGCACTTCCACCTGAAGAACGCGGAGAGCTGGGGCAACGCCAAGACGGGCGTCGACCTCGCGGCCCAGGTCGACCCGGCGTTCGTCCTCTTCGAGGGGACGGCCACCCCGCAGCCGGCCTGATCGCCGGACGGCGCGAGTCGTCGCACGGCTCGCGCCGGGCCCACCGGGCCGGTCGGCCCGGTTTCCCGGCCCCGGCAACCACGGCGCCCAGATCTTCACCCGATGGAGGGGCGAATTGGGGCAAATGCCCGCAAAGTCTTCTCTGAACCTTTACGCGTCATTACGCTTCGTTTACCGCCGCTTGAGAGTCACCGGAACGTCACCCACCGCGACGACCGCCGGCCGGCTCGCGACCCGCCGCAGTACACCGCCGCCCACGATCGCGCCCCGCGCGACCGCGTCGCCCCGGAGGAGACGGGAATGTCGCAGATCGAGAAGTCGCCGCCGCAGCCGCCCCGCTCCCCGTACCAGGAAGCCGTTCCTCCCGACCCCCGCATCCACCCCGGGGAACCCCGCACGAAGCGGACCGGCCGGGCCGCCTGGCTCCGGGACCTCTCCGCCTCGGCCGTCGTCTTCCTGCTCGCCGTCCCGCTGTCACTCGGCGTCGCGCTGGCCACCGGAGCCCCGCTCCAGGCCGGGCTGATCGCAGCGGTCGTCGGCGGCATCGTCGCCGGTCTGCTCGGCGGCGCGCCCCTACAGGTGAGTGGAGCCGCCACCGGCCTCCTGGTGGTGACCACCGACCTCGTCCAGCGCTACGGCTGGCGGGCCACCTGCGCCATCACGGTCCTGGCCGGCCTGACCCAACTCGCCCTGGGCGCCCTGCGGGTGGCCCGGGCGACGCTGGCCGTCAGCCCGGCGATCGTGCACGGCATGCTGGCCGGCATCGGGGCCACCATCGCCATCGGTCAGCTCCATGTGGTGCTCGGCGGCCGGCCCGACAGTTCGGCGCTCGACAACATCGCCGCCCTCCCCGGCCAGCTGGCGCACCCGCACACCACCGCGCTGCTGATCGGCGCCGTCACCGTGGCCGTACTCGCCGGCTGGGGGCGGCTCCCGGGACGTGCCGGACGGTGGGCGCGGGCGCTGCCGGCGCCGCTGGTCGCGGTGGCCGCCGCGACGGCGGTCGGCGCGGGTTCGGCGGTGCCGCGCGTGGCGCTGCCGTCCTGGCAGGTACCGGCGCTCCCGGTGGTGCCGGAGGCGTCCGTTCCGGCCCTGGCCGCCGCGGTGCTGACCGTCACCTTCGTCGCCAGTATGGAGTCGCTGCTGTCCGCCGTGGCCGTGGACCGGCTCGCCGCCGAGCGGCCCGAAGCCCCCACCGGCCGCCTCCGGCTCAACCGCGAACTGGCCGCCCAGGGGGCGGCCAACACCGTCTCCGGCCTGCTGGGCGGGCTGCCCGTCTCCGGGGGCGCGATCCGCGGCTCGGCCAATGTGCGGGCCGGCGCCGCCACCCGCCGGGCCACCGTGCTGCACGGCGTGTGGGTGCTGCTGTGCGCCGGCCTGACGGCGGCCGCCCTGGAGCTCATCCCGCTGGCCGCACTGGCCGCCCTGGTGATGGTGGTCGGCGTACGGATGGTGAGCTTCGCGCACATCCGGCACGTCCAGCGGCACCGGGAATTCCCGGTCTACGCGGCCACGTTGGGCGGCGTGGTCCTGCTCGGCGTCCTCCAGGGCGTACTGACCGGCATCGCCGTCGCGGGCTTCCTCGCGCTGCGCCGGCTGACCCACACGCGCGTCACGGTCACGAAGGAGGACGAGGGCTACCGGGTGCGCATCAGCGGCCAGTTGACCTTCCTGGCGGTGCCGCGGCTGACCCGGGCGCTGGCGCTGGTCCCGGCCCACACCGACGTCGTCATCGAACTGTGCGGCTCCTTCATGGACCACGCCGCCTACGAGGCGCTGCAGTCCTGGTCGGCGGCCCATCGGGCGCACGGCGGCTGGGTGACCCTCGGCGGCCGCTCGGCCCGTCCGGTCACCGAGCCGGACGATGCGCACTCCTGCCGGCCGTGGACGCCGTGGCGCCACCACGAGTGCACCCGGCCGGACCCGGACCAGGGGCCGGCCCCGGCGAGCGGCAGCCAACTGCTGGGCGGGCTCAGCGCGTTCCAGCGCCATACGGCTCCGCTGGTGCGCGAGGAGCTGGCGCGGCTGGCGCGCGAGGGGCAGCGGCCCACCCAGCTGTTCCTGACCTGCGCCGACTCCCGGCTGGTCACGAGCATGATCACCTCCAGCGGCCCGGGCGACCTGTTCACCGTGCGCAACGTCGGCAATCTGATGCCGCCGCCCGGCTCGGACACCTCGTGCGACTCCGTGGGCGCGGCGATCGAGTACGCGGTCGAGGTCCTGCGGGTCGGCTCGATCACCGTGTGCGGGCATTCCGGATGCGGCGCCATGGGAGCCCTGCTGAATTCCACGGCGCCCGAGGACGGCGAGCCGACCCCGCTCTCCCGCTGGCTGCGGCACGGCCTGCCGAGCCTGGCCCGGATGCAGCGCATCGGGCGGCTGGGCCGGGGCGAAGTCGCGCTGTGCGGCCGTCCGGTGAGCGATGATCAGGAGCGACTGGCGCTCGTCAATGTCATGCAGCAGCTCGACCACCTCCGGGCGCACCCTTGCGTGGCCCGCCGGGTGGCCGAGGGAGGCCTCACCCTGCACGGGATGTACTTCCACGTCGGCGAGGCCCAGGCGTACGTGCTCGACGAGGCCACCGGGCGGTTCCGCGCGGTCCGCGGCGAGGCGGCCCCGATCCGGGTCTGACCTGCGTAGCAGCCCGTGCGTCGGCACGGACCAGACTGGCAGTCAACAGGTCTACACCATTATTTATCCACAGCCCTTGTCAGGGCCCGGTGCGGGCTGATGAGCTATGGCCTGGGACACATCGGACACCCCTGATTGGGAGAAGTCGTGAGCAACGAAAGCCTGGCCAACCTGCTCAAAGAGGAACGGCGGTTCGCGCCCCCCGCCGAGCTGGCCGCGCATGCCAACGTCACGGCTGCCGCGTACGAACAGGGCGCGGCGGACCGGCTGGCCTTCTGGGCCGAGCAGGCCCGACGCCTGTCCTGGGGGACCGAGCCCACCCAGACCCTCGACTGGTCCAACCCGCCCTTCGCGAAGTGGTTCGCCGACGGCAAGCTGAACGTCGCCTACAACTGCGTCGACCGCCATGTGGAGAACGGCCTGGGCGACCGGGTCGCCCTCCACTTCGAGGGCGAGCCGGGCGACAGCCGCTCCCTGACCTACGCCGAGCTGCAGCGCGAGGTCTCCAAGGCCGCCCACGCCCTCACCGAGCTCGGTGTGCAGGCCGGCGACCGGGTCGCCATCTACATGCCGATGATTCCGGAGACGGTCGTCGCCATGCTGGCCTGCGCCCGCCTGGGCGCACCGCATTCGGTCGTCTTCGGCGGCTTCTCCGCGGACGCGCTGGCGACCCGGATCAACGACGCCGACGCCCGCGTGGTGATCACCGCCGACGGCGGCTACCGCCGCGGCAAGCCGTCCGCCCTCAAGCCGGCCGTCGACGAGGCCCTGACCAGGCCCGGCACGGAGAACGTGCGCAGCGTGCTCGTGGTGCGCCGTACGGGCCAGGAGGGCATCGCCTGGCACGAGGGCCGCGACGTGTGGTGGCACGAGATCGTCGACCGGCAGAGCGAGACGCACACCCCCGAGGCGTTCGACGCCGAGCACCCGCTGTTCATCCTCTACA
>NZ_JBFACE010000019.1:0-147959 GCF_040640655.1 Streptomyces sp. NPDC021749 | reverse complement strand
GACGCCGTCTCCGATGTGAACCGGTCCCCGGTGAGCTGCATGCCGTCACCGGAGTCACCGGCGAACCGGATGATCACCCGGTCCAGGCGCCGGACCTCCTTCGGCTCCGTGACCTCCGACCGTGCACGGCGATGGCCGGCAGTGGCGGCCGGTTCAACGCCTTCGAGACCCATGGCCCGCCTTCACCCCGCCTCTACCGCTGCCGCCGCAGCACCGGGCACCGGGCCGGCGACCGCGCGAGCCGCACGGCATGTTCCCGACCGCATCAGCCCGTGAACGACGCGCTCGGCCGCTCTTGCGTCCTCGGCCAGGAAGACGCAGGTCGGCCCGGACCCCGACACGAACGCCGCGAGCGCCCCGGCACCCACGCCGGCGGTCAAGGTGTTGCCCAGTTCGGGGCGCAGCGAGATCGCGGCAGCAGCCAATTCGTTACCGTTCCCCCGCCCGCCGAGGGCCGCCGCGAGCGCCCGTACGTCCCCCTGCCGGAGCGCCCGCAGGATGACCTCATCGATCACGGGGCGTCGCCCGGGGTCGGTCGGGTGTCTCAGCCGGTCGTACTCCTGATAGACCGCGGGGGTGGACAGGCCTCCCTGCCCGAAGGCAAGCACCCGGTGGAAGTCACCAGTCACGGCGACCTGCGCAAGCCTCTCTCCCCTTCCCGTCCCCACGGCGACTCCCCCGTTCAGGATGAACGGCACATCACTCCCCAATTCCGCACAGAGATCGCGTAGTTCGTCGTGAGGGAGCCGGGTCCCCCACAGCTTGTCGCACGCCAGCAACGCTGCTGCGGCGTCCGCGCTGCCGCCGGCCAGCCCGGCCGCCACGGGGATGTTCTTCCGTATCCGCAGACGGACCCCGGGCGCCCGACCGGTGCGGGACGCCAGCCGGGAGGCCGCGCGCGCCACCAGATTCGTCGAGTCCACCGGGACCCCGGCGGATTCCCCGCCCTCCACTGCCACCGTCATCGCGTCCGCGGGGGCTGCCGAGACCTCGTCGTACAGGCCGACGGCCAGGTAAACAGTGGCCAGCTCGTGGAATCCGTCCTCGCGACGTGCACCGACCGCGAGTTGCAGATTGATCTTCGCGGGTGCCCGCACGGTCACCGCCGTCACAGCGCGACGATCGCGGTGATCAGCGCAAGTGTGTACCACTGCTCGAACCTCCGGTATGTCACATGGTCCGCCTCCGGTGTCCGTCGGGTGACGACCCGTACGGCCACGAGCCAACTGATGGCTGCGAGGACCACGTCCAGTGCCCATGCCCACGGGGATTCGGGGGTCAGCAGCAACACGTGCACGACCACGGGCAGCAACGCGAATCCAGCCGCCAGGTACCACCGGGTGAATCGCTCCCCCAAGGCGATCGGGAACGTCCTGCGGCCGTTGACCAGATCCCCCTTCACGTCCCGAAGGTCCTGCAGCGGTATCAGCAGCCATATGGACACAGCCAGCGTCAGCACCCAGCGCCAGGCCAGTTGTGTCAGCGGCGTGACCAATGACCACGCCGCGGCCAGCTGCACGGTCACACCGATGCCCATGGAAAGGTTTTTCACGAACCAGTGCCGTTCCCAGCGCGCCACGTTGGTGAGCAGGTACGTCGCTTCCCAGACAAGAGCCCAGAGCAGGACCCCGAGCCACCAGGCGACGAGGGGGAAGAGCAGCAGCACCACGACGGCCCGTCGCTGTGCCCCGCGGTAGCTCGAACGACCGGTGACCAGCGGCCGAAACGGCTTGTTGACTCGGTCCTCCTCCACCCCGTACAGCTGGTTGGTCAGCGTGAAGCCGTAGATGTACAACCAGAAGTACAGGAACCCGCACAGGAAGTCGGCAGCAAGCCGGCTGCCGTCGTGTCCGCTGTGTCTCGCGGCTGCGACGACGAACGCGGTGGCAGGCAGGACGGTTGTCCACACGTCGTTGCTGATGAAGCGGCAGCTGATCTGTATCTCATTGACGAGGGCGCGGCAGGCGGTGGCGGCCAGGGGGCGCCGCCCTGAGACCGGAGGTGCGGGGCCGACGGGAGAGCTCACGAGGACCTCACCGTCGCCGCTCGTGCGATCTCCCGGAGTGCCGTCGTGACCGCGGGCGGAAAGCCCGCATCCGCCAGTGCGTTCACGCCCTGGGCATAACGGCTCTTGATCATCTCCTCGACCCGCCGGCGGGCGCCGGTGGCCTCGAATACCCTTCGGACCGCGGCAGCTCCGTCCGCATCGAGGTCGGGCCTCCCGAGCAGACTCTTCAAGACGAAGAGCTGACGCTCGTCGGCCCGTTGGACGGCCAGCGCCACCAGAGGCGTCCTTTTGCCCTCTCGCAGATCGTCGAGATCCGACTTGCCGGTGTCCTTCGGATCACCGAAGACACCGAGGATGTCGTCTCTGAGCTGAAAGGCCTCGCCGACCGGCAGGGCGTATGCGGTGCAGGTGTCCAGCACGGAAGCCGGTCCGCCGGCCAGCACGGCGCCCACGTGCAGGGGGCGTTCGACGGTGTACTTGGCCGTCTTGTACCGCACGACGTCCATGGCTTGCTGGAGATCCCCGGTCACCTGGCCGGTGGCCAGCAGATCGAGGTACTGGCCGAGCATCACCTCGCTGCGCATGGCATCGAGGACCGGACGCAGTGCCTGGTGCTGCTCAGCCGACATGGCTGCGCTGGTCAGCAGTTCGTCCGACCACACCAGGGCCAGATCGCCCAGCAGGATCGCGCCGCTCACGCCGAACCACTCGGCGGCTGCGCTGTCGGCCTCACCTGCTCGAACGGCTTGGAGGGCCCGGTGGGCGCTGGGCTGTCCGCGGCGGGTCTCGGAACCGTCCATCACATCGTCATGGATGAGCGCGAAGGCATGGAAGAGTTCCAGCGAAGCGGCAGCTCGCAGCGCGACGTCGAGGGTCGGTCCGCCACCGGCCGCGTACCAGCCACAGACACACAGCAGCGGACGCAGCCGCTTTCCGCCCGAACTGACGAAGCGGCGCAGCACATCCACGAGGTGCGGCAGCTCGGCAGAGCCGGCGGCCTCCGTCTTGGCCGACAGGAACTGGCTCAGTGTCCTGTCCACCTCCCGCCGGACAGCGGCGAGGTCCAGGAAGTCCGCGACAGCGGGGGCCGTGGTCATGACGTCTTCTCCTCACTGGTGATCTGCCGGGTTTCGGCCGACCGCAGCTCTTCTGCCAGCTTCATCGCCTCGTCCACCAAGGTCTCCACGATGCGGGATTCCGGAACCGTCTTGATCACTTCTCCCCGCACAAAGATCTGTCCCTTCCCGTTGCCCGACGCGACACCGATGTCCGCCTCACGCGCCTCTCCCGGGCCGTTGACGACACAGCCCATGACCGCGACCCTCAGCGGGTAGGGGAAGCCCTCCAAGGCCGCGCTCACCTGATCGGCGAGGCGGTACACGTCCACCTGTGCCCGTCCGCAGGAAGGACAGGAGACGATCTCCAGCCGGCGTTCCCGCAGACCGAGGGACTCCAGAATCGCCGTGGCGACCTTTACCTCTTCGACCGGCGGCGCAGAGAGCGACACCCGCAGGGTGTCCCCGATGCCCTCCGCCAGGAGCGCACCGAACGCCACCGCCGACTTCACGGTCCCCTGAGCGGCCGGACCTGCCTCGGTCACGCCCAAGTGCAGTGGGTAGTCGCACCTCTCCGACAACAGCCGATACGCGTTGATGACGACGACGGGGTCGTGGTGCTTGACCGAGATCTTGATGTCGCGGAACCCGTGCTCCTCAAAAAGGGAGCACTCCCACAGCGCGGACTCCACAAGTGCTTCGGGGGTCGCCTTGCCGTACTTCCGCAGCAGACGGTCGTCCAAGGACCCCGCATTGACTCCGATCCTGATCGGCACGGCCGCATCCGAGGCAGCTCGCGCGATCTCCTTCACCTTGTCGTCGAACTGCCGGATGTTACCCGGGTTCACCCGCACCGCCGCGCATCCGGCGTCGATCGCGGCGAACACGTATTTCGGCTGGAAGTGGATGTCGGCGATCACGGGAATGGGGGACTTGGTCGCGATGCCGGCCAGTGCCTCGGCATCGTCCTGGCTGGGCACCGCCACGCGCACGATCTGACAGCCGCTCGCGGCCAGCTCGGCGATCTGCTGCAAGGTCGCATTGACGTCAGCGGTGACGGTGGTCGTCATGGACTGGATCGACACCGGTGCATCGCCACCCACGGGCACGGCCCGCTCACCGCGGCCGACCAGGATCTGCCGAGTGGCGCGCCGTGCGCGGAGACGTGGCGTGAGGGCCGGTATCGGAAGCGCGACGGTGCTGGTCATCGTTCTGTCCCCTCATCAGGAGCGCCGAAGCCGCCTAGGCGCTTCAGCACTGCGGTGGCGATGGCGGAGCCGTCCAGGCCGTGACGGCGCAGGATGGCGTTTCGGGAATCATGCGGGACGAACTCCGCGGGCAGCGCGACGGTGCAGTTGCGCGGTGCACCGGGGATGTCGGACAGAGCATGGGCGACCCTGCTGCCGAGTCCTGCCACTTCGATGTTGTCCTCGACGGTGACGACCAGCCGGTGCCGCAGCGCCATCCGGACGACGGACGGGTCCAGCGGCATCACCCAGCGGGGATCCACAACGGTCACGGAGACGCCTTCCTTCTCAAGTGCACGAGCGGCCTCCAGCGCGGGAAGGGCAAGCGTGCCTGCCGCGACGATGAGCGCGTCGTGGCCCTTGCCGCGGTGCAGAACGTCGGTCGTGCCGACGCACTCCACCGCCGGGATGTCCGGCCCCGCCGAGGCCTTCGGGAAGCGAATGGCCGTCGGCCCGTCCGACACCGCCACCGCTTCGCGCAGCAGTTCACGCAGCCGGACGGGGTCGCGCGGTGCGGCCAACCGGAGTCCGGGGACAAGGGAGAGCAGCGACGAGTCCCATAATCCGTGGTGGCTGGCCCCGTCCGGTCCCGTCACACCGGCGCGATCGAGGACGAAGGTGACCGGGAGCCGGTGCAGGGCCACATCCATCAACACCTGGTCGAAGGCGCGGTTGAGGAATGTCGCGTACACGGCCACCACGGGGTGCATACCAGCGGTCGCAAGTCCGGCAGCGCTGGTCACCGCGTGTTGCTCCGCCAGCCCTACGTCGAAGACCCGGCCGGGATGGGCCTGCGCGAAGGGCAGCAGTCCAGTGGGGCGCAGCATTGCGGCAGTGAGGCATACGACGTCGCCGCGTTCCGCTCCGATGGTCTTCATCTCGTCGCCGAAGACCGTGGTCCAGGTGGGTGCTGAGCGGTTGGGGGACCTGCCCGTCTCGCGGTCGACCACGCCGACGGCGTGCAGGCAGTCCGCCGTGTCCGTCTCGGCCGGAGGATAGCCCTTGCCCTTGATGGTGCGGCAATGCACGACCACCGGCCGGCACACCGCGGCAGCCTTCCGGAGGGCGGTTTCAAGCGCCTCGATGTCGTGCCCGTCAACGGGTCCGACGTAGTCGAGGCCGACGGAAGTGAAGAGTGCGGCGACCGCATGCGTGTCCATGCCCCCGCCGTGATCGGCTGGGGCGGGGAGCGGGCGGCCGAAGAGACCGACGGTGGGGTCGTAGGACCGCCCGTTGTCGTTGAGCACGATGATGACCGGGCGCTCCGGAGCGGCACCGATGTTGTTCAACGCCTCCCAGGACATCCCTCCCGTGAGCGAGCCGTCCCCGACCACGGCGACGACCCGGCGCTCCGGTGTACCCGCCAGCGCATACGCCTTGGCAAATCCGTCCGCGTACGACAGTGCCGTGGAGGCATGGGAGTTCTCGATGACGTCATGGGGGGATTCACTGCGCGAGGGGTAGCCGGAGAGCCCGCCGCCCTGACGCAATCCGGCGAAAGCAGACCGGCGACCGGTGAGCAGCTTGTGGATGTACGCCTGATGGCCGGTGTCGAAGAGCAGTACGTCCCGGGGCGATTCGAAGTCCCGGTGCAGGGCGAGGGTCAGTTCCACCACACCGAGATTCGGGCCGAGGTGCCCACCTGTGCTGGTGACGGTATCGACCAGGAAGGTGCGGATCTCCTCGGCCAACTGATCCAGCCGGTCGGCAGGCAGGACGCGCAGGTCGTACGGGGAGCCGATGGTGTCCAGTAACGCGGTGGAACGCCATTCCGTGATGTCCACACTCATCAGCCGTTCACCGCCCTGGGCAGGGAGAAATGCACATTCTCTTGGGTGACTTCTCTCTCCTTCACCGTCACGGGTCCGAGGCCGGCCAACACGTCGACGACTTCCTCCACCAGTTCGGGCGGCGCCGAAGCTCCCGCGGTAAGTCCCACAATGGCTGTGTGTCGCAGGTGGGCGAGCTCGATGCCCGAGGCGTCATCGATCAGGTGGGCAGGAGTGCCTTGGCGACGGCTCAGCTCGACCAGGCGTTGGGAGTTGGACGAGTTGTCCGATCCCACGACGAGCACCAGGTCGGAGTCGGCCGCAACCGCGCGCAGCGCTTCCTGCCGGTTGGTCGTGGCATAACAGATGTCTTCGGAGCGGGGGCCGCGCAGCGCCGGAAAGCGTTGTCGCAGCGCGTTCACGATCCCTTCCGTCTCATCGACCGCAAGTGTCGTCTGGGTCAGATAGGAGACCCGCTCCGGATCGGGAACGTCCAGGGCCGCCACGTCGGCGACGCTTTCCACGAGGACCATGTCGCCGGGCGCCTCCCCCAGGGTTCCCTCCGTCTCCTCGTGACCCGCGTGGCCTATGAAGACCACGGTGTGCCCGTGCTGCGCGAACCTGCGGGCCTCCGCGTGCACCTTGGTGACCAGGGGGCAGGTCGCGTCGATGGCATGGAGGTTCCGTGCCGCGGCATGTGCGCGGACCTCCGGAGAGACACCGTGGGCGGAGAACACCACGAGTGCGCCGGCAGGCACCTCGTCGAGGTCGTCGACGAACACGGCGCCCCTGCTCTCCAGGCTTCGCACGACGTGGATGTTGTGCACGATCTGCTTGCGCACATAGACGGGGCTTCCGTGGCGGGCCAGAACGCGCTCCACGATCTCGATGGCGCGGTCAACGCCCGCGCAGAACGAGCGGGGTGACGCGAGGAGCACCGTACGCGGCCGGAACGCCTTCTCCAGCTGGGCGATCACGTCCCGTACCTCGGTCGCCGCATGGTCGTCGTCCGGGGCGGTGGCCACGCCGAGTACCTGCTGCTCAGCGCCCGGCGGTGCCCACCGGCCCACGTGGAGCACGGTATCGCCGGGCTCCGCGGTCGCCGTGGCGTGCAGGAGACCCCCGCGCACGGCGAATCCCCGGCGGCGCAGCTCTCCTCTCACAAGAAGAGCGCTCCGGGATCGGGACAACGGCCGCCGATCCTCCATCTCGATACCGTCAGCCACCACCACTTCGCCCGGTTCGACGGGCAAGTCGGCGGCTCGCACAGCCATGGTTTCGGTCTGCATGTAGGAGTTCACCGAGAAACCTTCCCGTTTCACCCGAAGAGCCGTGACACAAGATAAGCAGATCGCGGCTACCGGAATAACAACTTCATTTGCCCCCTTCATTCGGTGGCGGATTTGACCGAGGGTGAGAAGCACGGCAGCGTGGTACCCCGGAAGTTGCTTCGGGGTACCACGCTGCCGTGGAAAGTCCGAGGGTCGCCGCTTCGAGCCGGCCGCTCAGAACCGTTGCGTCAGATTCGCCGCCTCATGGCCTGGGAATAGCCACTGCCGTGTACGGCGTCGTCGGCGTGGGCGACGTTGTGGTGCGGGCGTTCGGCAGGTAGAGGCGGTCTCCGCTCGCCGCAATACGGGTCGGAATGTCGAAACGCTGGTCCGTAGTGCGATGCACGACACTGGCGGACGTCCCGTCGGCATTCACTTTCAGTGACGCGACCTCGTTCTTGTGGTTCTCCGCCACATACAGTGTGCTGTCGCTCAGGAGCATGCCGTCGGGGCTGGTCAACGTCTCAGCTCCGGTGTCCACCTTGTGCGTCACTCCGGTGGACTTGTCCACCTCGAAGAGGCCTCCGGTGTTGATCTGAGCGACCAGCAGGCCTTTTCCGTCGGGCGTGGGAGCGATTCCGCTGACGTTGTAGCCGTCGAGGTAATGCAGGTCGCCGGTGAGCGGCAGCGTGACGAGTTCGTTCTGCTTCGGAAGCGAACCGTCCGAATGCAGCGGGAGCTTGTAGAGGGCCGGGTTGAAGGAGTCCGTGAACCAGACCGCATCACGGGTCACAAGAACGTCGTTGATGAACCCCGTGGCGGCCGGCAGTTTGTAGGCGGCCAGCACCTTTCCGCTCACGCTGTCCACGATCCGGCCCTCTCCGGTCGACCCGCCGGCCACATACAGCCGGTGCGCGTCGCCGAGCTTCATTCCGGTGGCCATCCCCCCGGTCCCGGAGCTGAGCAGATCCCCCTTGCCGCTCGTCAGGTTGACCCGATAGATCGCACCGTTGTTCAGCGAGCCGAAGTACGCGTACGGCTCTGCACCGATGGCGATTCCATCAGGACGGAAGCCGTTCGGCAGCTGAAGCGTCGCAGGACCTTCCGCCGTCGGAGCAGCGGTAGCCGGGCTCACCCCGGCGACCCCGAGGGTTGCTGCCGCCACCGCAAGAACGCGTAGAACCAGCCTGCGTAACATATCTTCCCCGTTTCGTTTTCTCTCGGACGGCCTCAACGGCCGTTCATATGCATGACACTTTCCGGATAGCGTGTACCAGCCACCGCCTCCGGTGGGAGCGCGTCGTCCAACCGCCGGAGATGCTCGGCGTCGAGCGACACGTCCACCGACCCGAGATTCTCGTCCAGTGTGGCCCTGCGCTTGGTACCGGGAATGGGAATGATGTCGTCGCCCTTGTGAAGCAGCCATGCCAGGGAAATCTGGGCCGGCGTGGCGGCCAGCTCCCGGGCCACTTCGCGCACCACTGACGCCGCAGCGTAGTTGGCCGTGAAATTGTCCCCCTGGAATCGAGGGTCGTAGCGACGGTAGTCGGTCTCCGGGTACTTCTCCGCAGGCAGCGCCGTGCCCGTCAAGAATCCACGCCCCAGAGGCGAATAGGCCACGAGCCCGATTCCTCGCCCTCGGATCGCCGGCAGAATCTCCTGCTCGATATGGCGCTCCCACAGCGAATACTCGGTCTGCAGCACCGCCACGGGACAGACCTCGTGCGCGCGGGCGATGGTTCCCGCTCCGGCCTCCGACAGGCCGAAGTGGATGACTTTTCCTGCTTGGACCAGCTCAGCGACCGTGCCGGCCACGTCCTCGATCGGCACTTCGAGATCCACCCGGTGCTGGTAGAGGATGTCGATCCTGTCCGTGCCCAGTCGCGCCAGGCATTCGTCAACCACCTTGCGGATGTGCTCCGGCCGGCTGTTCAGATTCCCACGCCGCGACCCCTCGTACTCCCATCCGAACTTAGTGGCAATGATCGCCTCGTCGCGGCGGCCACGCAGTGCACGCCCCAGCAGCTCTTCGTTGACGAAGGGGCCATAGGACTCGGCCGTGTCGAAGAAGTTGCAGCCTCTTTCAAGCGCCCGATGGATCGTTGCGATGGACTCTTCGTCGTTCGGCGTCCCATAGGTCTGGCTCATTCCCATGCATCCCAGACCCAGGGCGGAAACCTCCAGACCGGAAATCCCCGGCCGACGCTTCGGGATCACTAACGAACTCAAGTCCAGAACCCTTCTCTCAGGCCCCCGCGGCGTTACTCTCGATCCACTGGATACGTCTCCCCTCTACGCATCCTAGATGCCTGGGAAACGAATCCGAGTTCAAGCTTCGGAGGTTCTTCGCCGATTGTCAAACGAAATCCACATAGCGACCGCGTGGGAAATGGAAAACATTCACCAGATTCCACTTCTCGGCGGCAGCAGCTCTCAACCGTCCCCGCTTCGGGACCGCCCCGAGATGGAATGCGCAGCACGGCTGATCCTGGCCCGGATGCGTCACAGCAGCCCCGCCCGTTCAGCCAGTCGCGACAGGTCGTGGCGAACCGTCACGTTGTCGTGGCCGATCGCCTGCTTGAGAAGACGCCGCGCATAGACGTTGAACCGCATCTCCTCCGGGGAGGCCCGGTCCGCCTGCATCAGCGCGAGCACCGCTCCCGGTTGGTTGCTTTCCCGCAGGTGGGCCCGCGCCAAGGTGAGGTAGAACCGCGCCTGGCGCTCCCGGTCCAAAAGCTCCACGTTCTCGACGTGTTCGGCCAGTCGAAGCGCCTTCCCGGGTCGTCCGAGTACGACCTCCACCCGGACCTGGTGGACGGCCACGTCCACCGGACGGACGGGCACCACCGTCCCGCGCACCGTGAGTTCCGGTGCCGGCCCTGCCCGCTCCAGGTCGTCGACCAGCGCGGCGGCCCTGTCGAGCAACCGATCGGCGTCGTGGTGGTCCTGGGCGAACGCGCCCGCCTCCGCCGCCGTCAGGTACAGCCATGCACGGGCCGCGACCCACTCGTACCCGTGGGGGTCCTCGCGCGTCTCCAGGCCGTCTGCCGCGGCCGTGCACATCTCGCGTGCTTCGGCCGGTGCCTGAAGGCGCAGCAGGACATCACCGAAGCCGCACAGACACGCCGCCTCCAACAGGGGCGCCCCCGCGAGCCTGGCATCCGCCAGCGCACGGTCCATCGCCAGTAGTGCCAACGGCAGCTCTCCCGAACCGTGAAGGAAGGCGGAGGCCAGCCTGTGGCTCTCAGCTCTGAGTTCGAGGTCCGCGGGGTCGGCGCGACCGGTGTCCGGCCCACAGACTCGCTTCAGCAGTCCCGGCAGACAGGCGCGCACGGCGGACCAGCGCCGCGCGGAGTTCCGCCAGGCCGTCCAGGCCATGGCCACGTCGTCGCGGAGCCGGCCGTCGTCCTCCCACGGATGCCCCGCTCCGGAGGAATGGGCCCGGTGGCCGAGGAGCACTGCCCGTATGTCCGGTGCCGCCCCGGCCGTGAACTGGTCGACCCGCGGCGCTGGTACAGCGACCCCCATGAAGGCGGCGACGTCTTTCACCTGCAGAACCTCGGCGAGCCGCAGGAGTGTCGACAGACGGTCCACCTGCCGCCCCTTGCGCTCCACCTGCCGCAGCCATTCGGAGCTGTGGCCGACCAGCGAAGCCAAGGTCTGGCGGGAGAGCCCTCGGCGGCGCCTGAGCAGTTCGATCCGTTCCCCGATCGTCTGGTCCGTGCCGATCGCCTGATCCACGCCGGTCGTCATGCCGTCGATCGCCCCCCAGGCCGGGGACGGCCCACCGGATCCGCGGCAATGATCTCGTCGGTGTATCCCGAGAGGTGGGTGAACCCCCCGTTCACGAAGACGACATCACCGGTCGAGTAACTCGCGGCGTCCGAGGCCAGGTAGATCGCCGCGCCGACGACCTCGTCCGCCCGACCGCCGCGCCCCAGGGGCGTCGCCTTCCGAAGCGCCTCCGTGCGTGCTACCCCGTCCGGCGACATCGTCCCGGGACACAACCCGTTCACCCTTATGCGCGGGGCACAGTCCTTCGCGAAACACCGGGTGAGCATCCACAGAGCGGCCTTCGACACGCTGTACGGAGCCGCCAGCGGGACGGGGGCGAAGCCCGCGCCCGAGAGAAGGTTGACGATGGTGCCGGTGCCGCCCTTCACGAGCGTGTTGACGAACGCCGCGGACAACCGTGCCGGAGCCAGGACATTGACGTCGAGCGCCTCCTGCCACTGCGCCGACGACACATCGGCACTGTGCGTGCCGGTGGCGCCGAACGCCAGCGCGTTGTTGACCAGGATGTCTACCGAGGCAAAGCGCGCCAGTGCCGCTCGGACCACCTGGTCGACTGCGTCAGGAGCGCCGACGTCGCAGTGCACGGTGGCCACGGTGCGTCCCGTGGCACTGCGTGCACGTTCGGCGACGCCTTCCAGGGCTTCCCCGTCCCGGTCGACGAGGAGGAGATCGGCCCCGGCCTGAGCGTAGCCATGCGCGATGGCGGCACCGATGTTCCGGCCGGCCCCGGTGATCAGAGCGGTACGTCCGGTCAGCCGGAAGCGTTGAAGGGGGTCAGGCTGGTTCACTGGAGTCCTTTCTTGCGGTACGGCCTTCCCGGGGTGCGGGCCCCGCCGGCCCGGCGGCCGGCGGGGCGGGTGGAGGGAGGAGGAGTGCGAGCGAGGCCACGGCGGCGAGCAGCAGGGCATCGGTCCGAAAGATCCGGTCCACGCCCCCCGGCCGCTGCCCGGCAACTGCGGCCAGCGCCGCAACGCCCATGGCGCCACCCAGATGGCGGGAGGTGTTGACGAGCCCGGAGGCCAGGCCGGCTCGACTCGCCGGCAGGCCGCCGGTCGCCGCCATGGTCAGGGGGGTGCTCGCCAGCCCCAGGGCCACGGTGACGAGAAGACCGGGCAGCAGGATGTGCGTGAGAAACGTGCTGTGCGGTCCCGCGAAGGACAGCCAGGCAAAGCCGGCGGACTGAAGCAGCGCACCAACCACCAGCAGCCGCCTGGCACCGCATGCCGGCAGAAGTCGGGCGGCGAGCTGCGCTCCCGCCACTATGGCGAGGTACTGCGGAAGAAAGGCCAGGCCGGTCGCCAACGGGCTGAAGCCCCGCTGGTTCTGTAGGTGAAGAGAGAGGAAGTACCACATGGAGAAGGTGGCTGCCGCGGTCAGGAACATGCTCGCGTTCGCGAGGGAGACGGAGCGGTCGCGCAGCACGGCGAACGGCAGCAGCGGATCGCGCGCGCCCTTGGCTTCCCAGAGGGCGAACAGGGCGAGCAGTGCGGCTCCCGCGCCGAGTACCGCGGCGCGGCCGGGCTCGACACCGTAGACGCAGGCGATCAAGGCAGCTGTCACCGTCAGGGCACCGACGGCGTCCGGCTTCCTCCATGTGGTGTCCCGGTCCCGGCTCGCCACCGCGAACCGAGCCAGCACCAGGACGATCAACGCGATCGGTACGTTGATCAGCATCGTCCAGCGCCAGTTCAGGTACTGCGTGACGAGCCCGCCGACGAACACACCTGCCGCACCCGCCGCCGCGGCCACCCCTCCCCAAGCCGCCAGGGCTCTCGCCCTCATCCGCTTGTCATGGAACTCCCTGGTCAGCAGGGTGAGCGAGACGGGGGACAGCACCGCTGCCCCGATCCCCTGGACGGCACGTGCGGCGATCAGCACCCCCGGCTCCCAGGCCAGGCCGGCGACAAGGCTCGCGGTGGCGAAGAGGATCATTCCGCACAGCAAGGTGCGCCTGCTGCCGAAGAAGTCGGCAAGCCTGCCGCCCAGCAGCAGCGACCCGCCGAAGGCCAGCATGTAAGCGGTGACGACCCATTGCAGGCCTTCGGAGGTGAAGCCGAGGTCACTGCGGACCGAGGGCAGCGCTACATGGACGACCGATACGTCCAGCACCACGACGAACTGTGTCGTGCATGCCACCGTCATCAGCGGCCAGGGCAGCTCCTTGCTGTGCCGGGCCTCCCTCGGCCTAGGCATGGAGCACGACCGGCACTCGGTCGTATCCGTTCAGCATGGGACTGCGTGTGCGTTCCACCGGTCCGGCGGCCGATACGCCGCGATAGCGGCGCCCGAGTTCTTCGAGCAGGATCCGCAGTTCCAGTCGGGCGAGCTGGGAACCGACGCAGAAGTGCGTGGCGTGGCCGAAGGACAGGTGCAGTCGACTGCTGTCACGGCCGATGTCGAAGCGGTAGGGGTCCGGAAAGACTCCGCCGTCGCGGTTGCCCGCACTGTAGAGCATCAAGACGTAGTCCCCTGGTTGCAGGTGATGTCCCGCCAGCTCCGTCGGACGGACAACGGTGCGTCCGCCGTATCGGGCGGGCGTGCTCCAGCGCAGTACTTCCTCGGCCGCCGTATCCACGATCCCCCGCTCCGTGGCCAGCCGGCGAAACTCCCCGGGATTGTCGGCGAACGCCTCGATGCCGCCGGCAATGGCGTTGCGGGTGGTGTCGTTCCCCGCGACGAGCGCAGTCCATATGTGCATGAGAAGTTCAGGGTGGGAGAGTCTCTCGCCATCGACCTCGGCGAACGACAACGAGGTGATCAAGTCGTCCTGAGGAGAACGGCGCCGCTCGGCGACAAGGACGTCCAGGTAGTCGAAGAACTCGGAGAGCACTTCCTGCCGTGGCCGCGCTCCCTCGGCGTCTGAGGTGGCCGCGAGCTCCTCCGACCAGCCGCGCAACAGCGGAAGATCGATGAGCGGTACCCCGAGCAACTCGGCGATCACCCGCAGCGGGATCACGGCCGCGAACGCGCTCACGGCGTCCAACTCCTCGTCCACCGGGACCTCGTCGAGGATCTGGACGACCAGATGGCGAACGGCGGGTTCCAATCGGCTCACCCTGCGCGCGGTGAGGCTGCGGCTGACGAGCTTGCGGTGTTTGTCGTGCTCCGGGGGATCGATGTTGTGCAGCAGGGGCGTGTCCTGTCTGCTGTCGGCGGGAGGGCCGGTCGTGCCCTGGTTCGGGCGGTCGATCATGTGCCCGTGGGCGCTGCTGAACTGCGAGGGGGATGCCGACACCTGGCGAACGTCGGCCCAGCGGGAGACCAGGTACATCGGCCGTCCCTTGGCCGACACCCAAGGGTGGACGGGGCTGTGCTCCTGCAGCCACCGAAACGCCCGTTCAGGATCCCGGTAGAAAGCCGGGTCGTCGGGTGCGATGAGTGGGTGCGTTCCGACCTCCGCCGAGGGCTTCATCGCCGTGCCTCGTGTGCCGGCGTGGGCTCGAACAGCACAGGGAGCGAACGAATGCTGCGAACGAGGCCCGGCGGCTGCTCGATGTGGGCACCCGGCCGTAGTCGCAGACCGGGCATGCGTGCATGGATCTCGGTGGCCGCCACCTTGAGCATGAGGCGCGCGAAGTGGGCTCCCATGCAACGGTGCGGTCCGGCACCGAATGCGAGGTGGGGGTTGGGCTTGCGAGCCGGATCGAAGCTTTCCGGGGCGGGGAATACCCGATGGTCCCTGTTGGCCCCCGCCCACAGCAGGAACACCCGCTCGCCTGCCGGAATCCGGTGGCCGGCGACCTGCGTCTCCCGGGTCGTCACCCGGGACAGGCCGAACGAAACCGAACCATGGCGCAGCATTTCCTCCACTATTTCCTCGACAGTGTGCTGGTTGTCGTCCAACAGCTCACGCAGGGCCGGGTCGTTGATGAAGTGCAGCGCCAGGTCGCCGATGCTGTTGGACGTGGTGTCCATTCCGGCGACGACCAGCAGAATCATCGCCCGCACCATTTCCTCCCGGGTGAGCCGACGCCCACGCATGTCGCCATGCAGTAGTGCGTCGACGACGTCACCGCGGTTCGGCTGTGTCTCCCTCCAGGCCAGGTGCTGCAGGGACCAGGCGCTGAGGTCGGCGAACGCCTGGTTCTGTTCCTCGCGCGTGGTGCCGTGCGACACGATGCGGTGGGCGAGCTCCCGGGTGTACGGCACCTCGTCCGGAGCGACACCCAGCAGGAGCTGGAACAGTGCGGCGGGAACGAACTTCCACGCGAAGTCGACGGCCAGGTCGCAGTGGCCCGTCGTCACGAACTCGTCCATCAGCCCAGAGGCGATATGGCGCATCGCGGGCTCGTGCGGAGCCACCGCCGCCGGAGACATCAGCGGGTTGAGGAGGCGCCGCCAATCCCGGTGTTCCGGTGGGTCGACCTCGATGGGGGCCAGCAGCGGAGCATCGGGGTTGTGCGGCAGGGACACTCCCTGAGCCGACGAGAACGTCTCCCAGTCCCGGTTGGCGGCGAGCACCTCTTCATGGCGGGTGATGATCCAGAAGCCGCCGTGGGCGCTGCTGTGCAGCACCGGGCCACGGTTGCGCAGGTCGTCCATCACCTCCCAGAACTCACGGGCCGCCCCGGCGAGCCGGTCGCTCCAAGGGTCGAAGTCGACTTCGATGGTCCGAGTTTCTGTCGTCACTTCTCCTCCGGACAACGCTTGGTCACCGCCCGCCGACGACGGTGAACTTCTCCCAGGTGAGCGCGGCGTAGGCGGGTGAGGGGCAGCGCTCGGCGACTTCGTAGTCCGGCCAGCGTGCGAGGAAGGCGCTGACTGCATGGCGGACCTCCAGACGCGCGAGCTGCGCGCCCAAGCACAGGTGCGGGCCCTGCCCGAAGGTCAAGTGCGGGTTGGGGCTCCTGCCGATGTCGTACCGGTCGGGGTGGTCGAACCGGGCCTGATCCCGATTGGCGGCAATGACCAGTACCCATACGACGTCTCCGTCCGTCAGCCGCTGACCGCCCAGCTCGACCTCGCCGAGCACCTTTCGGAAGTTCACGCGGGCGGTCGGCTCGTAGCGCAGGGTTTCGTCGATGCCCGGGGCGGTGAGCGCCGGATCCTCAAGGAGCCGTGCCCGCTGGTCGGGGTGGCTCGCGAGCAACGACAGCATGGTGGTCGTGGTGGACGTGGTGGTGTCGGACCCGGCGACGAGCAGCGTGACGCAGGTTGCGGCGAGTTCGTCGTCCGACAGCGCTCCATCGGCGTTCTGCTGCACCAAACGGCCGATGAGGTCGTCGGTGGCACCGCTCTTGCGCCTCGCCGCGATCTCCGTCTGAAGGTAGGCGAGCATTTCCCGACCGCTCGTCACCGCTGCGTCGATGTGCTGCTGCGGCACGAGTCGCGGGTCGGCCATGATGCAGCGCATCATCGACTCGGCCCACCGGTAGAAGAGTTTGCGATCGCTGGTGGGGATGCCGAGCAATTCGGCGATCACGGTCGTGGGCAGGGCACTCGTGAAATCGCCGAGGACGTCCACCGGGTCGCCCGACGCCATGCCCGCCACAAACTCCGGCGCGTCCAGCAAGCCCCGTACGATCTCCGCGATGCGGGGCTCCAGTTGCTGCACCGAACGGTAGGTGAACACCTTCTGCACCATCGAGCGCAGTCGGGTGTGATCCGGCGGATCGGTGTGGACCATGGTGTCCGTCCCCTCGAACCACGGCCCGAAGTCGGTCGATGCGAAGACGGTGTTCGAGAACCGTTGGGGGTCCATGAGGACTTCCCGGCAGTGCTCGTACGAGGAGACGAGCCAGACGCCCCCCATGGGCTCACTGCGGACGACGGGACCGGCCGCCCGCACTTGGTCGAGCAACGGCCAGGGATTCCGTACCGATTCCGGCGTCACGATATTGAGGTCCATGTCCCGTCCTTCGGTCGGTCGTGAAGCTGCCGGTCGAGGAGCGGAGCAAGGCCCCGCTGGTTCGCGCGCAGGGCGAACAGGAAGGTCTCCTGGGTGATCTCGTGACCCTCGGGCGGCTTTCCCCGGACGGCCTCCCAGTTGCGGGCGACATCCTCCGCAGTGGGCTCGATCGCCCCGGCCCACCCCTCGCTGTGTGCGGTCCAGTAACGGTGGAACCACCCGCCGACCGCGCCGTAGGTCTCCGCAGTCACCGGGCAACTCGGATGCGCCAGCACCACGGCCATCGGGGCGACCCGCTCGGCGGTGAGCAGTTTCATCTCCTCGCCCGCCACCACTTCCGGGGCCGGCCGTCCCGGGAGCAGGGCACCTGTCGCGTTGAACGCCTCGGACTGCCTGGTGTCCAGGGCGCCGGGCGCCAGCAGGTTGGCCTTGATCCCGTACTTCTGCCCCTCCCACGCGATGGCCTTGGTGAGACCCACCAACCCGGCTTTGGCGGCTGAGTAGTTGGCCCCGCCGTACGAGCCGCACAGGCCGGCCGCCGAGGTGACCGCGACGATATTGCCCTCGCCCTGCTCCGCCATGGCGCGAAAGGCCGGCTGCATGACGCAGAAGGCCCCCCGCAGATTGACGGCGACCACTTCGTCGAAGTCGTCCGGCCGCATCCGGGTGAAGAGGCTGTCGTGCAGGATGGCCGCGTTGGCGATGAGCGCGTCGACCCGTCCCCAGGTGTCGAGTGCCGTGCCGACGATCGCTTCACCGCCCTCAGGGGTGGCCACCGTGTGCGTCGAGGCGACCGCCTCACCACCCGCGTCCCGGATCTCCCGCACCACGCCTGCGGCCAGTTCCGCCCTGGGAGTGTCGCCTCCGGTCGGTGGACCGCCGAGGTCGTTGACGACCACTCGGGCGCCACGGCGGGCGAACTCCAGGGCCATGGCCCGGCCGATGCCGCCCCCGGCGCCGGTGACCACCACCACGCGGTCGTCGAACCGCAGGTCTCGCACCATACACACACCTTCCCTTGTCAAGAGGGCGTCGATCACCATCCGGAAAGGACCCTCGATCCCTGGCGAAACTAGGCGCCCCATCCGCTCCCTACCACCCCTAACCAACCCCTAGGGGGTTCCGGAAGAACCGAGAATGTCCAGGTCAGAGCCTCTGCACCGCATGCGGTTCAGACGGCTGCACCTGACGGCAGACGGAAATCCGCTCTCAAACGCTGAAGCGAAGACCTACAGTTCTTGACGTGCAGCCCCGCACGTGATGCCACCATGCCTTGGGGAGGGCACGTGACACTGGTAGAACGTGACAGTCAGTGGGAGACGCTGGAAGAGTCATTCTCCGCGGCACTCCGCAACGAGGGACGCGTGGCCGTACTGCACGGCCTACCGGGGTGTGGGAGGAGCGAACTTCTCTCGGCCTTCGCCGCGCACGCGGAACGATCGGGCTCTGTGGTCCTCCGCGCAGCCTGTTCGCCGAAGGAGAGGGATGTCCCCGGTGGAATGCTGCGTCAGCTGTTCGCGACTCCGCACGAGGCCACGGCCGGGCTCCGGGAAGGCATCAGTGCTCTGCTGGGCAGCGGCACGGTGGATCCACCGGACGGCGCGCACGACGACAGATCTCTTCCTTCCTGGGTCGCAGCCGAAATGTGCGCACACATCAGCGCCACCTCGCTGTGTGCTCCCCTGGTCATCGCCATCGACGACGTGCACCATGCCGACGAGACGTCGCTCCGGTTCCTGCTCCAGCTGATGCAGGCCATGCGAACCTCTCGCATCCTGGTGCTGCTGACCATGCGCACCTCCGTACCGGCCGAACAACGGTTACCGGAGATCGAGTTACTGGCGATGCCCCAGGTATCTCGCATTCCGCTGCACATGCTGTCGCTAGCGGGGGTCCACAAGGTGCTCGCGGAACGCCGCACACCGAGCGAGGCCGATCGCCAGAAGGAGGGTTGCCACCGCACCAGCGGCGGCAACCCTCTGCTCGTCCAGGCATGGGCGGCGGAGCCGTCCGCCGACGGTCCCGCGGCCGAGGGGACGGCCCCGGAGCCGGTCACCGCGATGGCTTCCTTCGCCCGGGCCGTACTGTCCCTCCTGCACCGCAGCGGCCCGACGATCCTGGCCGCGGCCCGCGCCGCCGCGGTCCTCGGCTCCGCGGCCGGTGAACTCAACGTCAGCAAGGTTCTCGGACTCGCCAGGGAGGAGGGAGCGGCGGCGCTGGAAGCCCTGACCGCGATGGGCGTGATCCAGGGCAGCCGTTTCACGCATCCGCTGGTGGCGACTACCGTCCTGCAGGACCCTGCCTTCTCCGAGCGCGCCGCGATGTCTCTGACCGCCGCACGGGTGCTGTACGAGTGCGGCGCACCGGACCTCACCGTCGCCCGGCATGTCGCCGCAGCCGGCCAGGCCGAGCCGTGGGCGCGCCTGCCCTTGATCCACGCCTCCGAGGAGATGCTCCGGACCGGTCGCCCGGGCACCGCCGTGTGCTACCTGGAACTGGCCTGTGACGTCAGTCCCAGCGACCAGGACAAGGCGCGGACCATGGCGTTCCTCGCTCATGCCGCCGGACGGGACAACCCGTCTGAACTCGTCCGGTACATCCCACCCTTGCTCGGCTACGTGCGCGAAGGCACCTTGACCGGTCGTTGCGCGCTGACTCTTGTGCGCCACTTGCTGCGGGACGGACGTGAGCAGGACGCCCTTGACGTCATCCGGAGCGTCGGCAGCTCCGCGCCGGAGCTGGATCCCGATACCGAAACGGCGCTCGAACAGACCCGGCAGTTCCTTCGCGTCTACTACCCGTCGACCCCCTGGCCGCTTCCCGGCTCCCGGCCGCCCTTTGCGTCAAGGCGCTCGCACCTCCGTGGTACGGCGCGCTCGTTCACCGGAACCAGCCCTCAGCATGGCGCCGTCCTCCTGGAGCTGGTCCTCAACGAGGGGCCACAGGGGCTCGTGGCTCAGTGGGGCCGGCAGATGCTGGAGGCGGTCCAGCCCGATGAGCGATCCTTGGAGACCGCGGCAGCGGTACTTCAGGCACTCACGTACTCCGAACACCACGACCTCGCCGAACAATGGGGCGCGCGGCTCCAGGCCGTCGCTTCGACTCACCGGATTCCCCGATGGAGCTCCATTCTGACCGCGGTACGTGCGGAGACGGCAGTACGGCGGGGCGATCCTCTGAGCGCACTCGCCATGGCTGAGGCGGCCCTTGACACCCTTTCCCCTGGGCTATGGGGGATGAGTGTGGGGCTCCCCGTTTCCGCGCTTCTCCAGGCATACACGGAGACCGGGCGACACCACGAGGCACAGGCGCTCCTACTGCGCCAGCGATTATCCGGCGTGGCCCGGACCCGATTTGAGCTGATGCACCAGCACGCCCGTGGTCATCACTACCTGGGGACCGGCCGGCATTATGCGGCCCTGGACGCGTTCCTGGCCTCCGGCGAGACCGTCATGGCCTGGGGATTCGACGTCCCGACGTTTCTTCCCTGGCGCAGTGATGCGGCATTCGCGCTGCTGGAGACGGGAGAAGTGCACGAAGCCTGCAGACTGATACACGAGCAGCTTGATCGCCCGGGCAGCACGTCGCCGACCGTCAGGGGCGTCTCACTGCGTGCTCTGGCGGCAGCCAGCCAAGGCGGCGACCGTCTAGCTCTTCTCAGGGAGTCTGCGGCGTGCCTGGGAAACAGCGGAAACCAACTCGAACTGGCCCGTACCCTCGTGGCACTCGCCCACAGCTACCGGCTGTCAGGTGACCACTCCAAGGCGGACATGGTCACCCATCAAGCCCGTTTCAAGGCACGCGAATGCGGGGCGGCACCTCTGCTCAGCGAACTCGAAACCATGTCGACGACCGAGCCCGTCTCACGCCTTTCGCTGCTGCACGACACGTCCGGCGACCATCTGCTCAGCGACGCCGAGCGGCGCGTCGCCGAATTGGCTGCGTTGGGCAGCACCAACCGCGAAATCGCCCGAAGGCTGCATGTGACGGTGAGCACCGTGGAACAACATCTCACGCGCGTCTACCGCAAGTTGAGCATCAAGCGCCGATCGGAGCTGCCCCGCCGGCTCACCGGCAGCAGATCCGCCCGGCCCGGAAGCCGGCTTCCGGAGGCCGCGGGATGACCGCTCTGTGCACGTACTCTTTCGCTGTTCAACCACCGTCACGTCGGGACAGGGCAACGAGCCACTCCCCCACCCCGAAGCTCGCCGGGCGGGCCCCGGCCTGACGCGTGGTCACCCCGGCGTCACCGGCAGTACGTCAGGCGAGAGCGCCGCCGCTCGTGCCGTTGCGCTCGTCACCCGCTTGCGGTGGTGGCGGCGGCACAGAACCTCGTAGCCGACGGCCTCCGCGGCCCCGCGCACGTCTCCCACCACGACCTGTTCGCCCTCGACGACCATCTCGCCGCCCACCGTGCGAGCGTTGTGCGTGGCCCGTGCCCCGCACCAGCACATCGCCTCGACCTGGAGCGTCTCGATCCGGTCCGCCAGCTCGATCAGCCGCTGCGAACCGGGGAACAACTTGGTCCGGAAGTCCGTGGTGATACCGAACGCGAAGACGTCGAGGTCCAGGTCGTCCACGATCCGGGCCAGTTGGTCGATCTGCTCCGGTGACAGGAACTGCGCCTCGTCCACGAGGACGTAGTCCACCTTCCCGCCCCGGGACATGCGCTCCACCACAAACCCGTACAGATCCAGCCCGGGGGTGGCCTCCACGGCGTCGGTCACCAGTCCCAGGCGCGATGACAGCTTGCCGGCTCCCGCGCGGTCCTCCCGTGTGAAGATCACGCCCTGCAGCCCGCGAGCCGACCGGTTGTGCGCGATTTGCAGCGCCAGAGTCGACTTCCCGCAGTCCATGGTTCCGGAGAAAAATACCAATTCGGACATGGGTCGAGGGAGGGCCTTTCGGGTCGGAGTCGGCGCCCGCCCAGGGAAGGACACGGCCCGGGCGGGGCCAACAGGCGGAGGGCATCGGGAAGGTGAAGGGGAGGAGGCTGCGGGCGGGCTGCGGTCAGGTGCGGACTTCCAGGAGCGGCACCAACTGTTCCATGGGGGTCATCGACCCGTGCATCCCGACCATCTCCGACTCCCGGGGCTCCCGTTCGGTCGCGATGATCACCATGTCGGCGTGGGCGGCCGCGACCACGTCGCCGATCCGGTCGCGCACCCGGTCGTCGACCTGCGGCCCGAACCACCCGGCGGCGATGGCCTCCTCGCGACTGGCGACCCACATCTGGTCGCCGACCACCTCGCGCCACACGGCGAGCACATCGGCGGCCGCGCCCGGATGGGCGTAGACGTGCCGCGCCCGGCCCTCGCCGCCCAGCAGGCGGACGCCGGCGCTGAGTTCCCAGTCCTCGTCGAAGTCGATCCGGGACTCCGGGCCGAAGGGGATGTCGATCATGCCGTGGTCGGCGGTGATGTAGAGCGCGCTGCGCGGCGGCAGTTGCTCGGCCAGCCGCTGGGCGAGCCGGTCGACGTACATCAACTGGCCGCGCCAGGCGTCGGAGTTGACGCCGTAGCGGTGGCCCTTGCCGTCGACCTCGGAGTAGTACGTGTAGACCAGCGAGCGGTCGGCGGCGGCCAACTGCTCGGCGGCCAGGTCCATCCGCTCCTCACCGGAGAGCCGGCCGTGGAAGCTGCCGCCGCTGAGCGCGATCTTGGTGAGCGGGGTGTGCTGGAAGTCCGGCGCGGAGACCTGGCAGGTGTGGATGCCCGCGGCGTCCGCGAGCTGGAAGACCGTCGGGTACGGCTGCCAGGCGTACGGGTCGGTCCACGGGTACCAGCGCAGCTGGTTCATCAGCGCACCGGTGGCCGGGTCCAGGCAGGTGTAGCCGGGCAGGCCGTGGGCGCCCGGCGGCAGACCCGTGCCCACCGAGGCGAGCGAGGTCGCCGTGGTCGAGGGGAAGCCGGCGGTGAGCGGACGGCCGGTGCCGTTGAACGACGTCCCCAGGAGGGAGGTGAGGAACGGGGCCTCCTCCGGGTGCGCGCGGAGCAGGTCCCAGCCGAGGCCGTCGATCAGGAAGACGCAGGCCCGGTCGGTGGGCGCGAGGTCCATGCCGGTGGCCAGCTCGGTCATGCCGAGGCCGGCCGCGATGGTGGGCAGCAGATCGGCGAGCGAGCCGGTGCCGTACTGCGGGACCGGCGCGCCCAGCGGGTCGAGCGGTTCGGGTTCCGGCCAGGCGGGGGCGACGTCGACCATCAGCGGGAGGTGGTGGTGGCCGCGGTGGCCTCGGAGAGCGCCTGGGCGAAGGCGAGCGTCTCGCGCACCGAGTCGGGGCCGTCGCCGGCCTCGCTGACCCGCAGCGAGAGGTCGTCGGCGGTGGAGGAGCCGGTGTAGCCGTGGTCCGCCTCGCAGTTGGGGTCGCCGCAGGCGGCGGGCTCCAGGTCCAGCCGGGCCACCGCGCCCCAGCCGATGGTCAGCACGACCTCGCGGGGCAGCTGGCCCGGGGTGTACGACTCGGGGTTGGCGACCACGCGGCTGAGCACCACGGAGGAGATCCGGCCGAGCTTGACGGACTCGGTGGAGGTGGTGGCGTACGGCGACGGGGAGGTGGCGTCGGCGGCCTGCTCGTCGGTGTGGCTGACGATGAAGCGGGTGCCGGTCAGGACCAGGACGGTGACGTGGCGGCGGACCTCGTTGGCGTCGAAGGTCGTCTCCTGGTGGACGAGGTACGACACCACCGGCTCCCCGCCGACCGCGGCCTGCACCGCCTCGGCCACGAGCGTCGGGTAATAGCCACTGCGCTCGATCGCCGCGCGCAGCCCCTGGGTCGTCGTACCGGTCTTAGCCATGGGGTCCATCCTACGGGGCTCGGCGGGCTCCACGGCCCCCGTGGGGCGGGGTCCGTGCGGTCCGGGGCGGCTCAGTACGCGGGCAGGCGGCGGGGGCCCAGGTCGGTGGTGGCGGGCGGCCGGGCCAGGCGGACGGCGGCGTCCAGGACGGACAGGCCGCGCGGGGCGACGACGACCGGTTCGAGCTCCACCCCCACCACCTCGGGGTGGTCGTCGACGAGCCGGGAGACGCGGAGCAGCAGCTCGGCGAGGGCGGCGGTGTCCACCGGCTGGGAGCCGCGCCAGCCGAAGAGCAGCGGGGCGGCGCGGATCGAGCGGATCTGCTCGGCGACCTCACGGTCGGTGGCGGGGATGAGGCGGTGGGCGACGTCGCCGAGCAGCTGGGAGGGGGCGCCGGCCAGGCCGAAGGAGAGCACGGCGCCGGCGGCGGGGTCGATGGCGGCACGGATGACCGTGTCGACCCCGCGCGGCACCATGGACTGGACGACCGGCCGCAGCTCCCCGGGCGAGCCGAGGAAATCGGTCAATTCGGCGTAGGTGCGGCGGAGTTCGGCCTCGCCGGCGATGTCCAGCCGGACGCCGCCGAGGTCGGCGCGGTGCCGCAGGTGGGGTGCGGTGGTCTTGAGGGCCACCGGGTAGCCGAGGCGGGCGGCGGCGCGCACGGCGGCGTCGGGGTCGGGGGCGGGCAGGACGGGGTGGGTGTGGATGCCGTAGCGGGCGAGCAGGGCCGCGGCGTCGTCGTCCGGTACCCGTACCGAGCGGCCGCTGGGGACGTCGGCGGCGAGGCGGTCGAGGAGCCGGTCGATGTCGGCACCGGCCGCGGCCTCCTGGATGTCGTCGTACTCGGGCACCCGGCCCGGATCGGCCGCCTCCCGGCGCCAGGCGGCGTACCGGACGGCCTCGGCGAGCGCGCGTACGGCCCGCTCGGCGGCGGGGTAGGCGGGGATGCGCAGCGGGGCGGGTCGGCGGCTGGGCGGGGCGGTCTCGGTGGCGCGGACCGCGGGCGTCCGGGCCGCGGCGTGGGCTCCCGGGGGCGGGCCCGGAGGGAACGGCGGACGGGACGGCGGGTACGTGGGCCGGGGCGGCGGGGCGGGGGCGGCCGTCGCCGGCGGGGTGGGGGGTGTCGTCGCCGGGGGGTCGGGTTCGGCGGGGGCCTGCGGGGCGGGCCGGTCCGTCGCCGGGGCGGCGGGGCCCGGGGTGGCCGGCGGGGCGGCGAGGGTCTCGGCGAGGGCGTCCATGGCGAGGTGCACGACCGTGACCGGCTTCTCCCGGTGGGCCGCGGCGGCCGTGCGCAGCGCCGTGGCGAGCGCCGCGCCTTCGCTGCCGCCCGGGGAGAAGCCGTCCTCCTCCCCCACCCAGGGAATGGCGGTGACGATGACCGCGTCACAGCCGTCACCGGAGAGGGTCTCGTCGAGCGCGGCGCGGAAGTCGTCAGGTGTGGCGGCGGAGGGCAGCACCCGGGGGCGCAGTGGGCGCAGCCGCTCGGTCAGACAGGCGTCGTAGGCGAGCAGGGCCAGGGACTCGGAGTTGCCGAGGATGGCGATGCGCGGTCCGGCCGGCAGCGGCTGGGAAGCCAGCAGCAGCCCGGCGTCGATCAGCTCGGTGACGGTGTCGACGCGGATGACGCCGGCCTGGCGCATCAGGGCGGCGACCGTGCTGTCGGGGACGCGGACGGTGGGCACGGTGTGGCCGGGCGGGGTGGTGCCGTTGTGCCGGGCGCCCCGGGCGACCACGACCGGTTTGACGGCGGCGGTGCGGCGGGCCAGCCGGGCGAACTTGCGGGGGTTGCCGATGGACTCCAGGTAGAGGATCACGACGTCGGTGTCCGGGTCCTCGTACCAGTACTGGAGGAGGTCGTTGCCGGAGACGTCGGCGCGGTTGCCGGCCGAGACGAAGGCGGAGATGCCGGCGATCCCGCCGTCCCCGGGGCCGCGCGCGTGCAGTCCGCTGAGCAGGGCGATGCCGATGGCTCCGGACTGGGTGAACAGGCCGATGTGGCCGGCGCCGGGCATCTGCGGGGCGAGCGAGGCGTTCAGCCGGATGTCGGCGGCGGTGTTGATCAGACCGAAGGCGTTCGGTCCGATGAGCCGCATGCCGTAGGAGCGGGCCTGGTGGAGCAGGGCGCGCTGCCGCTCCCTGCCCTCGGGGCCCGCCTCGGCGTAACCGGAGGAGAGGATCAGCACGCCCTGGACGCCGTGTTCGCCGCAGTCGCGGATCACGTCCGGGACGCGCTCGGCGGGGACGGCGATGACGGCGAGGTCGACCGGGTCGGGGATCTCCCGGAGCCCGCGGACCGCCGGTACGCCTTCCGGGTCGAGCCGCCGCAGGTCGTCGGGGAAGGCGTGGTTGACGGCGTGCAGCCGGCCGGTGAAACCGGAGTCGAGGATGTGCCGCAGGGCCGTGCGGCCGATGCCGCCGGAGGCGCGGCCGGTGCCGATGACGGCGACCGAGCCGGGGGCGAGCAACCGCTGGACGGAACGGGCCTCGGCGCGCTGCTCGCGGCTGCGCATCACGGCCATGGACTGCTCGGTCGGTTCGAGGTCGAACTCCAGCCGCACCACGCCGTCTTCGAAGGTGCGCTTCTGGGTGTACCCGGCGTCCGTGAACACCTTGATCATCTTGTTGTTGGCGGGCAGCACCTCGGCGGCGAACCGCCGGATGCCGCGCTCGCGGGCGACGGCGGCGATGTGCTCCAGGAGGGCGGAGGCCACGCCGCGCCCCTGATGGGCGTCCTGCACCAGGAAGGCGACCTCGGCCTGGTCGTCCTCGGGGCTCTTGGCGGGGAGTCCCTGGTCGTTGATCCGGTCGTAGCGGACGGTGGCGATGAACTCGCCGCCGACCGTGGCCGCGAGCCCGACCCGGTCGACGTAGTCGTGGTGGGTGAAGCGGTGCACATCGCGGTCGGACAGGCGCGGGTAGGGCGCGAAGAAGCGGTAGTACTTGGACTCGTCCGAGACCTGTTCGTAGAAGGAGACCAGCCGCTCGGCGTCGTCGGGGGTGATGGGGCGGATCCGCGCCGTGCCGCCGTCGCGCAGCACCACGTCGGCTTCCCAGTGGGTCGGGTATGCGTGGTCCGGCGGCTTCTGCATGCGGACAGGGTACGACCGGCCACCGACAACCGGCCCGGCACGCGTAATCTCGGGGTCAGGGGGCAGCCGGGAGCAGCCCCGGCAGCGTGAGAGAATGGTCTAGACAACAGTCACGACTTTGAAGGGCAACACCATGGCTGAGCGCCGCGTCAATGTCGGTTGGGCCGAGGGCCTGCACGCCCGTCCCGCGTCGATCTTCGTCCGGGCGGCCACCGCCGCCGGCGTCCCGATGACGATCGCCAAGGCCGATGGCAACCCGGTCAACGCGGCCTCCATGCTCGCGGTCCTGGGCCTGGGCGCCCAGGGCGGCGAGGAGATCGTGCTGGCCTCGGACGCCGAGGGCGCCGAGGAGGCGCTCGACCGCCTGGCCAAGCTCGTCTCCGAGGGTCTCGAAGAGCTCCCCGAGACCGTCTGAGCCCACCGGGACGCCCCTCATACGACGACCCCGCCGCGATGACCTGAAAAGGTGCCGCGGCGGGGCCGTTCTGCTGCGCTTTGCGTTCCGGGAAGTGCCATAGCCCTTCCCCGCACAAGTGCGCGCCCTCCGCCGCGCCGTTCTCATTGCGGGAACACTTGGCGGCGGACGCGAAAATACGTGGGGCGGAATGCGTGTGTACCGGAGAATATCCACCCGCCGTAATCCGAAATCAGCCAGGAAGGCAAGCGCGGCGCCGGAAAACGCCGCCCGGGAATTCCGCACCCCTTTGTATACGGCCCGCGTGTTAAGAACGGGCGCGCGCCGTGTTGACGGGCTGTTTCGGATCGCTCACCTCGGGTGCGGCGAGGCGCCGCAGCCGGTACACCGGGCGCGAGCGCTCGATGTGAGCCGCCATCAGGGCGCGGGCCCGTTCCGCGTCTCCACGGGCCACCGCGTCCAGCACCGCACCGTGCTCGTCCCACACCTCGCCGGCCCGCGGCGGCGGCTCCACCGCATACATCCACTCGATCTTGCGGCGCAGTTGGGTCAGCAGCGCGGTCAGGCTGGGACTGCCGGCCGCCTGGGCCAGCGTCTCGTGGAACCAGCCGTCGAGTTGGCGCAGGTCGGCGGGGTTGCCGTGGCGGGCCCGCTCGCGGCCGAGCCGTACCAGGCCGCGCAGCACCTTCAGATGGGCGGGGGTGCGCCGGGCGGCCGCGCGGGCCGCGCCCAACGGCTCCAGCAGGGCGCGGACGTCGAGCAGGTCGACGGCCTCCTGCTCGGTGGGCTCGGCGACGCACGCACCGGCGTGGTGGCGGGTGGTGACGAAGCCCTCCGACTGCAGGGTGCGCAGGGCTTCGCGGACCGGCACTCTGGAGACGCCGTACCGCGCCGCCAGGATCTCCTCGATCAGCCGGCTCCCCGGCGCCAGTGCGCCGGAGACGATGTCCTCGCGAATCGCCGTGCACACCGCATGCGCGGAAATATGGCCTCGCATCGATCGTGCCTCCGCCGTAATCCCCGGAAAACGCCGCCGGTCGGCGGCTTTTCCGAGACTCTATTCGACCGGCACGGCTTTTCCGACGGACTCTGCATATTCGGCGATATTTTTTGGCCAGTGGGCGCGGAGCGCACGGAGGCATGCGCCGGGGGCGCGGGGACGGGTCGGCCGGCGGGCCGGTCGGACGCCGGCCGGGCGCCGGCTCAGACGTTGACGCCGTGCGAGCGCAGGTAGGCGAGGGGGTCGATGTCGGAGCCGTAGTCGGGGCTGGTGCGGGCCTCGAAGTGCAGATGCGGGCCGGTGACGTTGCCGGTGGCCCCGGAGAGGCCGATCTGCTGACCGGGGGTGACGGTCTGGCCGACCGAGACGCCGATGGACGACAGGTGGCCGTACTGGGTGTAGGTGCCGTCGTGCATCTTGATCACGATGTTGTTGCCGTACGAACCGCCCCAGCCGGCCTCGACCACGGTGCCCGCGCCGACCGCGTGGACGGAGGTCCCGGTGGCGGCGTGGAAGTCGATGCCGGTGTGGCTGCCGGACGACCACAGGCTGCTGGACGCCTTGTAGCCGGTGGAGACGTAGGAACCGGCGATGGGGGCGACGAAGGCGTTCAGGCGCTTGCGCTCGGCGTCCCGGGCGGCCCGCTCCTTGGCCTCGCGCTCGGCCTTGGCCTTCTTCCTGGCGGCCTCGGCGTGCCGCTCGGCCTCCGCCACCCGCTTCTTGGCCTCGGCCTCGGCCTTCGCCTTCATGGCGGCGGCCTCGGCGGCGGCCTGCTGGGTGTCGGCCTGGACCTCCAGGCGGTGGGCGAGTTCGTCGCCGAGCACGACGGCCTGGGTGAGACCGGTGTCCTGGGCGCGCGCCTCGTCGGTGGCGGCCAGCGCCGGCGAGGCCATGGTGGCGACGACGCCGGAGGTCGCCAGGGTGGCTATGCCGGCGAGGTTGCGGGTCGTCCGGGCGGTGCGGCTGGCCCGGCGGTGCTTCCCGGTGGCACGGGTGAACGCCATGTGCTGGCTCGTCCTTTCCTTCCCTCTCGCCTACCGGGTTAGCTGACGGGTTCGGAGCAGGAAGGTCTCCTACGGACCCCTCCGGAGAGGCGCCCGATTCACCCCAGGGACGTGTGGGTCCCCGGCTCCCCTGGCTCGCGCCGTACGGGGACTCGGCGATGACTGTCCGGTGCCACTGTTGTGGCGGAGTTGTGACGAACAGCCGGACCGACGCTAATCGGGGCAACTTTGCGGCGCCAAACGGAACCGCGATTTTGTGCGGGATGCCACAAGTTCCGGAACCAACAAGCCCCTGCAAAACGGACATACGGCGGATTCCGCGGATTCCCGCGGACGGTGCCGGACATACGACGGCTCCCGTGGTGAGCGAACACCACGGGAGCCGGTCAGCCGTGACGCCTCGTCATGCGCCGTCCGCCACCTAGCCGCTGACGACGGTCACCTCTCCGATGCCCAGCGCCTTGACGGGCTCGGTGATCTGCGCGGCGTCGCCCACCAGGATGGTCACCAGGCGGTCCACCGGGAAGGCGTTGACGGCGGCGGCGGTCGCCTCGACCGTGCCGGTCTCCGCGAGCCGGAGGTACAACTGCGCCTGGTAGTCGTCCGGGAGCTGCTGCTCCACCTGGTCGGCGAGGGTGCCCGCGACGGCCGCGGCGGTCTCGTACTTGAGCGGCGCCACCCCGACGAGGTTCTGCACCGCGACGTCCCGTTCCTCGTCCGTCAGCCCCTCTGCCGCGAGGGTCCGCAGCACCTTCCACAGGTCGTCCAGCGCGGGCCCGGTGGAGGCGGTGTCCACCGAGCCGCTGATGGCGAGCAGCGCGGCGCCGGTGGCGCCCTCGGGGGACGTGGGGGCCGTGGAGCGCAGCACCTGGCCGAAGGCCCGCACGCCGTAGGTGTAGCCCTTCTCCTCCCGCAGGACGCGGTCCAGGCGGGAGGTGAGGGTGCCGCCCAGGCAGTACGTGCCGAGCACCTGCGCCGGCCACACGCGGTCGTGCCGGTCGGCGCCGATCCGGCCGATGAGCAGCTGCGTCTGGACGGCCCCGGGGCGGTCCACGATCACCACGCGGCCGGTGTCGTCGGCGACGATCGGTGTCGCCCTGACCGGCTCGGCGGTCGAACCGCTCCAGGCGCCGAGGGTGTCCGCGAGCGCCGCGGCCAGGTCGACGCCGGTGAAGTCGCCGACGATCACGGCGGTGGCCGTGGCGGGCCGGACGTGGGCGTCGTAGAAGGCGCGCACGGCCGCGGCGTCGATCCGCGCGATGGTCTCCTCGGTGCCCTGACGGGGGCGGGAGATCCGCGCGGTGGCCGGGAACAGCTCCTTGGAGAGCGCCATCGCCGCCCGCCGGGCCGGGTTGGCGAGCTCGTGCGGGATCTCGTCGAGGCGGTTGCGGACCAGCCGCTCGATCTCGCTCTCCGGGAAGGCGGGGGCGCGCAGCGCGTCGGCGAGCAGGCCGAGCGCGCGGGTCAGCCGGGAGGCCGGGACCTCCAGGGAGACGCGTACGCCGGGGTGGTCGGCGTGTGCGTCCAGCGTGGCACCGCAGCGCTCCAGCTCGGCGGCGAAGCCCTCCGCGTCGTATTTGTCGGTGCCCTCGGACAGGGCGCGCGCCATGATCGTGGCGACGCCGTCCAGGCCCTCGGGCTCGGCGTCCAGAGGGGCGACGAGGTTGATCTCGACCGCGACGACCTGCTGACCGGGGCGGTGGCTGGTCAGGAGGGTGAGGCCGTTGGGCAGTTGGCTGCGCTCGGGGGCCGGGAAGGCCCACGGCTTGGGGGCGCCGCTCTGGGGCTGCGGGTGGAACTGCATGGTGCTCCCTGGGGAATCCTGGCGGGTGGCGTCGCTCACTGCTCCGTCTCCCCTTCCTCGGCGGCGTTGCCGGCCGGCTCGGTGGGCTCGTAGACGAGCACCGCGCGGTTGTCGGGGCGCAGCCGGGCCTTGGCGACCGCCTGCACCTCCTCGGGGGTGACGTCCAGGACCCGCTGCACGGCGGTCAGCGCGAGCTGCGGGTCGCCGAACAGGACGGCGAACCGGCAGAGTTCGTCGGCGCGACCGCTGACCGTCGCCAGGCGGTCCAGCCATTCGCGCTCCAGCTGGGCCTGCGCCCGCTCCATCTCCTCCGGGGTGGGCCCCTCGGCGGCGAACCGCGCCAGTTCCTCGTCGACCGCGCGCTCGATGGCGGGCACCTCCACCCCGGCGGACGTCTTCACGTCCAGCCAGCCCAGGGAGGGCGCGCCGGCCAGCCGCAGCAGACCGAAGCCGGCGGCCACCGCGCTGCGGTCGCGACGCACCAGCCGGTTGTACAGGCGGGAGGACTCGCCGCCGCCCAGGACGGTCAGCGCGAGGTCGGCGGCGTCCGCCTCACGGGTGCCGTCGTGCGGCAGGCGGTAGGCCGCCATCAGGGCACGCGAGGGCACATCCTCCTCGACGACCTCACGCAGCTCGGTGCCGACCACGTCGGGCAGCGTGCCGTCCCGGGGCGGCTGCTTGCCGTCGTGGGAGGGGATCGAGCCGAAGTACTTCTCGATCCAGGCCAGCGTCCGGGCCGGGTCGATGTCGCCGACGACCGACAGGACGGCGTTGTTGGGCGCGTAGTACGTACGGAAGAAGGCCCGCGCGTCCTCCAGGGAGGCGGCGTCCAGGTCGGCCATCGACCCGATGGGCGTGTGGTGGTACGGGTGGCCCTCCGGGTACGCCATGGCCGTCAGCTTCTCGAAGGCCGTGCCGTAGGGGACGTTGTCGTAGCGCTGGCGGCGCTCGTTCTTGACGACGTCGCGCTGGTTCTCCAGGGACTCCTCGTCGAGCGCGGTCAGCAGCGAGCCCATGCGGTCGGCCTCCAGCCAGAGCGCGAGCTCCAGCTCATGGGCGGGCATGGTCTCGAAGTAGTTGGTGCGCTCGAAGCTCGTGGTGCCGTTGAGCGAACCGCCGGCGCCCTGCACCAGCTCGAAGTGGCCGTTCCCCTTCACCTGCGCGGAGCCCTGGAACATCAGGTGCTCGAAGAGGTGAGCCAGGCCCGTACGGCCCTTGACCTCGTGGCGGGAGCCGACGTCGTACCACAGGCAGACCGCTGCGACCGGGGTCAGGTGGTCTTCGGAGAGCACCACGCGCAGGCCGTTGGCCAGCCGGTGCTCGGTCGCTGTCAGGCCGCCGGAGCCGGCTTGTTCTGTGGCCGTGTGACCCATGGGCATGTACGTCCCTTCGATCGCTTGCGAGGAAGTTCTGTCACTGTATGCAACCGCATCGGCATCTGGCGAAGTTCCCGCAGGACCGCCCCCGAACGAGGGCGTGCCCAGTGCCGCCGTGGGGCCGCGACCGGGCGCCGGGACGACCGTCATGGGGGCCGCCGTGCGAGCGCCACCGGGCCCTTGTGGGCGCCACCACCGGGCCGCCGTGGGAGCCGCCACCGGGCCGCCGCAGGGGCGGAAGGGGGAGTCGCGGTCGGCGTTGTCAGTGGGGCGGTCCACAATGGACCGCGTCAGACTCAGAGATACTCGCCGGTTGATCCCCCAGCTGATCGACCCGGCTGATTGACCGACGACGCCCCGGCGCCGTCCCCGACCTCGGCAGTAGACGCAGCAGAAGGAGCCGCAGCCGCGATGGCCCGCCGCAGCACGAAGACCCCGCCGCCGGACGACTTCGAGGAGAGGATCCTCGACATCGACGTCGTCGACGAGATGCAGGGTTCCTTCCTCGAGTACGCGTATTCGGTCATCTACTCGCGCGCCCTGCCGGACGCCCGCGACGGCCTCAAGCCGGTGCACCGCCGCATCCTCTACCAGATGAACGAGATGGGCCTGCGCCCCGAGCGCGGCTATGTGAAGTGCGCCCGGGTCGTCGGTGAGGTGATGGGTAAGCTCCACCCGCACGGCGACGCGTCCATCTACGACGCGCTGGTGCGCATGGCGCAGCCGTTCTCGATGCGGCTGCCGCTGGTCGACGGCCACGGCAACTTCGGCTCGCTGGGCAACGACGACCCGCCGGCCGCGATGCGGTACACGGAATGCCGGATGGCGTCCGCGACGTCCCTGATGACCGAGTCGATCGACGAGGACACCGTCGACTTCGCGCCGAACTACGACGGCCAGGAGCAGGAGCCGGCCGTCCTCCCCGCCGCGTATCCGAACCTCCTCGTCAACGGCACCTCCGGCATCGCCGTCGGTATGGCGACGAACATGCCGCCGCACAACCTGGGCGAGGTCATCGCCGCGGCCCGCCATCTGATCAAGCACCCGAACGCCGACCTCGACACCCTGATGCGCTTCGTGCCGGGCCCGGACCTGCCGACCGGCGGCCGGATCGTGGGCCTGAGCGGCATCCGGGACGCGTACGAGAAGGGCCGCGGCACGTTCAAGATCCGCGCCACGGTCACGGTGGAGAACGTCACCGCGCGCCGCAAGGGCCTGGTCGTCACCGAACTCCCCTTCACGGTCGGCCCGGAAAAGGTCATCTCCAAGATCAAGGACCTGGTCGGCTCGAAGAAGCTCCAGGGCATCGCGGACGTCAAGGACCTCACCGACCGTGAACACGGCCTGCGCCTGGTGATCGAGGTCAAGAACGGCTTCAACCCCGAAGCCGTCCTGGAGCAGCTCTACAAGCTGACGCCGATGGAGGAGTCCTTCGGCATCAACAACGTCGCCCTGGTGGACGGCCAGCCGCTGACGCTGGGCCTGAAGGAGCTGCTGGAGGTCTACGTCGACCACCGCTTCGACGTGGTGCGCCGCCGCAGCGAGTTCCGCCGGAGCAAGCGCCGCGACCGGCTGCACCTGGTCGAGGGCCTGCTGACGGCCCTGGTGGACATCGACGAGGTGATCCGCCTGATCCGCTCCAGCGAGAACAGCGCGCAGGCCAAGGAGCGGCTGATCGAGCGCTTCTCGCTGAGCGACGTCCAGACCCAGTACATCCTCGACACCCCGCTGCGCCGGCTGACCAAGTTCGACCGGATCGAGCTGGAGTCGGAACGCGACCGGCTGCAGGAGGAGATCGAGAAGCTGACCCGGATCCTGGAGTCGGACGCCGAGCTGCGCAAGCTGGTCTCCGGCGAGCTGGCCGCGGTCGCCAAGAAGTACGGCACGGACCGGCGCACGGTCCTGCTGGAGTCGGCGGGCTCCACGGTCGGCGCGGTGCCGCTGGAGGTCGCCGACGACCCGTGCCGGGTGCTGCTGTCCTCGACGGGCCTGCTGGCGCGTACGGTCACCGGCGAGGTGCCGTTCGACGTCGACGCCAAGCGGGTCAAGCACGATGTGATCGTCTCGGCGGTCCCGGCGACGACCCGCGGCGAGGTGGGCGTGGTGACGTCCCTGGGCCGGCTGCTGCGGCTCTCGGTGATCGATCTGCCGCAGCTCCCGGAGACCGCGGCGGCGCCGAGCCTCGCGGGCGGCGCACCGCTCTCGGAGTTCCTGACGCTCCAGGACGGTGAGGAGCTGGTCTGCCTCACCACCCTGGACGAGTCCTCGCCGGGCCTGGCGCTCGGTACGGAACAAGGCGTGGTCAAGCGGGTGGTGCCCGACTACCCCGCCAACAAGGAGGAGTTGGAGGTCATCACCCTCAAGGAGGGCGACCGCATCGTGGGCGCGGCCGAACTGCGCACCGGTGAGGAAGACCTGGTCTTCATCACCAACGAGGCGCAGCTGCTGCGCTATCCGGCGTCGCAGGTACGGCCGCAGGGCCGGCCCGCGGGCGGTATGGCCGGCATCAAGCTGGGCGAGGGCGGGAAGGTGATCTCGTTCTCGGCGGTCGACCCGGCGGCCGACGCCATGGTCTTCACCGTCGCCGGTTCGCACGGCACCCTGGACGACTCGGTCGCCACGGCCAAGATCACCCCGTTCGACCAGTACCCGCGCAAGGGCCGGGCGACCGGCGGCGTGCGCTGCCAGCGCTTCCTGAAGGGCGAGGACTGCCTGATCCAGGCGTGGGCCGGACCGGCGCCGGTGCGGGCGGCGGACGCCAAGGGCGCCCCGGTGCCGCTGCCGGAGCCGGACCCGCGCCGGGACGGCTCGGGCGTGGGACTGACGAAGCGGGTGGCGGCACTGGCGGGACCGGTGTGAGCCGGCCTCACCGCCGCCGCTGACGGGGCGGGGCGGGGCGGGGCGGGACGCCGGGAAAGCGGCGGAGGCCGTCGGGTGCCGGGCAGGTACCGGGAAGGTGCCGGGCAGGTACGGGGAAGATGCCGGGCAGGTACGGGGCAGTGGACGCTCCCGGGTGACGGGACGAGCAATGCCGTCGGGCCGGTGAGAGCCGGTTCGACGGCGTTACGCGTCTCCACTACCCCGCCCCCCGTATTCGCCCCCTACCTCTCTCCCCACCCGTCTCCCCACCTGCCTCCCTACTCGTCCTCCTGCTCGTCTCCCTACTCGTCTTCCTCGCGGGACGCCACGTACCGCAGCACGCCCCACATGCTGTTCTCATCGGCCTGTGACGGCCCGGCCTCCCGGCAGTCGTCCAGCTCCTTGCGGAGCGCCGGGGCGTCGATACCGCTGCCGATGAGGACGAGCTGGGTGCTCCGCTCCTCGCCCTTCGGCCAGGGCTCGGGGTAGAAGCGCAGGAAGTCGCCGACGGCGTGCACGGTGAACTTCTGCCGGTTCTCCGGGACGTCGAAGTGGACGAACCCCTTGATGCGGTAGAGGCCGGCCGGCCGGCTGTCCAGGAAGTCCATGAGCCGCCGCGGGTGCATCGGCTCCACCGAGCTGAACTCCACGCTCTGGTAGTCGGCGTGCAGGTGCCCGGCGTGGTCGTGGGCGCAGTGTGGACCACAGTCGTCGTGGTCATGGGCGCACTGTGGACCACCGTCGTGGTGGTCGCAGTCGCGGTGGTCGCAGTCATCGTGGTCGCAGTCGTGATGGTCGCAGTGACCGTTCGCGGAGCGGTCGTTGGGGTCGTTCTGATTGAGGCGGCCTGTCTCGCCGTACGCGGGCTCGCGGTGGTTCTGAGGGTGCTCGTCGTTGGCCGCGGCCTCGCGCAGCAGGTCCTCGAAGGACAACTGGCGCACGGCCGCATCGAGGTCCTCCCCCGGCCCACGGTCGAAGAACAGCTCGGGGTCGACCCGACCGTACGCCGTACAGAGCACCGGCCGGCCGGGCGCCAGCTCCGCGAGGGCGTCCCGGAGCGCCCGGCGCGCCGCGTCGTCGATCCGGTCGGCCTTGTTGAGCACCACGATGTCGGCGATGCCGACGTGCCGGTCCAGCTCGGGATGGCGGGCCCGGGTGGACTCGAACTCGGCGGCGTCCACGACCTCGATCAGCCCGCCGTAGACGATCCGGTCGTTGTCGCTGGCCAGGATCATCCGGATGAGTTCCTGCGGCTCGGCCAGCCCGCTCGCCTCGATGACGATCACGTCGATACGGGCGGAGGGACGGGCCAGCCGCTCCAGATACGTGTCCAGTTCGCTGGTGTCGACCGCACAGCACAGACAGCCGTTGCCGAGCGACACCATCGAGTCGACCTGTCCGGCGACGGTCATCGCGTCGATCTCGATGCTGCCGAAGTCATTGACGATCGCGCCGATACGGGTCCCGTCGCCGGCCCGGAGCAAGTGGTTGAGCAGGGTCGTCTTGCCCGAACCGAGGAACCCCGCGAGCACGACGACCGGGATCTGTTGCGTGGCCAGAAGGCGCCTCCATGGTGCGGGTGGCGGGCCGCGCGGCCCGGCGGCGGACGAGCAGTCGATCGTAACGGACCACCGATTCGCGGTATGGGCCGAGCGCCGGGGGCCGGGAGGGCAGCGGGAGCTGAGGCCGGTACGGCAGCGGGAGCTGATCCCGGTGCCGGGGCCAAAGCCTCAGCTCGTGCCAAAGCCGCGGCCAGTGCCGGGCCGGCACCGGGGCCGAGGCCGGTCAGGGCCTGAGCCTGCGCGCCACGGTGGGGTGCCTGGCCCGTCTCCAGGGGCGGCGGGCCGCACCGGGGCCAACGCCGGTCCGGCACCAGGACCGGGCCCGGCACCAGTGCCCGGCGCCCGGAACGTGGCTCGGCGCCCGAAACCGTGACCCGCGCCAAGGCCTGGTGCCAGGCCCGATACCGCGACCCGCTTCCCAGGTCCGATACCGCGACCCGCTTCCCAGATCCCGCGCCACGGCCCGCTGCCAGGCTGGTGCGCCGACTTCGTGGTGGTGGCTACCCGGGCACCACCTCCGGCAGCGGCTGTGGCGGGGGCGGGCCGACGTACCGGGCTGCCGGGCGGATGATCTTCGAATCCTCCGCCTGCTCCAACACGTTGGCGCTCCAGCCGACGACCCTGGCCGCGCAGAAGGTCGGCGTGAACATCTCGCGCGGCAGTCCGCACAGCTCCATGACGACGCCCGCGTAGAACTCCACATTGATGTGCAGCTCGCGGCCCGGCTTGAGCTCGGCCAGCAGCGCCTCGGTGCGCGCCTCCACCTGGACGGCGAACTCCACCAGCGGCCCGCCGAACTCCTCGGCGATCCCGCGCAGCATCCGTGAGCGCGGGTCCTCCGTGCGGTACACGGGATGACCGAACCCCATGATCCGTTCGCCGCGCAGGACCCGTTCGCGGATCCAGGCGTCTATCCGGTCCGGTGTGCCGATGGCGTCGAGCGTGTCCAGCGCCCGGCTCGGCGCTCCGCCGTGCAAAGGACCGGAAAGCGCTCCGACGGCTCCGACGAGACAGGCCGCGAGATCGGCACCGGTGGAGGTGATGACGCGGGCGGTGAACGTCGAAGCGTTGAAGCCGTGGTCGATCGTGGAGATCAGATAGGCCTCTATCGCCCGGACCCGGCGCGGATCAGGTTCCTCGCCGGTGAGCATGTAGAGGTAGTTGGCGGCGTGACCCAAATCGGGCCGTGGCTCCACGGGCTGCTGTCCCTGGCCGAGCCGGTGCAGCGCGGTGAGCAGGGTCGGTACGGCGGCGACGGCGGCGAGCGCGTCGGCCCGCCGGCGGTCGGCGTCGATGTCGTACAGCGGCCGGAAACCGGCGCTCGCGCCGAACAGCGAGAGCGCGGTGCGCAGCCCGGCGAGCGGGCCCGCAAGCGCACCGGCCCGGGCCAGGGCGGGCAGTGCTTCGCGTACGGCCGCGGGCAGCGGGCGCAGCGCGGCGGTCTCGGCCTTGAAGGCTGCCAGTTGGGCCGCGTCGGGCAGCGTGCCGTGGAACATCAGGTACCAGACGTCCTCGAACGTGCGGGTCCGGGCCAGCTCGACGGCGGAGTACTGGCGGTAGTGGTAGAAGCCCTCGCGCCCCCGGACGTCGCCGAGTCGGGTCTCGGTGACGATGACGCCCGCGAGCCCGCGGGGTGCCTCGATGGGTGCGTTCGCCTCGGCGATCGGCATGGCGGATCTCCTCGTTCTTCCTCCCCAAATATTGATCCGACTATCTATGCTTGACTCAATACTCGTCAATATTGATTGAATCAATACAGAGGTCAATGCAGGAGGGGCCTGGACATGGACGGGTCCGGTTGCGGACGCGCTGGATACGGTGATCCCATGGCGGATCAGGACACGGCACAGGACACCCGCGAGCGACGGCTGAGCACGCGGGAGGCGGCCGACCGGCTCGGCGTGAAGCCCGAGACGGTCTATGCGTACGTCAGCCGCGGTCAGCTGACCAGCCACCGGGAACCGGGCAGCCGCGGCAGCACCTTCGACCCGAAGGAGGTCGACGCGCTGGCCCGCCGCAGCGGCCGCCGCGAACCCACTTCCGCCGGCGCCGAGTTGGCGATCCGCACCGGCATCACCCTGATCGACCGTGACCACTGCTACTTCCGCGGCGTGGACACCGCGGAGCTCGCCGCCCACTACAGCTACGAGGAGGTCGCGGAGTGGCTGTGGACCGGCGTCCTGCGCCGCGGCATCCGCTTCACCGCCCCGCAGGACGCCCGGACCGCGGCCCGCCGTGCCGTACGGGCGCTGCCGCCGCACAGCGGACCGATGGACCGGCTGCGGGTCGCGGTGATCGCCGCCGCGGCCGCCGATCCTCTGCGGTTCGACCTCTCCGAGGACGCCGTCCTCGGCACCGCCCGCAGCCTCATCCCGACCCTCGTCGACGCCCTCCCGGCGCTCGGTGAAGAACCCCCCGCCACCGGACCGCTCGGGCCACGGCTCTGGTGCCGGCTGACCGCGGAGCCGGCCGACCCCGCATTGCTGCGCGTCCTGGACGCCGCGCTGGTCCTGCTCATCGACCACGACCTCGCCGCTTCCACGCTCGCGGTCCGGGTCGCGGCCTCCGCCCGCGCCCATCCGTACGCGATCGTCTCGGCGGGACTCGGGGCGCTGGACGGCCCGCTGCACGGCGCCGCGAGCGGGATGGCGCACCGGACGCTGCTGGAGGTCCTGGACCGGGGCAGCGCGGCCGCCGTTGTGGCCGATCACCTGCGGGCCGGGCGACGGGTACCGGGCCTCGGCCACCGCCTCTACCCGGGCGAGGACCCGCGCGCCGGCGTCCTCTTCCGGCTGCTGGCGGACGTACCGCAGGCCGCACCCGCCCTGCAGGCCGCACGCGAGGTCGTCGCCACTGCCGCCCGCCACACGGAGCTGCACGCCAACGTCGACCTGGCACTCGCCGTGCTGACCGTCGCGGCGGGCATGCCGCCCGAGGCGGGTGAAACGGTCTTCGCCCTCGCCCGCACCGCCGGCTGGATCGCGCACGCTCTGGAGGAATTCGACGAACGCCCGCTCCGTATGCGCCCCAGCGGCCAGTACCACGGCCCACGCCCCCCGCAGCCGCTCCCCTAAGCGGGCCCAAGCCGTCGTGCACATCTGCCAAGAGCGGGCCCGAGCCACCCGAGCCGTCTCATATCTCTTCCCCGAACGCGCCGGAGCCGTCTCCCGCGCCTCCCCCGAGCGCACCCGAGCCGTCTTACGCATCCACCGTGAGCGGGCCTGAACGGTCGGGCGTTCAGACCGCGTCGGGGAGCGAGGGCCCACGCATTCCCGCGGTGCAGGTCCATGAGCGTTTTCCCGCGGTGCAGATCCATGAGCGCTCCGACGCCGCCATTGCCATAGCCATCGCCACGGCCATTGCCGTTGCCGTTGCCGTTGCCGCCGTGGCGCTACGGCACTTCTCCCGTCCTCCCGCGCAAGCAGGCGAGCGGCCCGGCGTGCAGGATGTCTGAACCATGAGGTTAGGCTCGCCTTCGTGAGTACCTGCGCAACCGCGTCCCGTAACGCGGCCGAACCGCTCGCCGGGACCTCGGCCACCGCCCGCACTTGGCTGCTCATCGAGCAGGCCGGCCCCTGGGGAGCCAAGGCGCTCACGGACAGCCACCTCGACCCGGCACTCGGCCGAGCGCTGGACGACGCGGCGGACGGGACCGGCGTACGCATCGCCCTGATCCGGCGGCCGGGCCGCCACGCCGACTGCCACGGCGTCTCCCGCCGCCGGCTCTTCCTCGCGCACACCGCACCGGGGCGCTCCTGGGTCCGCACGACCACCGTCACCGATCCCGGCGCCGCCCTCGGACTGGACTTCGCCGCCCTCGGCGCGGGCGAACACCACGACATCTGGGAACCGCATTCCGGCGACCCGCTGGCCCTCGTCTGCACCAACGGCAAACGGGACCGCTGCTGCGCCCTGCTCGGACGACCGCTGGCCGCCGAACTCGCCGCCATCGGAATCGACACCTGGGAGGTCACCCACCTGGGCGGCCATCGCTTCTCTCCCACCCTTTTTCTCCTTCCTTACGGTTACGCCTACGGCCGGGCCTCGGCGCATCTGGTCAAGTCCGCCGTGGAGGCGGCGCGCAGCGGACGGATCGCCCTCGACCACTGCCGTGGCCGTTCGGCCTGGGACCGCCCCGCCCAGGCGGCCGACCTCGCGGTCCGCGCCCGGATCCATGAGGACCGCGCGGACGCCCTCGACGTCGTACGGGTCGAGCTCCTGCAGCCCGCACCCGCCGCCACGTCCGCCGACGGCCCGGGACCGGCCTGGGCCGTCACGGTCGCGCACACCGACGGCCGGACCTGGCAGGTGACCGTCGAACAGCGCACCGACAGCGCTCCTGCGCCCGCCAGTTGCGGAGCACCCCTCCTTCCTCCCTCGCGGATGGCGGTCACCTCCCTCGCCGCCGCAGATCTGGTCTGAGACCTGCAACGGCTCGATCCACCACGGACTCGCCGACCATGGATTCCACGAGTCGTCACGGAGCGTGACGACTCTGTGAGATTAGGCGCTCACCCTCCGCGACCGAAAGGCCTGTGGATAACTCCCGCACCCCGCTCTCCCGCCGTCCACAGGCCGACACACCACCGTCTCCACCGTCTCCACCGCTCCCGTCGCGACCCGGCTGAGGCGCCGCGCGTGGCCACCCGGACACCCTCCGAATTCCTCGCCGCAGGGATTACCGGCCCGGCGGTCGGCCCGCTTACTGTTCGTCGGTATGGGCGAGAAGGAAGCGTCGGTTCCGCGCCCGAGCGCCGCAGGGCCCTCGGGCCCCGCACGGTTTCCCGCCAGCCCCTCCTCCCCTCGTGAAGCAACCGGCCCGCACGACACGTCCAGGGCACGCCACACCACCGGACCGCGTCTGAGGCGCCCCCGGCTGGGCTGGCCGCAACGCGTCTTCTCCCAGGTGCTGCTGATGCAGCTGGCCATCGCCGCGGGCGTCACCGCGCTGGCGACCGGCCTGTTCCTCGCCCCGCTCAGCGCCCAGCTGGACGACCAGGCGATGCGCCGGGCGCTCGCCATCGCGCAGACCACCGCCGCCGAACCGCGCCTCGACGACGCGCTGGAGGCGTCCCGTCCGAGCCGCAACGGCCCGGTCCAGAACGAGGCGGAACGGATCCGCGCGGCCACCGGCGCCGAGTACGTCGTGATCATGGACAAGCGCGGGGTGCGCTGGTCCCACACCGACCCTGACGAGATCGGGCACCACGTCTCCACGGACCCGAGCGCCGCGCTCTCCGGCCGGGAGGTCATGCAGATCGACGAGGGCACCCTCGGCCGCTCCGCGCGCGGCAAGGTTCCGCTGCGGGACGAGAACGGCAAGGTGGTCGGCGCGGTCTCGGTCGGTATCGCCTACGAGAGCGTGCAGGAGCGGCTGCTGTCCACCGTGCCGCAGCTGCTCGCGTACGCGGGCGGGGCACTCGCCGTCGGCGCGCTGGCGGCCTATCTCGTCGCCCGCCGTCTCCAGCGGCGCACCCATGACCTGGCCTTCTCCGATATCTCCGCACTGCTCGCCGAGCGGGAGGCGATGCTGCACGGCATCCGGGAGGGATTCCTCGCACTCGACGGGCAGGGCCGGATCCGCCTGATGAACGACGAGGCGCAGCGCCTCCTCGATCTGCGCGCCGAGGACACCGGCCGCCCCCTGGACGCCGCCCTTCCCCCGGGCCGGACGACCGATGTGCTGGCCGGCCGCGTCTCGGGCGCCGACCTGCTGGCGGTCAGCGGGCACCGGGTGCTGGTGGCGAACCGTATGCCGACCGACGACGGCGGCGCGGTCGTCACCCTGCGCGACCGCACGGAGCTGGAGCGGCTGGGCCGCGAACTGGACGGCACCCGCGGTCTCATCGACGCCCTCCGGGCCCAGGACCACGAGCACGCCAACCGGCTGCACACCCTTCTCGGCCTGCTCGAACTGGGGCTGCACGAGGAAGCCGTGGACTTCGTGACCCGCGCCGTGGGCGTCCACCGGGCCACCGCAGAGCAGGTCACCGAGCGCATCCACGACCCGCTGCTGGCCGCCCTGCTGGTGGGCAAGGCCACCGTCGCCACCGAACGGGGCGTGTCCTTGCGGATCGCGTCCGGCACCCGGCTGCCCGACCGCTTGATCGACCCGCACAGCCTGGTCACCGTCCTCGGCAACCTCGTCGACAACGCACTGGACGCCACTGCCGGCGCGCCCGACGCCCAGGTGGAGGTGGAGATGCGGGCCGAGGGGCGGACCGCCGTCGTGCGCGTCTCCGACAACGGGCCGGGCGTGCCCGAGGAGCGACGGGCCGAGATCTTCACCGAGGGCTGGACCACCAAGGAGCCGCCCGCCCACGGGCAGCGCGGCATCGGACTCGCGCTGGTCCGCCGGCTCGCCGAGCGCTACGGCGGCGACGCCGTGGTGCGCGAACGCCCAGGGGGTGGCGCCGTGTTCACCGTCACGGTCCCCGACGCGCTCTCCGCGGAGCTTCCCGAGCCGGCCGGGGCAGCCGGCGCCCCCGAGGGCGCGCGCCGGGCCGAGGACGCCACGGAGGCCGGCCGATGATCGACGTACTGGTCGTGGACGACGATGCGCAGGTCGCGCGGATCAACGCGGCGTACGTCGCCAAGGTGCAGGGATTCCGGGTCAGTTGCGTCGCACATACGGCGGCGCAGGCTCTGGCCGCCCTGGAGACGCACCCCGTCGAGCTGATCCTGCTGGACCACTACCTGCCCGACCGGACCGGCCTCCAGCTGGTCGGCGAACTGCGGCGCCGTGGCCTGTTCACCGACGTGATCATGGTGACGGCGGCCCGCGACATCGCGACCGTACAGGCCGCGATGCGGCACGGCGCGCTCCAGTACCTGGTCAAGCCGTTCACGTTCGCGGGCCTGCGCTCCAAACTGGAGGGCTATGCGGCGCTGCACCGCACCTTCGCCGGCGGCGGGCAGGCCGAGCAGTCCGAAGTGGACCGGCTCTTCGGTGCGTTGGGAGCCGCCAACGCCGGCTCCGCCGAGCTGCCCAAGGGGCACTCCACCGCCACCGCCGACCGCGTGCGCTCGGTGCTGCGGTCCGCGGACACCCCGCTCTCGGCCCAGGACGTCGCCCACCGGGCCGGACTGAGCCGGCAGACCGCCCAGCGCTATCTGAAGCTCCTGGAACGCGCCGGCCGGGTCCACCTCACCCTCAGGTACGGCGAAACCGGCCGCCCGGAACACCGCTACGAATGGGTCTGACCCCGGGCGGAAGCTAGACCGCGCCCGCCCCCGTGAGTGCCCGCACCTCCGTCTCCGCGTGCCGGGCCGGATCGGCGGTCCCGGGGGACAGCAGTGTGCCCAGCCAGCCCATCAGGAAGCCCAGAGGGATCGAGACGGCCCCTGGGTTGGAGAGCGGGAAGACGGCGAAGTCCAAGTGCGGGAAGAGGGATTCGGGGCCTCCGGAGACCACCGGCGAGACGACCACCAGGGTGAGGGCCGGAATGAGCCCGCCGTAGACGGACCAGACGGCACCCCGCGTCGTGAAGCGGCGCCAGAACAGGGCGTAGAGCAGGACCGGCACATTGGCCGAGGCGGCGACCGCGAAGGCCAGGCCCACCAGGAAGGCGGTGTTCAGGTCCTGGGCGAGCAGGGCCAGCCCGATGGCGACCGCTCCGACCGCGACCGCGGCGAGGCGTGCCACGGCCACCTCGCGGCGCTGTGCGTCCCGCGCCGTGCCGCGTGGCCGGCGCAGCGAGGCGTACAGGTCGTGGGCCACGGACGCCGACGAGGCGAGGGTGATGCCGGCGACCACGGCCAGGATGGTGGCGAAGGCGACCGCGGCCACCACGGCGAAGAGAACCGTTCCTCCGGTGGATCCCGCCCCGCCTCCCAGATCGACGGCGAGCAGCGGAACGGCGGTGTTGCCCGCCGGATTGGAGGCCCGGACCGCATCACTGCCCACTACGGCGGCGGCCCCGAAGCCGAGCACGACGGTCATCAGGTAGAAGCCGCCGATCAGCCCGATGGACCAGCCGACGGAACGGCGGGCGGCTCGTGCCGTGGGCACGGTGTAGAACCGCGACAGGATGTGCGGCAGCCCCGCCGTTCCGAGGACGAGCGCCAGCCCGAGGCTGAGGAGGTCCAGCCGCGCGGTCCAGTCACCGCCGTATTTGAGACCCGGCGCGAGGAACGCCTTTCCGTGGCCGCTGCGTTCGGCGGCGGTGTTCAGCAGCGCACCGAGATCCCCGTGGAAACGGATCACCACCAGGACGGTCAGGGCCGCGGCGCCGCCCAGGAGGAGCACCGCTTTGACCACCTGGATCCAGGTCGTGGCCCGCATTCCGCCGAAGGCGACGTAGACCACCATCAGGGTGCCCACGCCGATCACCATCCAGGTACGGGCCTGCGGCCCCGCGTTGCCGAGCAGCAGCGCCACCAGACTGCCCGCACCGACCATCTGTGCCACCAGATAGAGCACGGACACGGTGACGGACGCCGCGCCGACCGCGATCCGGACCGGGCGCTCCCGCATCCGTGCGGCGACGACGTCGGCGAGGGTGAACCGCCCGCAGTTACGGACGAGTTCGGCCACCAGGAAGAGCACGAGCAGCCAGGCGACGAGGAAGCCGACCGAGTACAGCAGACCGTCGTAGCCGAAGAGGGCGACCAGCCCGGTGATGCCGAGGAAGGACGCGGCGGACATGTAGTCACCCGCGATGGCGAAGCCGTTCTCCATGGGCGAGAAGAGCCTGCCACCGGCATAGAACTCCACCGCGGAGCCACGCCTGCGGCGCCCCGCCCACAGAGTGATCGCCAGGGTGAGCGCGATGAAAGCGCTGACCAGAGTCAGGGCGAGGGTCTCGTGGCCGACGGTCATCGGGCGTTCCCCCTGGTCAGTTCCTGGGTTTCCCAACGGATCTCCAGCGCCGCACGGTCCCGCCGCAGCCGCGCGTGCCGCATGTAGGCCCAGGCGAGCAGAAACGTTGTGGCGAACTGGCCGAGCCCCGCGGCCATCGCGACGTTGAAGGCACCGACGAGCTGACGGGCCATGAGGCCGGGCACGGCGATCGCCGCCACCACGTAGGCGAGGTACCAGACCAGAAAGGCAAGGGTGGCGGGGACGACGAAGCTCCGGTATCGGCGGCGCACCTCCTGGAACGCACCACTCCGGTGCACCGCCAGATAGATCTCGGCCGGGGAAATCCCGCCGTCCCGCGGTCCTCCTACGGTCAGCGGCTCCTCGACGCCGCCGCCCTGGTCCGCCGCGTCCGCCGTACCGGCCGGTTCTCCCCACCCAGGGGCGAGGGCGTCGTACCAGGGGTCGTCGAGCCGTACGGCCCCTGGCTCACCGGCCGAGCGGCCGTCCTGCTTGTCCACCGAACTCTCCTTGGTGCACGGGTTGGTTGTCCGTGCCGCCCAAGGGTGGACAGAAAGGAAGATCCCGGACGCTCGCTTGCCGACCCTTCACCCCATCAGGTGATGGGCAATCGGGAACTACCCGGGCGGCTGTGCGAGCCCGTTGCGGTACGCGTAGTGGATGGCCTGGGCCCGGTCGCGCAGTCCCGCCTTGGCGAAGAGGTTGTTGATGTGGGTCTTCACGGTCGCCGTGGAGACGTGCAGGGTGCGGGCGATCTCCGGGTTGGACAGCCCCTCGGCGACCAGCCGCAGCACCTCCGCCTCGCGCGCGGTCAGCCCGTCCGGGGGCTCCGCCGGTGGCTGCGGCACGGTGTGCGCGGGCTCGGTGAAGCGCTCCAGGAGGCGCCGCTGGATCTTCGGCGACAGGCCGGCCTCACCGGACAGCACGTCGTCGATGGCGCGGACGATCTCCTCACCGTCCGCGTCCTTGGTCAGGTAGCCGCGGGCGCCGGCCTGCAGGGCGGGGAAGAGTGAGTCGTCGTCGGCGTAGGTGGTGAGGACCACGACCTGGGTGCCGGGGTGCTCCGCGCGGATCCGGCGGGTGGCCTCGACCCCGTCGCAGCGGGGCATGCGCAGGTCCATCAGGACCACGTCGGGCGCGTGTCGGGCCACCAGTTGGACCGCCTCCTCGCCGTCCGCCGCCGAACCGACGACCTCGATGCCCGGCAGCAGCCCCAGCAGCATCACGATCCCCTCGCGCACCACCGTCTGGTCATCGGCGACCACCACCCGCGTCACCGTACGTGCCGTCATGCGGGCACCCGCAACCGCACCACGAAACCCTCCTCGTCAGGGCCGGACTCCAGCGTTCCGCCGAGGAGTTCGGCGCGCTCCCGCATCCCGAGCAGACCGTACCCGGAACCGCTCCTGGAGAATTCGGCGGACCGCCCGCGGCCCCCGTCGTCCCGCACTTCGAGCCCCACGTCGTCCGCCCCGTAGTCCAGCCGCACGCTCACCCGCGCCCCCGGGGCGTGCTTGCGCACGTTCGTGAGCGCCTCCTGGGCGACCCTGCGGACCGCGAGGCCGGCCTCGGGGGTCAGCACGCGGGGCTCACCCGTCACATCCAGCCGAACGCCCTCAGCGGCCGTCAGACGGCGCAGGAAGTCCTCGGCCGGGATCGTCTCCCCGCGGAGGGCGGAAAGCGCCTCACGGGTGCCGTCAAGCCCTTCCCGGGCCATTCCCCGGCACGCCACGACCCGCTCCAGGAGCTGTGCGCGATCCGCCTCCAGGTCGGGGCTGCGCTGGATCAGCTGCCGCACCGCCTCCAGATGCACCAACTGGGCGCTCAGGCTGTGGGCGAGGACGTCGTGGATCTCCCGCGCGATCCGGCCCCGTTCGGCCAGCGCCGCCGACTCCGCCTCGGCCTTGCGGGCCGCCCGCTCCTGGGCCAGCAGCCGCTGGGCGTTGCCGCGCGCCGCGGCGTCGAGGCGGATGACGTAACCGGCCAGGGCCAGGCCCACCGTGGTCGTGGCGGTCGTCAGCCAGTTGTCGGTGTTCATCACGGCGTACGCGGCGAGCGCGGCGGACGAGCACAGCACGCCGACGGCCAGCGGGAGCCGTTCCATCGCGAGGATGGCGCAGGCACACCACAGGACGATCGCCGGCGTCCGGGCGCCTGCGAAGGAGAAGCCGAAGGCCGCGGCCTCCAGTACGAACAGCAGGCCCACGGACGGCCAGAGAAGGCGCTCGCGCGTCACCCGGAAGAAGCCGCGGAACACCACGAGCGTGGCGGCGACCCCCGCGAGTGCCGCCACCAGCGCCCAGCCCCGGAAGTGCGGCCCCGCCACTGTGGACCACGTCAGCCCCGCGACGACCAGGACGCGCACCGACCGGCCGATCCACAACCGGGCGCCGCTCACGCCTTCACGGGACAGCGACTCCCGCAGGGGCCAGCTCATCAGGGAAGGGGGCAGCACGTACGGTCCTCGATCGGTGGGCGGCAGTAGCGGGCGCGCCGGGGCCTCAGCCCGCGACCGGGACACCGTACGTCCGCTGAAGGGCCTGGGCCCGCCAGGTGGTGACGCCGCTCCGGGTCAGCAGCATGGCGGCGACCGAGAGCATGATCGCCGGGCTGCCCTGGTGGACGCCCATGGCCGCGGCGAGGGCCGTCAGGCCGCCGCGCAGCACCATGGCGCCGAGCCACACTCCGGCCGCCGCCCAACCGCCCTTGGTCCACACCGCCCCGTCCGCGTCCGTCCAGATGCGCGTCGTCCAGGCCCAGCCCGCACCGCAGGCCAGCCCTATCAGGAGCCCCCCGGCCAGCAGGACGGCGGACACGGACCGGTGTGCGGGGTCCAGGAGACCGGGATCGCGCAGCGCCAGGAATGCCAGGACGGCGGGGATCAGCCACCACTTGCGGCCCTCGGACGTGATCCGCTGGGCGCTGAACTGCTTGATGAACACGAACGCGACAGCCGCGACGATCACCACGATGTTGAGCAGGCCGCTCATGACCTACAGCCTCCGGGGGACGGCGTTTTCCGACCTCACCGACGCTACGGAGCGGGGCCGCCGCACGGATCGGAGCCAGGGTGGGGAGCGGGTGGAAAACACCGCGGGCGTCTCTCCACCCTGGGGTGGAGAGACGCCCGCCGGGACTCAGGGAGCGCTCAGGTGTCGATCCGGGAGCGGTCCATGGTGGCCGCGGAGTTGGTGATGAACTCCTTGCGGGGGGCGACCTCGTTGCCCATCAGGAGGTCGAAGGTCTTCTCCGCCGCCTCCAGGTCGCTGATGTTGATCCGGCGCAGCGTGCGGTGGCGCGGGTCCATGGTCGTCTCGGCGAGCTGATCGGCGTCCATCTCACCCAGGCCCTTGTAGCGCTGGATGCTGTCCTTGTAGCGGACGTTCTTGCGCTGGAGCTCCAGCAGCGTCTGGCGCAGCTCGTTGTCCGAGTAGGTGTAGATGTACTTGTCCTGCCCCTTCTTGGGGTTGGTCAGCTCGATGCGGTGCAGCGGCGGCACGGCGGCGAAGACCCGGCCCTGCTCGACCATCGGCCGCATGTAGCGCTGGAAGAGGGTCAGCAGCAGGATGCGGATGTGGGCGCCGTCGACATCGGCGTCGGCCAGGAAGATGACCTTGCCGTAGCGGGCCGCGTCGATGTCGAAGGTGCGGCCGGAACCGGCCCCTATGACCTGGATGATGGCGCCGCACTCGGCGTTCTTGAGCATGTCCGAGACCGAGGACTTCTGGACGTTCAGGATCTTGCCGCGGATCGGCAGCAGCGCCTGGAACTCCGAATTCCGGGCCAGCTTCGCGGTGCCCAGCGCGGAGTCGCCCTCGACGATGAACAGCTCGCTGCGGTCGACGTCGTCGCTGCGGCAGTCCGCGAGCTTGGCCGGCAGCGAGGAGGACTCCAGCGCCGTCTTCCGCCGCTGCGCCTCCTTGTGCTGGCGCGCGGCGATACGGGTGCGGGCCGCGGCGACGACCTTCTCCAGGACGGCGCGCGCCTGCTGCTTGCCGTCCCGCTTCGTGGACGTCAGGAACGCCTTCAGTTCCCGGCTCACCACCTGGGCGACGATCCGGGAGGCGGCGGAGGTGCCGAGCACCTCCTTGGTCTGGCCCTCGAACTGCGGCTCGGCCAGGCGCACGGTCACGACCGCGGTCAGGCCCTCCATGGCGTCGTCCTTGACGACGTCGTCCTCGGCGACGCGGAGCAGCTTGCTCGACCGCAGGACCTCGTTGACCGTCCTGGTGACCGCGCGCTCGAAGCCGGAGACGTGGGTGCCGCCCTTGGGGGTGGCGATGATGTTGACGAACGACCGGAGCGTGGCGTCGTAGCCGGTGCCCCAGCGCAGCGCGATGTCGACGCCCAGTTCGCGGGTGACCTCGGTGGGGGTCATGTGGCCGCGGTCGTCGAGGACCGGCACGGTCTCCTTGAACGTGCCCTGCCCGGTCAGCCGCAGGACGTCGCAGACCGCCTTGTCCTGCGCCAGGTACTCGCAGAACTCGCTGATGCCGCCGTCGTAGTGGAAGGTCTCCTCGGTCTTGCCGGCGCCGTCGAGGCCGCGCTCGTCGCGGACGACCAGGGTGAGGCCCGGGACGAGGAAGGCCGTCTGGCGGGCGCGGGCGTGCAGCGTCTCCAGGGAGAGCTTGGCGTCCTTGAGGAAGATCTGCCGGTCGGCCCAGTAACGGACGCGGGTGCCGGTCTTCGTCTTGGGGATCCGCTTACCCTTGTGCAGACCGTTGGCCGGGTCGAACGGGGCGTCCGGGCCGGACTCCGTGAAGATGCCGGGGACGCCGCGGCGGAAGCTGATCGAGTGGGTCTTGCTGTTGCGGTCGACCTCGACGTCGAGCCGGGCGGAGAGGGCGTTGACGACCGAGGCGCCGACGCCGTGCAGACCGCCGGAGGCCGCGTACGAGCCGCCGCCGAACTTTCCGCCGGCGTGCAGCTTGGTCATGACGACCTCGACACCGCTCAGCCCGGTCTTGGGCTCGACGTCCACGGGGATGCCGCGGCCGTTGTCGCGCACCTCCACGGACCCGTCGTCGTGGAGGATCACCTCGATGTGGTCGCAGTAGCCGCCGAGCGCCTCGTCGACGGAGTTGTCGATGATCTCCCACAGGCAGTGCATCAGACCGCGGCTGTCCGTGGAGCCGATGTACATGCCGGGGCGCTTGCGGACCGCTTCCAGGCCCTCAAGGACGAGCAGATGCCGCGCGGTGTAATTGGAACCGTCCCGGTCTGCCCCGGTCAGCACTGCGGTGGACGGCACGGACATCTCGGCGGTCACGCGGTTCGCTCCTCGCTGAATTTCTGGCAGTCCGCATTCCGCGGACTCGGTTGTGGCGGTGTCGCCCGTCAGAGGGTACCGAGGCCTGGTAGAGCCGATGTGACGCCACCCGTAAGCATGCTCATGGTAGTAGAATTTCGCTCGTGCGTTCGATCGCTCGTTGGGGTGACGTCCGAGTGACGTGCACATCACGTTCCCTTCGAGGCATGAACCATTTAGGCTCCGGGCACGTCCTCATCAACAACCGGCAAGCCAGCCGGGGGGACAGACCCAGCACCCAACGTGAATCAGACCACCAAGCAATACGGCTCATTCGCCGCCACCCGGCAGCACCCGGCCCCCTCGAAGAATTTTTTCGAGGAAAAGGCACGAGCGGGAACGTTTTCGGCCTGGTTGGATGTTGACCCTGGTACGACAGCTCGTCGAGCTAGAGAAGAGGCGACGTGACTACTGTTCTGACACCCGCGAGCCCGCTGACGGCCGCTGACCGCTGCGACCGCTGCGGCGCCCAGGCATACCTGCGCGTCGTCCTGATGTCCGGCGGAGAACTGCTCTTCTGCGCCCACCACGGTCGCAAGTTCGAGCCAGAACTCAAGAAGATCGCCGCGGAAATACAGGACGAGACGGAGCGGCTGAACGCTTCTCCGGCGTCCGCGTCCGATGAGGAACGCTGACACTTCGCATCCACGACGAGCGAGCAGCGGCCCTGCGCCGTGCGGCGGGCGGTCACCCCGGCACCACCGGGGGGCCGCCCGCACTCGTACGCCCGTCCCGCACGACCTGCCGGCTCCCGGCGGCGGTTCACCCCGCCCCGTGCGCCGATACGGCCGGAAGCAGGGCCGAGGCCCGGGTATAGACCCCCGGACTGCCCGCCTGGCCACAGCCGGTCCCCCAGGACACCAGCCCCACGAGACGTCCGCGGACGACCAGTGGCCCCCCGCTGTCACCCTGGCAGGCGTCCCGCCCACCGTCCGGCGCACCCGCGCACAGCATGGAGCGGGACCGGTACGTACCGTCCGCGCTCCCCGGATAGGCCCGCGCGCAGACCGCGTCGCGCAGCACATTGACCCGCGCCGAGCGCAGCCGTGACGCATAGCTGCCCTCGCCCGTGGTGTCGCCCCAGCCGTAGACCGTGGCCCGGCTGCCCGGCCGGTAGGCCCGGTCGTTCCGTCCCGCTATCGGGATGGTCCGGTTCGCCACCGGCTTCGGGAGCGTGAGGACGGCCATGTCGCCCTCGTTGGTCCAGCTGTCATAGCGGGGGTTCACCCAGACCTTCGCCGGCTTGAGCTCGTGCCCCCCGCCGCCGGTGAGGTTGTCGCGCCCGATCACGATGCGCAGGTCCCGGACCTGCTGCCAGGGGACGCCCAGCACCTCTTTGCTGAGGCAGTGCGCGGCCGTCACGACCGTGGAGTGCCCCACCAGCACCCCGCCGCAGAACTGACCGGAGCGATGGGCCCCGAAGCGCTCGTGGGAGGCCAGCGCCACCGCCCAGGGGCTCTGGGACAGCTGGGCGGGCTTCCCGCCGATCACCGACTCGTCCGCGGCCGCCGGCACCGGCAGGGTGAGGACCAGTGCGAGGGCTCCGAGAGCGGCGCCTGCGGTCGGACGCATACGGACTCCTGACTGTGGGACAGCTGTCGCCCACCCAGAGTGACCCAAACGGCTGCGCCCCGCACGTGGACGGCGGCGAGCCCGGCCCCTCCCCGTTGGAGAGACCGGGCTCACGGCGCTGTACGGGCCGGTCGGTTCGACTAGTCGAGGTAGTCCCGCAGCACCTGGGAGCGCGACGGGTGACGCAGCTTCGACATCGTCTTCGACTCGATCTGACGGATCCGCTCACGCGTGACGCCGTAGACCTTGCCGATCTCGTCCAGCGTCTTCGGCTGGCCGTCGGTGAGACCGAAGCGCATGGACACGACGCCGGCCTCCCGCTCCGAGAGTGTGTCCAGAACCGAGTGCAGCTGCTCCTGCAGGAGCGTGAAACTCACTGCATCGGCGGGCACGACCGCCTCGGAGTCCTCGATCAGGTCACCGAACTCGCTGTCGCCATCCTCACCCAGCGGGGTGTGCAGCGAGATCGGCTCGCGGCCGTACTTCTGGACCTCGATGACCTTCTCGGGGGTCATGTCGAGTTCCTTGGCCAGCTCCTCCGGAGTGGGCTCGCGGCCCAGGTCCTGGAGCATCTGGCGCTGGACGCGGGCCAGCTTGTTGATGACCTCGACCATGTGGACGGGGATGCGGATCGTACGGGCCTGGTCGGCCATGGCGCGGGTGATGGCCTGGCGGATCCACCACGTCGCGTAGGTCGAGAACTTGTAGCCCTTGGTGTAGTCGAACTTCTCGACCGCGCGGATCAGACCGAGGTTGCCCTCCTGGATCAGGTCCAGGAAGAGCATGCCGCGGCCGGTGTACCGCTTCGCCAGGGAGACGACGAGCCGGAGGTTGGCCTCCAGGAGGTGGTTCTTCGCCCGACGGCCGTCCTCGGCGATGATCTCCAGCTCACGCTTGAGCTTCGGTGCGAGCTTGTCGGAGTTCGCCAGCTTGTCCTCGGCGAACAGGCCCGCCTCGATGCGCTTGGCGAGCTCGACCTCCTGCTCGGCGTTGAGGAGGGGGACCTTACCGATCTGCTTGAGGTAGTCCTTGACCGGGTCGGCGGTGGCGCCGGCCGCGGCGACCTGCTGGGCCGGGGCGTCGTCCTCGTCGTCGTCGGAAAGGACGAAGCCGGCGTTCTCCGGGGTGTCGGCGCCCTCGGGGCCCTCACCCTTGCCGGGCGTCGGGGTCTCCTCGGTCACCTCGTCGTCGAGCAGCTCGTCGACGTCCTTCTTGGCCGCGGTCTTCTTCGCGGTGGCCTTCTTGGCCGTGGTCTTCTTCGCGGCCGTCTTCTTGGCGGTCGTCTTCTTCGCCGCTGCCTTCTTCGCAGGCGCGGACTCGGACTCACCGGCCGGGTCCGCCGCGGGGGCGGGGGCGGCGGCGGTGGTCTTCTTGACCGTGGCGGTCTTGGCCGCGACGGTCTTGGTGGCGGTGCGCTTCGCCGGACTCTTCGCTGCGACGCTCTTGCGGGTGCGCTTGGGCGCCTCTGCGGCACTGACCATCAGCGTCACACCCTCCTCGTCGAGGATCTGGTTGAGGCTGCGCAGAACGTTCTTCCACTGGGTTGGCGGAATCTGGTCAGCCTCGAAGGCCCGACGCACGTCATCGCCGGCGATCTGCCCATCTGCCTTTCCCCGCTCGATGAGCGCCATCACAGACTCGGACTCGGCGATCTCCGGCGGGAGCGTACGGGATGTGCTGGCCGACACGAACAACCTCTCGGAACGATGGAAACGACTTCCGACCCCGTCCAGTGTGGATCGGAGCCGACGACCGCCGGTGGGGATGGACCGACGGCGCAGGGGCAACCGGGGAGTTGAACAGCGTCACGAACGCCGTTCGTATTCCCTCCTCGGCTATCACCTCTTAAGTCATCGCGCTTCCCGGGAGAGCGTTACGCCCAATCTGCGTGGCCCGAGTCACACCCCATAACGACCCATTCCCTGTCATATGACATGCAATCCTCCCGAGGTCTGCCGCCGGATCCGGTCGACGCCCCGGATCCGGCGAGCGTGTGCGCCTTCGCCGCGTACGGCATGCCCGCCCGAGGGGGTGCGCGGGGCACGAGGTCGCGCGGCGCCTACGTTCCGTACGCGGTCGGGTACGGCCTTCAGTGCTCGCGGGGCGCGGGGACGACGTGGTCCACGGGCGTCCCGGAGCCCTGGCCGACCGCCTCGCCATGGGCGGCGAGGAGCTGGCGCATCGCGGATTCGGCCGCCGTGGCATCGCCGGAGCCGATGGCGTCGACCACCCTCATGTGCTGGCCCACGGAGGTCTCGACCGGCCGCTCACAGCCGCCGCCGGGGCCGCCGGAGACGTGCAGTGCGGCGGAGACGATGCCGGAGAGGTGCTCCAGCATGCGGTTGCCGGCGAGCTGGAGAAGCAGGGAGTGGAACTCGGCGTCGGCGCGGCCGAAGGTCATGGTGTCGCCCTGGGCCGCGGAGTGCCCCATGATCTCGACCATGTCGGCCAGCCGCTGCTGGATGTCCTCCCGGCCGTGCCCGGCGGCGAGCCGGGCGGCCAGCGGCTCGATCGTCCAGCGCAGCTCGCACAGCTCCCGGCGCTGGTCGTCGCGCTGCGGCCCGTAGGCGCGCCATTCGATGATGTCGGGGTCGAGGAGGTTCCAGTCGCTGACCGGACGCACCCGGGTGCCCACGTTCGGGCGCGCACTCACGAGCCCCTTGGCCTCAAGGACGCGCAGGGACTCACGGACGACGGTGCGGGAGACCTCGAAGCGCTGGCCGATCTCCTCGGGGACGAGCGGTCGGTCGGCGCCGAGATCGCCGGAGACGATCATCTGGCCGAGCTGCTGGACGAGTTGGCCGTGCAGGCCGCGGCCGCGGCTGCCGGCCGCCCGTCGGCCGACCCGGCCGATCTCCGCCTCGGAGCCGTCCCAGACCTGCGGAACGCGCTCGGCACGCTCCGGGCCGGCCGCGGTGCCGGCGTTCGCGGCGTTGGCGTAGGGGTAGCGGTCAAGCTCGCCCGGGCCTGCGAGGCCGGTGTCGCCGGGGCGAGCCGCGGTCATCATGGTGTGCGCAAGGGTACTCACGCATCCTTTGTCGGCGACACCCTGAACACCCTTGAGGTCTTTGGTGAAAAGCACACGAAAGGGTGATCGCCCCCCATCCCTGAATTGACGCTTTATCGGAAGGAAATGCACTGTCCAGAGCGGGTTATGAGCAGCATCCGCAACAACAGGGCGTCAAAACAGGCGCCTTACTCGACCGGAACGGGGAGCCGAGGGGTGCGGCGTGGTCATCGCCGCAGGTCAGAGCCGGTTGTCCGCAACGGCGGCGCGTTGCCTGGGGATTGGGCCGAACCGGATCCCACGACCGATATGGCGCGGTCGATTCCGGACCGGCACTTGACGGCCGCCGCACAACCACTCCATGAAATCAGGGAATTTCACATGCGGAACAGCGGCCTCAACGGGCATCCGTCACACCGGATGACAACCCGTTCCACACCTCAACTCACCAGCCTTTCCGCGCCACGGGCGTTGCACGGCAGGGGTATTGGCGATCCGCTCGGGGACAGCGACATCGGCGGCACGCACCCCCGCGGCGGCCCCGTCAATGCGAGCGGCGCGAGCGGTGCCCGAGCAGGCCGGGGCACCATCGGCACCTGACGGCCGCAGGAGCCGCCACGCCCGAAGGGGCGAGCCGCCGGCAGGCGTGCGGCCGGGCGTCAGTCATCGGCGACGCGAGTGGACCCGCCCGGACAAGGTACCGACATATGTCCTATTTTCTCGTAATTGTTCAATCGTGTCGGTTTTCGGAAGTGCCGGGTTCACGGGTTCGGAAGTGTCCGGTTCACGGGGCTCGGGAGAGGACGGCGGCCCGTGGTCGTCCCCAGCGGGAAGGCCGAAGGCCGTGTGCTCAGACCTCGGGGCGCAGCATCGGGGGGTTGAGCAGTGTCGCGCCGCCGGCCCGGAAAAGCTGTGCGGGACGGCCGCCCTGACGCGTCGTGGTGCCGCCCGTCGGTACCAGGAACCCCGGCGTGCCGGTCACCTTCCGGTGGAAGTTGCGGGGGTCCAGGGCGACCCCCCACACGGCTTCATAGACCCGGCGCAGCTCACCCACGGTGAATTCCGGCGGGCAGAAGGCGGTGGCCAGCGAGGAGTACTCGATCTTCGAGCGGGCCCGCTCCACCCCGTCGGCGAGGATCTGGGCGTGATCGAAGGCGAGCGGGGCCGCCAGCTCGCCCTCCCGGACATGGGTGTCGTCCGGCTCCAGCAAGGTCTCGACCGGCGCCCAGCGGGCACTACGGGCGTCACCGCCTGCCGTGGGGGCCGGCAGGTCCGGCGCGAGGACCAGATGCGCCACGCTGACCACCCGCATCCGGGGGTCCCGCTTCGGGTCGCCGTAGGTGGCGAGTTGTTCCAGATGGGCGCCGTACGCGGGCGTCGGGCCGGCCGGGGTCTGGGCGTGCAGGCCGGTCTCCTCGGCGAGCTCCCGGGAGGCCGCTGCCTCTAGGTCCTCGTCGGCCCGGACGAATCCGCCGGGCAGCGCCCAGCGGCCCTGGAACGGCGGCTCACCGCGGCGTACGGCCAGCGCGCACAGGGCGTGGCGGCGCACGGTGAGCACGACCAGGTCGACGGTGACAGCGAAGGGCGGGAAGGCCGACGGGTCGTAGGGAGGCATGGCGTGATCATAGTCGTCCGCCTGACGATAAACAGGCCCGCTGTACCTCACGATCCCAGTTGGAGACCCTCCGCGGCCGCTTCCACCATGCCCATGCCGAGCCTGCTGATCCGTACGGCGAACGGCTGCTCGGCGACGCTCAGCCCGGTGAGCTGCATCGCGCCGAGCGGGGCCGTGCCGAGCGGGCGCACGGACACCGTGCCGGCCGGGACGTCGGGGCGCAGCCCGGCGAGGGCGATCAGTATGTGCACCGCGCCGGCCGCCGCCACCGCTGCGGGTCGGCAGGCCGACGGGTGCGGCACAGGGGCTCCGTCGGCGGTGCGCTGCTCCCCCGCGTACATCTCCGGGAGGCGGTGTCCGAAGCTCTCCGCGGCGTCGAGGATGCCCCGGGTCAGGGCTCCGGCGGCGCGCTCGTGGCCGGCCGCGGCCAGTCCCGCGGCGGCGATCGCCGACTCGTGGACGCGGACCGCACCGCTGCGGTGGCCGAACGGGTTGTAGCCGCTCTCCCTGGCACCCAGTCCGCGCAGGCCCCAGCCGGAATCCATGGACGGCCCGCTCAGCAGCCTGGCCAACTGGTCCGTCTGTGAAGCGTCGAGCAGGCCCGGAGCGAGGGCGCCACCGCCGAGCAGTCCGGTGTCGAGGAGGTGGGCGCCGGCGGAACCCAGGTACGGAACGGGCCGGCCGTCGGCGGTGAGCAGCGCGGCGGGGCGGCCGCCCGCCCGGTCCTCCAGCCAGAAGTCCCTGCGGAACCGGGCGCGCAGTTCCGCGGCCCACTCACGGAGCGCCGCGGCGTCGGCGGACCCGCAGGCGTCCAGGAGGTCCGCGCCCAGCAGGGCGGCCCGATGGGCGTGGGCCTGGGTCTCGCAGCGGTACGGCCCGCCGGGCGCCGGATCGGGGACGTAGCCGCTGCGGGCGCGGCCCACCGGGTCGGAGGCGATCCGCAGCCATCTCAGACACCTTTCCGCGGCGGGCAGCAGCCGTTCGGTCTCCGGCTCGGGCAGGCCCCAGCGGCGCGCCTCCGCGAGCACGACGGGGAAGAGCAGGGTCGCCTCGACACCCGTGCAGCTCGGTGGGGCGTGCGGTCCCGCGTCCCGTAGGGCTCCCGGAATTCGGCCGAAATCCGGCCCTGGTGCGGCCTGTTGGCTACGGGCGACCGCCCGTAGGGTGCCCGCGGCGAGCCGGGTGCCCAAGGGCAGCAGCATTCTGGCGGCCCACAGCGCCTCGGCCGGTGCCAGCCCACAGCGCCAGGGGAACCCGCCCGCGAGATAGACGTCCGCGGGCGCTGCCGGGTCCCGCATCGCCAGGCCGTACAGATCGTCCAGCCCGGCCGCCATGAGGGCATCGGCCCGCTGGTCGTCGCACTGCAGCCGGGCGTCCGACCAGGGGCGGGGTGGCCGGTCCGCACGCGTGCGCGGCGCGAGGGAGCCGCTCCGCGGACCGGGGATGCGGGCGCCCCCGGCCCGACGGTGCCCGGCGAGGCCCCCGCCCGGCCCGGCGGTCGTCTGCTCCAGCGCAGCGCGCAGCTCGATGGTGCGGCGGCCGCCCGCAGGGAGTTCGAGTTCCCAGCGCAGCAGCCCGGCCGAGGCCAGGGCGTCCTCGGGCGGCGGATCGACGGTCACCACCGCGTGCACGCCCGGCCCTGACCAGCGGAGACCGGAGCCGTGGACCGCCGCGCGCAGTTCCGGGCCCGGGAGGCCGACGGCAACGGCTCCGAGCTCCGCCAGGTCGGTCTGCAGGCGGATCTCCACCGGCAGCCGGACGGGCCGGGTCGCGCTGCTGAGAAGGGTGATCCGCTCGGTGCCGTCGGCCCACCGCAGCCGCTCCATGCGGATCTCCGGGTCCGGTCCCCGCTCGCCGGTTCTGCGGACCGTGCCGACGAACCGGGCCCGGTCGGCTGCGGTCAAGCGGCCCTGGACGACCAGTGGTTCGCCACCCGCGATCCGCAACTCGCAGTGGGACAGGACCCGCCGGCCGTCCCGGTAGAAGCCCTCCATGCCCTGGCCGGTCAGCTGGCCCGATGCGGGGGACACCGCGAGGGCCGGCAGTGCCACGCAGACCAGCGAGGAGTGGACGGGTTGCGGTTGAGGGGCCCGCGGCGGTGCATGACGCCGCTCTTCCGGTTGCCGACGGAACGGTTGGGTGGTGGGGACGATGCCTGGCACGCTCTGCGCTCCCTGGTGACGTCGGGGCTTCTTACGGCCTCCGCCATACAGGTGAACGGTCCGGCCGGCGCCCAGGTCACGCCGGCCGCCCAACGACCGCGCGGTCACTGCCGGCTCCGGTCGTCCTGGCCGCTCCGCCGACCGCCTCGTCCCCCGGTCGTGCGCGCCCCTGGGCCCGTGCCGCCGCGGGGTCCCCGAGGTCGGCCGGCGGGTGCGGTCCGGCCGGGCGCCGGGCGCTTGGCGGACTGCGGTCGCTTGGCGGCGGGGGTGGGGGCGCAGGCTGGGGCGCTGGTCGCCTCCTGATGCTGCTCGCGCAGGCAGCGGCGCAGCGGCTCCGGGTCGAGCCCCTCGTTGATCGCACGGTGCAGCAGCTGGGCGAAGGTGTAGTCGGGGTCGAGCGAGAGGGCGCATCCGAGGGCCACCCGGGCCGAGGGGCCGTCCTGTGTGGACCAGCTCACCCATCCGGCAAGGGTGAGCGGTGCGGTCGCGTGCTCGGCATAGCTTCCGGCGCAGCGCCGGGCGAGGGCCCGCCACAGGCGGAGGGCGGGGGCGGCGGCGGTGCCGTCCATCCACTCCGCCGCCCTGTCACGGGTGACCCGGTCCTGGAGTCCGAGGATGAGACCGGCCGCCTCGGCGTTGGTGATCAGCGCGTCGTCGCAGGCGTCCCGGGCCCGGTTGCTGCCTGTAGGGGTGTCCTGGCGGAAGCGGTGGATCATTGCGGCGGCCAGGTCGAGGGTGTCCTTCCGGACGACGGCCGCACCGTCCGGCCGGAGCATCCGGGGCAGCAGTGCCCGGGCCGCCGCGTCCAGGGCCTTCTCCTGTTCGACGGCCCGCGGCCCGGTGCGGGGCCGCAGCCTGGCCTCCATCTCCTTGAGCGAACCGCGCACCTGCATTCCGGCGTAGGCGGCCGCCGCGGCCATCACGGAGGTGCCCGGCATCACCATCTCTGTGCCGTCCGCGGGGCAGCACCGGAAGTCGGGGCAGCAGTAGGACCAGAAGCGCCCGTTGGACAGGCAGAGGGCTTCGAGTACGGGGACGTCGAGCGCTCCGCAGGCCGTGCGCAGCCGCTGGGCGAACGGCTGGAGCCGGTCCCTGACGTCCCGGCCGTTCTCGCCCTCCCCTGGCTCCTGGCAGAGGTACACGATGATCGCCGTGGGCCGTGCGGACCCGTCCTGGCCGGCCGAGATCAGGCAGTCGGCGAGTTGGTCGGCGACGTCGGGCCACTGCGTCCGGTCTGCCGGAATGCCGAGCCGGACCCGGCCGCCGAACCGTCCGCGCTCACCGTGCAACGCGACCAGCACCACACTGTCGTCCGGATAGAAGCCCATCAAGTACGGCAGCGCATCGGCGAGTTCGGCCGGGCCCCGCAGCGTGACCTGGGTCTCCGCGGCCGGCGCCGGGAGCGCGTCGTCGGGGGTCGGCAGGGAGAGGTGCGGGGCGTCGGCTGCGCGGGCGTGGCGGGAGGTCTCGGTGCGTTCTGCCGGTTCGGTGGGCCGGGGATCGGTCGGGGCGTGGGAGGACTCCGGAGAGGGCGTCGGGCTCGGGATCGAGGGGATGGGAGGGGGCGGAGTCGAGGAGGTCGAGGGGTTCGGAGCAGGTGCGCCGGAAGGGGTCGGGGACGTCTCGGAAGTCGCCGAGGGCGTCGGGGAGTTGGGGTCGGTATTGCGCTTGTGCGGTTCGCTCTGCGGATTCATGGCTCGAAGATCTCGCGATCGACCGCTGCTCCGCGACCCCTGTGGATAACTCTGGGTGACGAGTTATCCACAGGTTCGGGCAAGGGTTCGCGCACTGTCAGTGGCATCGGGTTGCATGGGGGCATGAGCAACGAAGATCTGCGTACCGCAGCCGATGCCGTCCTGACCCGGCTCGTCGGCGACCCCGGCGGTACGGCCCGGCTCCGGGAGGACCAGTGGCGGGCGATCGAGGCCCTGGTCGCCGAGCGTCGTCGCGCGCTGGTCGTGCAGCGCACGGGCTGGGGCAAGTCGGCGGTCTATTTCGTCGCGACCGCGCTGCTGCGCGAGCGCGGCAGCGGACCGACCGTGATCGTCTCTCCGCTGCTCGCCCTGATGCGCAACCAGGTGGACGCCGCTGCCCGGGCGGGGATCCGCGCGCGCACGATCAATTCGTCCAACACCGAGGAGTGGGACACCGTCCAGGCCGAGGTGGCGGCGGGTGAGGTGGACGTCCTGCTGGTGAGTCCCGAGCGGCTCAACAACCCCGACTTCCGTGATCAGGTCCTGCCCAAGCTCGCGGCGGCGACGGGGCTGCTGGTGGTCGACGAGGCGCACTGCATCTCCGACTGGGGCCACGATTTCCGCCCCGACTACCGGCGGCTGCGCACGATGCTCGCCGATCTCCCGCCGGGTGTGCCGGTGCTCGCCACCACGGCGACGGCGAATGCGCGGGTGACCGCCGATGTTGCCGAACAGCTCGGGACGGGTGAGGGGACGGCCGAGGCGCTGGTGCTGCGCGGTCCGCTGGACCGGGAGAGCCTGAGTCTGGGCGTGCTGCCGCTGCCGGACGCCGCGCACCGGCTGGCCTGGCTCGCGGACCATCTGCACGATCTCCCGGGCTCGGGGATCATCTACACGCTCACCGTCGCCGCTGCCGAAGAAGTCACCGCCTTCCTGCGTCACCGCGGGCACACGGTCGCGTCGTACACGGGCAAGACCGAGAACGCCGACCGCCAGCAGGCCGAGGACGATCTGCTCGCCAACCGTGTCAAGGCGCTGGTGGCCACCTCCGCGCTGGGTATGGGCTTCGACAAGCCCGATCTGGGGTTCGTGGTGCACCTGGGCTCGCCCTCGTCGCCGATCGCGTACTACCAGCAGGTGGGCCGCGCCGGCCGTGGGGTCGAGCACGCCGAGGTGCTGCTGCTGCCCGGCCGGGAGGACGAGGCGATCTGGAAGTACTTCGCCTCGCTGGCGTTCCCCCCCGAGGAACAGGTGCGCCAGACGCTGGACGTGCTGGCCGCCGCCGGCCGGCCGGTGTCGCTGCCGGCGCTGGAGCCGCAGGTCGAACTGCGCCGCTCACGCCTGGAGATCATGCTCAAGGTCCTTGACGTGGACGGCGCCGTGCAGCGCGTCAAGGGCGGCTGGATGTCCACGGGCCGACCGTGGGCGTACGACGCGGAGCGCTATGCGTGGGTGACACGGCAGCGCGAGACCGAGCAGCAGGCGATGCGCGAGTACGCCTCCACGGCCGGCTGCCGGATGGAGTTCCTGCGGCGGCAGTTGGACGACGAGGCGGCGACCGCCTGCGGCCGGTGCGACAACTGCGCCGGGGCGCGGTTCACCGCCGAGGTGTCGGCCGCGTCGCTGGATGCGGCGCGCGGTGAGCTGGGGCGTCCGGGCGTGGAGGTGGAGCCGCGACGGATGTGGCCCACGGGTCTGCCGGCCGTCGGCCTGGAACTCAAGGGACGCATTCCGGCGGACGAGCTGGCCGCGACCGGCCGGGCCCTGGGCCGGCTCTCCGACATCGGCTGGGGCAATCGGCTGCGCCCGATGCTCGCGGCTCAGGCACCGGATGGTCCGGTTCCGGACGATGTCGCCTCCGCGGTGGTCACGGTCCTCGCCGACTGGGCGAAGGGACCCGGTGGTTGGGCATCCGGGGAGGCGGATGCCCCGGCCCGCCCGGTGGGGGTGGTCTGTCTCCCCTCGCGTACCAGGCCCCAGCTGATCCGCTCGCTGGCCGAGCGGATCGCAGCGGTCGGCCGGATGCCGTTCCTGGGCGCGGTGACGTCGGCGGAGGACGGTGTCGACACCAGGATTCCGCGCAGCAACAGCGCTCAGCGGCTGCGCGCGCTGCACGGCTCCCTCGACGTGCCGCCGCAGCTGGCGCAGAGCCTCGCGTCCGTGGGCGGTCCGGTGCTCCTCGTGGACGACTACGCCGACACCGGCTGGACGCTGGCGGTGGCCGCCCGTCTACTGCGCCGGGCCGGAGCCGAGGGGGTGTTTCCACTGGTCCTCGCCGTACAGGCGTAGATGGATGGTCCCGGTGGTGGTCAACGGCCGCCCGGTGGAGAGCCGGTCGTGCGCGAACCCGTTGCCGGCGGTCGGGACGGGGCCGGTTCACGGGTGCGACGACAGGGAACATTTGCCACACATGGCGCGATTCCAGTCTCCTGGGGGAATTGCTCGTTGCCCGCATGCCTGTACGACCGCAAGAATTGGAGGTGCTTCCCCGTTCCGGCCGCTCCGCGGTCACGCTCGGTCATGTCCTGGTGCTCGGACATCGGGACACCGTCCGACGCGCTGACGCGTGGACGAAGGGAGGACCCGTGACCTTCGGCTTCGTCCCGCCGCCGCGCCTTTCGCCGCCCTCACCGCCCGACCCTTCCGCCCGGCTGGGGCGGATGCTGGAGCCCGCGGAGTGGGCCTCGGCCGGTATACCTCTGCTGCGCAATCCCCGTGAGGTCGTCACCGGCCTGCACGAGCGTCATCGTCCGGGGCGGTCGACGGCCATCGTGGCGGTGCTCGACCCGCAGGAGCGGGTGACGGCCAGCGCGTCCTTCACCGAGCCCGCGGCCGCACCCGACGGCTGGGAGTTCCGTAATGCCCTGCTGGCGCATCTGCGCCGGGTCATCCCGCACGACCTCCGGTTGCGTGCCCCGGTCCGGACCGCCGTGCTGCTCTACTGCCGTGACGGGGAAGCCCGTTGGACGGAGACCGACGGGGCGTGGATGTGGGGTCTGCGCGACGCCTGCACGCTGCACGGTCTCCGTTGCGGCGCGTACATCGCACTGACCCCCGAACGCTGGCAGGTGCTGGGGGAAGGCCGGGGCGGGCGCCGGCCCAGGACTTCGTCCCAGGACAAGTCGCACACGGACGCCCGCCGTGCGGGAGCGGGCCTCGCGGCGGCGCACCACAGCGCGGCGCCGCGCCCGGACGCACCACGTACGGCCACGGTCGTCGCCCAGGGCCGGCCGGCGCCGCGGAGTACCGGTGGCGGGGCACCGGAGGCCCATCGGCACACGGCGGCGCGCTGATCCGCCTCGCGCCGTACGGGAACGCAAGGCGCGAGAACGCGAGAACTCCGCGGGAAGGCACGCCGTACGCGGCGGCGGACCCGTGCGGAAACGCAGGCGAGCCCGACGGCCTTCGAAGGCCGACGGGCTACTGCGAGCCGGAGCGGTCAGGCGCTGGCGCCGAGAACGGTGTTGATCCGCTGCGGGTCGCCGCAGACGATCAGCAGCGTTCCGGCGCGGGCCAGCGCCGAAGGCAGCGCCTGCGCGGCGACCTCGTCCGTGCCGCCGTTGACGGCGACGACCACGACGGGGCGGCCGGTGGCGCGCTCGGCGCCGGCATCCGCGTAGAACACGTCGTCAGCGGCGTCGTGTTGGGCCCAGTAGGACGCCTCGCCGAAGGAGAGTTCGTGCGCGGCCCATGGGTGGTTCTCGCCCGTGGTGAGCACCAGGATTTCACCCGGGGCACGCCCCGAGTCCAACAGCAGGTCGACGGCTTCGTCGGCGGCATCGATGGCACCGGCGGCGGGCGCCGGGATCAGCTGGAGCTGCGCTCCGGCCGTGCCGGTCGTGCCGACCGGGGGCTGCGGGGAGCCGGTGCGCTGCACCGGCGGAGCGGCGACAGGCCCACGCGGCGGGGCAGCGGGTCCGGGCTTGCCCGGACGGGCACTGGCCGCGGGAGCACCGCGCGGCGGCGCGGGGCGGGGACCGGGGCCAGGGACAGGACGGGGGGTCGGCGCGGTACGGCCGGCGGCCGGAGTTGCGCGGGGACCCGGGACACTCTCGTGAATCTGAGGCTCCTCGGGGAAGAGAGGCATAAAGGGATGTCTATCAAACGTAAGTGCGGGACACGTCATCGGGTACCGAATTGATGCCCGCACCGCTCAGAAGTCGAAGCCGAGTTGGCCGCCGGCTTCCAGAGCGGCTGCTTCTGGGGTGATGCGCACCTTTTTCAGATGCCGCCACCGGGGCAGCGCGTCCATGTAGGACCACGACACTCGGTGGTGCGGCGTGGGTCCGTACTCCTCCAGGGCGATGCGATGGGTCGGCGACGGGTAGCCGGCGTTGGCCGCGAAGTCGAAGTCGGCGTATTCCAGGCCCACTTCAGCCATCATCGCGTCGCGCTGCACCTTGGCGAGCACGGAAGCGGCGGCAACCGCGATGCAGGACTGGTCCCCCTTGATGACCGTGCGGACCTGCCACGGCGTGCCCAGGTAATCGTGCTTGCCGTCGAGGATGACCGCGTCCGGACGGACCGGCAGCGCCTCCAGGGCACGTACCGCCGCGAGCCGCAGTGCCGCGGTCATACCCAGCTCGTCGATCTCCTGCGGCGAGGAGTGCCCCAGGGCGTAGGCGGTGACCCACTGGCCGAGCACTTCGCACAGTTCGGCGCGGCGCTTGTGGGTCAGCAGCTTGGAATCGGTGAGTCCGTCGGGTGGCCGGCGGAGTCCGGTGATGGCCGCGCAGACGCTGACCGGTCCGGCCCAGGCTCCGCGTCCGACCTCGTCGATCCCTGCAACGATCTTGGCGCCCGTCTTGGCGCGCAACGATCGCTCGACGGTATGGGTGGGGGGCTCGTACGGCATGGCGCCAGCCAGATTACGCCTATTCGGCCCAGCCTTCCGCATCGGATCCGCACCTGGCCGCAATCGGTGCCGGTGAGGGAGCGGGCGGGCCCGGCGAGTGACGCTACCGGCGGGTATCCGAGGCGCCAGTGGGTGGCCTTCCGAGTCCGGCGGATCGTCGCCGTTCGTCTTCGCGGGCATGTCCGGGCAGCGCGAAGTGGCGGTTCCGCGCCAGGCGTTGGCGCCACCGGTCGTGTCCGGGGTTCAGTCGGTTACGGGTCGGGCGGCCGGCTCCCGGCGGGAGCACGGAGCCGTGGGCCAGGTGCGGCCCGGGGCAGGTGTGTGGTCGGCGTGGTCAGTCTTCGAGGGTGGGGGCCCATGACGGGAGGGGCTCGGTGCCCTCCAGCCAGGCCGCGGGAGGCGCACCGGCCGGGTCGGCGGCGACGATCCCGCCGACGATGCCGCAGGTGGTGTCGACATCGCCGCCGGCCCGCACGGTGGCCCAGAAGGCCTTCTCGTAGTCGCCGAGATGGCGGGCCGCCGCCCACAGGGTGAAGGGCACGGTGTCATGGGCGCTGGTGCGCCGGCCGCAGCCCAGGACGGCGGCGACGGTGCCGGAGTCGGCGTAGTCGAGCATGTCCCGGGCCCGGCGGAGTCCGGCCTGTACGGCGCTGCGCGGGATCAGCTCCAGTACCCCGTCCAGCAGCTCCTCGGGTCCGGTCTGCCGGCCCTGGTCGGCGACCAGGGCGGCCGCCGCGGCCACGGCCATGGCGCCGACCACGGCCTCGCGGTGCTGGTGGGTGGTGTACGCGGAGATCTCCGCCTGGTGGGTGGCCTGCTCGGGGTCGTCGGCGTACCACGCGCCCAGGGGGGCGATGCGCATGGCGGCGCCGTTGCCCCACGACCCCTGGCCGTTGAAGAGCGCCGAGGACAGCTCGCGCCAGTCGCCGCCCTCGCGGATCAGCCGGAGCAGGCGGTTGACGGCCGGGCCGTAGCCGCGGTCGAAGTCGTGGTGGTCGGCGAAGGAGGCCGCCAGGGCGTCCTGGTCGATCCGGCCGTGCGCGACGAGCACGGACAGGACGGAGCAGGCCATCTCCGTGTCGTCGGTCCACTGCCACGGGGTGGGCGGCAGCTCGCGGCGCTTGAGGGCGGGGTAGTGGGCGGGGACGAAGAACTGGGATCCGAGGGCATCGCCCACGGACAGTCCGCGCAGGCTCGCCAGAGCCCGCGCACAGCGGTCTGCGTCACGGAGGTCGGGGGTCATCGGTGTGCACTTTAACCGGTGACGCCATAAGGCTCGGGTTCACACCAGCGCTCGAACGGCCGGTCGAGGGTGTAGCGGCCGTCCGGACCGAGCAGCAGGGTGCGCCATTCGGCGTTGCCCGGGTTGGACAGCGACTCGAATTCGGCGACGGTCCAGTGGAACCAGCGCATGCAGAACAGCCGCATGGTGAGACCGTGCGTGACGATCAGGACGTTCGGCGGGTGGTTCGGGTCCTCGAAGCTGCGCCACAGGCTCTCCAGGAACGCCCCGACCCGGTCGTAGACGTCCGCACCGGACTCGCCCTGCGCGAAGCGGTAGAAGAAATGGCCGTACGCATCCCGGTACGCCTTCTGCAGCCGTACGTCGTCGCGGTCCTGCCAGTTCCCCCAGTCCTGCTCGCGCAGCCGGGGCTCCTCGCGCACCCGCACCTTCCCCGCGTCCAGAGCGAGCTCGCGGACGGTCTGGTGGGTGCGGCGGTAGGGCGAGACATAGGCGGAGATCCGCTCGTCGCCGAACATCTCGCGGAGCGAGCCACCGGCCTCCTCCGCCTGCCGCTGTCCCGTCTTGGTGAGGGAGAGGGCGTGGTCGGGTTCTCGCTCGTAGATGGTGTCGTCGATGTTCCCCTCCGACTCTCCATGGCGGAGGAGCACGATGCGTCGGGGGCGAGCCATGCCGCCAGCCTAAAACGCCTGCCCTGTACATGCCGCGCCCGGGTTCGTTTCGCGGTGGGCGGCCGGCTCAGGCGGCGACCAGGGCCGGGCGGCCGTTGCGCATCTCGTAGGGGCGGCCACCGAAGCAGCGGCGGAGCAGGCGGTCGTGAGTGACCATGACCAGGGCGCCGGGCCAGGCCGCCAGGGCTGCTTCGAGTTCCTCGACCAGGCCGAGTGCCAGGTGGTTGGTGGGTTCGTCGAGCAGCAGCAGGTCGGCCGGGCGGGCCAGCAGCCGGGCCAGTGCGAGGCGGCGCCGCTGACCGGCCGAGAGCGCTCCGACGGGCACATGGAGATCGCGTTCGCGGAAGAGTCCGAACGACAGCAGCAGTGCGGTCAGCTCTTCCGGGTGCCCGGCCAGGCCCCGGCGGAAGGCGTCCAGCAGCGGCTCGGCCGGGCGGGAGACCGGTATCTCCTGGGCGAGGAATCCGATGCGTCCCCGGCGCAGCACCGTGCCGCTGTCCGGTGCGGTGAGCCCCGCCAGGACCCTGAGCAGGGTGGTCTTGCCCGCACCGTTGGGGCCGTGGATGAGCAGCCGCTCCCCGGCCGTGATGCTGAGGGAATCCACGGCGAGCCGGTCGCCGACCCGTACGCCGTGGAGCCGGACGAGGGTGCCGTCGGTCCCGCCGAGGCCCGGTGCCGCCTGGAAGCGGAGCGGTTCCGGGGGCCTGGGAACGGGGTGTTCCCTGAGCCTGCGCAGCCGCTCCTGGGCGTTGCGGACCCTGCTGGACACCGATGCCTGGACCCGGCCCTTGGCCCGGTCGTACGCCATCTTGTTGCCGTCCTTGATGGCCCGGCCCGGGGCGACGCCGTGCGCCGTGCCGGCTGCGAAGTCGGTGAGGCGGGCGATCTGTTCGCACCACTCGGCGTACTCCTGCTCCCAGCGCCGGCGGGCGGTGGCTCTGGCGGCCACGAAGGTGCCGTAGCCGTCGCCGTAGCGGACGAGTGACCGGCGGTCGGCGTCGACCTCGACGATCGTGGTGGCGATCCGCTGGAGGAAGAGCCGGTCGTGGGAGACGGCGAGGACCGTGCCCCGATGGGCGAGCAGGGCGCCCTCCAGCCAGTCGAGCGCGGCGGCGTCGAGGTGGTTGGTCGGTTCGTCGAGGAGCATCACCTCGGGAGCTGCGGCGATCAGGCAGGCGAGCCCCAGACGGGCCTGCTCGCCACCGGAGAGACTGCCCAGCAGCCGGTCGTGGGCCAGTGCTTCGAGCCCGAGGGCGTGCAGGGCCGCCTCGACGCGGGCATCGGCCTCATAGCCGCCCCGCAGCTCGAACAGCGTGAGCAGATCGCCGTACTCGTCGAGCCGGCCGGCCGTGGCGTCGCCGAGTCCGCTCTCCAGTGTGCGCAGCCGGCGCTCGATGTCCCTGAGGTCGGCCAGGGCCGCGTCGATCGCATCCTGGACGGTGCGGTCAGGCGGGAGGTCGGGGGTCTGTCCGAGATGGCCGATGCCGCCGTCGGCGGTCAGCACGACACGGCCCTCGTCCGGCTGCTCGACGCCTGCGATCAGGCGCAGCAGCGTCGATTTCCCGGCGCCGTTCTCCCCCACTATCCCGACGCGCTCGCCGGGCCGGACCGACAGCGAGACGCCGTCGAGCAGCCGGCGCTCGCCATGGGACTTGGTGATGTCGTGCAATGAGATCTGAGTGGGCATACAACCTCCCCCGACAAACGCAACCCTCGTTGCGTTACGCTGAGGATGACACAGAACCACTCACTAACGCAACTGGAGTTGCAGTTGACTGGAGAACCCGTGCACGACAAGGCCGGCAGCACCGAGCCCTCCGCCCCCGGCACCCGGCGCCCCGGCGGCCGGACCGCCCGCACCCGCGCCGCGGTCCGCGACGCCGTGCTGGCCGGCCTCACCGAGCACGGCTACCCCGGCCTGACGGTCGAATACGTCGCCGAGCACTCCGGCGTGCACAAGACCACGCTGTACCGCCGCTGGAAGGACGTCGAGGGCCTGGTCGCGGACGCCCTCGACCTGGCGGGCGAGGACAGCTGGACACCGCCGGACACCGGATCGCTGGAAGGGGATCTGCGCGCGCTCGCCCATGAGGTCGTCGCTTCCTTCACCGACCCCGCGGTGGCCGCGTCGGGCTCGGCCATGATCGCCGCCGCCTTCCAGTCGGAACGGGCCGCGGAGGCACTGCGCGCCTACTACGCCGAACGGTTCACGCGCTGTGAGGCCATCGCGGAACGGGCGGTCGGGCGCGGCGAGTTGGCTGCCCCGGTGGACGCCGGCGCGCTCGTCCGGTCCGCCTCGGCGCCGCTCTTCTTCCGCCTGTTCATCACCCGGGAGCCGATCGACCTCACACACGCCGACCAGGCCGTGGCGGCAACGCTGGCCGCCGCACGGGCGGGTGTGTTCGCCGGTGGCAACACCGTGGGCGCCGCCGCGAACGCGGCCTCCTGACTCCCGCGGACGAGGCGGAGCGGGCCGGTCACGCGCTCCCCCACAGGAGGCGGAGCGGGCCGGTCACACCGTCCAGGACGGTTCGAGCTGCACCACGTCCCCGGCGACCGCCCGGACGTCCGCGGCTATCTGGGCCCGCAGCGCGAGTCGCTCCACCCGTTCGGGCCGGTACTTCCCGCGCTCCGCCGTCGACTGCCACATCGAGAGGACCAGGAACTCCTCCCCGGGAGCCCGCCCCAGCATCCCCCGGAGCATGCCCGGCGAGCCCGCCATCGCCGGGTTCCAGACCTTCTCCTGCATCAGCATGAAGTGCTCCACGCGGTCCTGGCGCACCTGGCAGTGGGCCAGCCGCAGGACGTCGACGTCACCGAACGCCGGCCGGAATCCCACCTTCACATCGAATTCGTGCTCGAAGAGCCGGACTTGGGCGTCCTTGTAGGTGCCGGTCTGAGCGGCCGCGAGCCGGTCGTGCGAGCGGGCCATGAAGGAGTCGTAGAACGCCCGGCTCTCCCAGAAGGCGACCAAGTGCGCCACGTCCGGCCGGCCCCGGCTCCATCCGCCGCCCTGTCCACGAAACCCCGGCTCACCCAGCAGCCCCGCCCATTTCCGCTGCCCCCGCTCGAACCCTCGACGGTCCACTACGGTGAGGCGAATCCACTTGACCAGCACCGCGCCATCGTACGGCCCGCGGGCCGATCCGGATCACTGTGCGTACCACCCCGAACTTCCTTACGGACGGGGATCGATGGGCGTCAGTACGCCCAGCCGCCGCTCCACCGCCTCGGCCGCCTCCAGGCACATGTCCTCCCGGTAGGAGCGGCCGATCAGCTGCACGCCGTACGGGAGCCCCTCCACCACTCCGGTGGGCACGGCGACCGCGGGGACACCCACGAAGCTGGTGGCCGTGCACAGCCGCATGGCGTTCTGCACCCGCCGATAGCCCGATTCGTCCCGCACCTCCTCCCCCGGCGCGAACGGCGGCTCGGTGAACACGGGCCCCAGGACCAGCGGATACTCGTCCAGGAACTGCGCCCAGTCCCGTTGGAGACCCATCCGGACTCCGGTCAGCCGCAGGTAGTCGGTCAGCCCCACGGGGGCGATCTCGGCCATGCCTCGCTCGATGTAGCGGTGGCCGCCCTCGCCGAGCAGTGGCTTGACCTCCGGCCAGGTGGTGGCGAACTCGGTGCGCGTCATACGGGCGTAGGCTCCCAGGGCCTCGTCCAGCCGCGGCACATCGGCCACCTCGCACACCTCGTAACCGGCGTCCCGGAGCGCGTCGGCGGCGCTCTCCACCGCCTTGGCCACGGAAGGATGCACACCGTGCCCACCCGGGTCGGTCACCACGGCCACCTTGACGGGACGCGCCAGCGACTCGCCGTACAGGGGCACGGGCACGGCCCTCGGGTCACGGGGATCAGCTCCGGCGAGCACCTCGTAGGCGAGTCGGAGATCACCGACCGCGCGGGCCAACGGCCCGTCGACCACGAGGAACTGGGCCGCGAGGGAGGGGTCGTCGGGCCCGATGCGGTGATCGGCGGCGAACCGCCCGTAGGTGGGCTTGAGCCCGGCCACACCACAGAAGGACGCCGGGAGGCGCACCGACCCCCCGGAGTCGTTGCCGAGGCCGAGCGCCGCCATACCGCTGGCCACGGCCGCCCCGTCACCACCGCTGGTGCCTCCCGGCGTGACCTCCCCGCTCCAGGGATTCACGGTGTCCCCGAACAGCTCGCTACGGGTATGGACACCGGCCAGGATGAGCGTCGGCATATTGCTGTGCCCGATGGGGATGCCGCCCGCCGCACGCAGCTTTGCCACCGGGGGCGCATCGGCACGTGCAACGAGGTCACGGAAGCGCTCCGCGCCGTAGGTCGTCGGAACGCCCTCGATGGCGGTGCTCTCCTTCACCGTGAACGGCACCCCGGCCAGCGGCCCCAGCTCCGCCCCCTCGGCGCGCTTGCGGTCAATCGCCGCCGCCTCGGCCCGGCCGCGTTCGGCGAGCAGCTGGGTGACGGCGTTGACGGCCGGGTTGACCTCGGCGATCCGCGCCAGGTGCGCATCGACCAGCTCCACCGCCGACACCTCGCCGTCGCGCACCGCCGCCGCCTGGGCAGCAACCGTCAACTTCCACAACGCGCTGTGCATTTCTCCCCTTTCGCGGTCCGGGACGCGGCGTCGCACGTTCCGACGCGGATACCAGACCCGTTTTTTCGATGCGCTTGCATCGGTTCGGCATCGTAACCTTGCCAGCGATACGACCGCATCGAATAAACCGGAGCGCGCAGGATGCCCAAGCAGGTGGATCACGAGAGCCGACGTCGGCAGATCGCCGACGCGGTGTGCCAACTCGCCGACGAGAGCGGGCTGGAGGGCGTGACGCTGCGCGATGTCGCGGCGCGCGCCGACGTGTCCATGGGAGCCGTACAGCGCTGCTTCCGCACCAAGGAGGAGATGCTGGTCTTCGCGCTCGGCCACATCGGCGAGCGGGTGAGCGCACGGGTGGCGGCACGACTCACCGCCTCGCCCGCCCAGTCGGCACGCACGGCGCTGGGCCACGCCACGACCGAGGTCTCACTCCTCCGCGACGAGCACCGGGCCGAGGCCCGGGTCTGGCTCGCCTTCGTAGCACAGGCCGCCGTCACCCCCTCACTGGCCGAAATCGTGCGCAGCAACTACGCGCGTCTCCAGATGGTGTTCACGGGGCTGGTGTCCGAGGCTGCCGACACCGCCGATCCGGAGCGGGCCGCACGCACACTCCTCGCCCTCGCCGACGGCCTCACCACCCACGTCCTGATCGGCCACCTCTCCCCCGCCGCCGCCCTGGACGTCCTCGATGCGCATCTCCACCTCCTCTGGAGCCAGAAGACTTCCTGAGGCGGATACGAAACACCGCTCCACAAGACCCCAAGGGCGCTTTCCGGCCAATAAGCACGGCATCAAGTCACCTCTGACCAGGGGAAGTTCTCCGGCACCCTCGGGCACGGGGCGTGGCACGATGGTCACCAACGGGAAGTCCCGGGGGACCGTCCGCGCGACCGCATCGGCGGTGCCGCACCCCGGGGAACGAGGGAAGGAAAGCCCGGTGAGCACGCTCAGCAAAGGGATCGAGAAGGTCGAAGTAGCGCTCAAATGGGATCCGAGCCCCATGGGTACCCCGGACCATGACCTCGACATCGTCGCGGCGACCTACACGGCCGACGCACCGCACGGCGACCCGGCCTACCTGGTGCACTTCGACAGCCGTTCGCCCGACGGGACCATCAACCTCAACCGCGACAGCCGGACCGGCCAGGGTTTCGGCTGGGACGAGATCATGACGCTCGAACTGGACCGGCTGTCCGAGACCTACGTACGGGTGGTCGTCGGCGTGGCCATCCAGCAGGGCGAGGACCGCAACGTCTTCGGCGACATCGTCAACGCGGCGGTCCGGATCCGTGAGGGCTACACCGACCTGGCCTCGCACGACTTCGCCGAGGTCGCACAGTCCACCGCCGCGACGGTCGCCGAGTTCACCCGGGACGAGACGGGCAACTGGCACTTCCACACCGCGCTCCGGGGCTTCGACGCCGAACCGGCCGACTTCGCCCGGCTGATGGGACGCTGACCAGGGCGCCCCTACGGCCCCACAAGGGCGGGACCGCGCTGCATGACAGCCCCCCATGGCGCGCGCCGTTATCCGCCCTCCCTCTTGCGGCGGCGGTGCGCCGCGACCCGTGCCCGTGACGCGCAGGCGGTCGAGCAGTAGCGGCGCGCGCTTCCGGGGCCGGTGCCCAGATAGAGCGTGGTGCATCCCGGAGCGGCACATTCGCCCCACGGAATCCGGCCGTACTCGGTGAGGATCTGCGCCAGGGCCAGGGCACTTGAGGCGATGAACCACTCGGCCCAGGTCGCGTCGTCCCCCCGGTCGGTGTGCAGATGCCAGGCGTGCCCGTCGTGCCGCGAAAGGCGCGGTCGGGCGCCGCATTCGGCGAGCAGCGCATTGATGGCGTGGGCGGCCCGGTCGATGTCGGGGTCGGCGAGAAGACCGCCGAGCCGGTCCGCGGCCGCCCGCAACCCCTCGGCGTCCTCGGCAGTGAACGCGTGCTCGGTGAGGTCCTCCGGGCGTTCCCCATGGCGTGCGAGGAGCGCCGCCAGCGCCTCCCGGGAGAGGGCAGGATCCGCGCGTACCGCATTCACCAGATCGATCAGCCGGTCCGCGGGCCGGAACCCACGCCGCACCTCCGCCGCCCCGGCCGCCCTGTCCTTCATGGACTCCCCCATGGACTCCCCCGCTTCCCCGCGCTCATGGCGCATATCCGTCACCTGTTCACACCCCTCCAGGGTAACGGCTTGCGGAACTAAGCCGTTACATCGCATTCTTGGGTGCCGAGTTCGGCTCACCGGAAGTCTGGAGATGCGTATGCCACGGCTGCCCGCCACCCCGGGGGAACGCGCAGGATTACCGCTCTATCTGGCCACCGCCTTCTTCGCCCGCCTCGCCGATGAAGGAATGGCCGTGGCGGTCGTCCTGCTGGCGGTGCACCGGACCGGCAGCGCGGCCCAAGGGGCGTTCGTCCTCACCGCCTGGATGGCACCGCATGTGGTCGCGGCTCCCCTGGTGGGCGCCCTCGCTCCCCGGGTGCGCCGCCTGCGGCTCTGCTACCTCGGGGCGTTGGGCGGTTTCGCCGGGGCCATCGCCGTACTGTCGCAGCTCCTCGGGCGGGCCCCGCTGCCGGTGACGCTGGGCGCCGCACTGGCCGGCGGCGCATGCGGCCCGGTCGTCTCCGGTGGTCTGTCCAGTCTGATCGCCGCTCTCCTGCCGGCGGGCGGACGGCGCGACCGGGCCTACGCCCTGGACGCGGCGGTCTACAACGCCGCCTCGGTGGCCGGCCCCGCGGTCGTCAGCGCGGTGGCCGCACTGGCCGCACCGGGCACGGCCATGCTGCTCCTCGGGGGCGCGGCGGCCCTCGGGGCGGCGCTGGCCGGCGGGCTGCCCTACGGGCACGCGGAGCCCCCGGTCTCCGGTGCCGTACCGGCCACCACTCTGCGCACGGACCTCGTGGCCGGGCTCGCCGCCGTATGGCGCACCCGTGAGCTGCGTGCCATCACGGCGGCAACCTGTCTGGCGTTCGGCGGCCTCGGTGGTCTCACCACCACTACGGTGCTGCTCGCCGCCCACCGGGGGCATCCGGGGGCAGGTGGTGTCCTGATGACCGCGTTCGCCATCGGGGCGCTCATCGGCTCACTGGTGGTGGCCCGCCGGCAGCTGCCCCTAGCGGATCACCACCTCGCCACCGTCGCCCTGTGCGGGACCGGCCTGGCCCTGGCCGCCGCCGCGTTCGTCCCCTCGCCGGGGGCCGGCCCGGCCCTCTTCGCCCTGGCAGGCGTGTGCGACGGCCCCTTGCTGACCGCCACCCTCCGCATCCGCGCCGCGTACGCGCCGCCGCGGACCCGGGCGCAGGTCTTCACCCTGGGCGCGGGACTGAAGTTCACCGCGGCAGCCGTGGGCGCGACGCTCGCCGGCACGGCGGCCGCACTCCCGCCGGCCCTCCTCCTGGCGGGCATCGCCGGTGTCCAGCTGGCCGCCGCGGCCCTGCTCGCACTGCTCCGCCCGCGGGCGAGCGGCCGCAGCGGCGCCCCGCACACGCCGGAGGGGGCCGGCGCCCGACCGGTCGCCTCCGTACGTCCTTGAGCCCTCACAGCCCGCCGCAGCGGACCGTACGGGCCGCGCCGCAGATCTCTCCGCTCGGCCCGGTACGGACGCCTTCAGCCCCTCCGCACTGCAGCCCACGGGACCGCCCCCTCCTCGACCGCACCCTGGCCAACAGCTGACGTTCACGGCTCCGCAGTGCCGCGTCACCGCAGGCCGCTGACAGCAGAGGCTGACAGCAGAGAGGGAGCCGACCGGAAAGTCGGCTCCCTCTCTCACATGCGGGTCAAAGACCTCAGCAGCAGATGCTCACCCCTGCAGCGGAGGCGATTCCACCCGTCCTCAGCTGCAACCGCTGGTCGACCCGCAGCCCTCGCACAGGTAGCAGCTGCCGGCACGCTGCATCTTCGTGCCGCAGGAGAAGCACAGCGGGGCGTCGGCGTTGATGCCCAGCTGCATCTCGACCAGTTCGGCGTTGGTGTGCGCCTGCTTGGGAGCCGGGGCGGCGGCCTCCTCGACGATCTTCACCGCCGGGGTGGACTCCTTCGGCGGGTCGATCTGGCGCGGCGCCGACTGGGCCAGGCCCTCGACGTCGACCTCGTCATCGGCCGGCTCGTAGGAACCGGTCTCCAGGTGGCGCTGACGCTCCTCGACGGAGTGGATGCCCAGGGCCGAGCGGGTCTCGAACGGCAGGAAGTCCAGCGCCAGGCGGCGGAAGATGTAGTCGACGATCGACTGCGCCATCCGCACGTCCGGGTCGTCCGTCATACCGGCCGGCTCGAAGCGCATGTTGGTGAACTTCGAGACGTAGGTCTCCAACGGGACGCCGTACTGGAGGCCGACGGACACCGCGATGGAGAAGGCGTCCATCATGCCCGCGAGGGTCGAACCCTGCTTGGACATCTTCAGGAAGACCTCACCGAGACCGTCGTCCGGGTAGGAGTTGGCGGTCATGTAGCCCTCTGCACCGCCGACCGTGAAGGAGGTGGTGATCCCCGGGCGGCCCTTGGGGAGGCGCCTGCGGACCGGGCGGTACTCGACGACCTTCTCCGCGACCGGCTCGGCCGCGGCCTTCTTCTCCTCCTTCTTCTTGGCGGAGAGCGGCTGGCCGACCTTGCAGTTGTCGCGGTAGATCGCCAGCGCCTTCAGGCCGAGCTTCCAGCCCTGGAAGTAGACGTCCTCGATCTCCTCCACGGTCGCCGACTCCGGGACGTTGACCGTCTTGGAGATGGCACCGGACAGGAACGGCTGGGCGGCGGCCATCATGCGGACGTGGCCCATGGGGGAGATGGAGCGCTCGCCCATGGCGCAGTCGAAGACCTCGTAGTGCTCCGGCTTGAGGCCCGGGGCGTTCACGACATTGCCGTGGTCGGCGATGTGCGCGACGATCGCCTCGACCTGCTCGGGCTGGTAGCCGAGCCGCTTGAGCGCCTTGGGGACCGTGTTGTTCACGATCTGCATGGAGCCGCCGCCGACCAGCTTCTTGAACTTGACCAGCGCCAGGTCCGGCTCGACGCCGGTGGTGTCGCAGTCCATCATCAGGCCGATCGTGCCGGTCGGGGCCAGCACGGACGCCTGGGCGTTGCGGAAGCCGTTCTTCTCGCCGAGGCGCAGCACGTCCTGCCAGGCCTCGGTGGCCGCGGCCCAGACCGGGGTGTCCAGGTCGTCCATGCGCACCGCGGCGCCGTTGGCGTCCGAGTGCTGCTTCATGACGCGCTTGTGGGCGTCCGCGTTCCGGGCGTAGCCGTCGTACGGACCGACGACCGCGGCCAGTTCGGCGGAGCGGCGGTAGGAGGTGCCGGTCATCAGGGAGGTGATGGCACCGGCCAGCGCGCGGCCGCCGTCGGAGTCGTAGGCGTGGCCGGTGGCCATCAGCAGGGCGCCGAGGTTGGCGTAGCCGATGCCCAGCTGGCGGTAGGCGCGGGTGGTCTCACCGATCTTCTGGGTGGGGAAGTCGGCGAAGCAGATGGAGATGTCCATCGCGGTGATGACCAGCTCGACGACCTTGGCGAAGCGCTCGGCGTCGAAGGACTGGTTGCCCAGGTCGTCGTCGCGCAGGAACTTCAGAAGGTTGAGCGAGGCGAGGTTGCACGAGGAGTTGTCCAGGTGCATGTACTCGCTGCACGGGTTGGAGGCGGTGATCCGGCCCGTCTCCGGCGAGGTGTGCCAGTGGTTGATCGTGTCGTCGTACTGGATGCCGGGGTCGGCGCACGCCCAGGCGGCCTCCGCCATCTTGCGGAACAGGCTCTTGGCGTCGACCTCCTCGATGACCTCACCGGTCAGGCGGCCGCGCAGGCCGAACTTCGAGCCGGACTCGACGGCCTTCATGAACTCGTCGTTGACACGGACCGAGTTGTTGGCGTTCTGGTACTGGACGGACGTGATGTCGTCGCCGCCCAGGTCCATGTCGAAGCCCGCGTCGCGCAGCGCGCGGATCTTCTCCTCCTCCTTCACCTTGGTCTCGATGAAGGCCTCGACGTCCGGGTGGTCGACGTCGAGCACGACCATCTTGGCCGCGCGGCGGGTGGCACCACCGGACTTGATCGTTCCGGCCGAGGCGTCGGCGCCGCGCATGAAGGAGACCGGACCGGAGGCGTTGCCGCCGGAGGAGAGCAGTTCCTTGGAGGAGCGGATGCGGGAGAGGTTCAGACCGGCACCGGAGCCGCCCTTGAAGATCATCCCCTCTTCCTTGTACCAGTCCAGGATCGACTCCATGGAGTCGTCCACGGACAGGATGAAGCAGGCGCTGACCTGCTGCGGCTGCTTCGTGCCGACGTTGAACCACACCGGCGAGTTGAAGCTGAAGATCTGGTGCAGCAGGGCGTACGCCAGCTCGTGCTCGAAGATCTCGGCGTCCGCCGGGGAGGCGAAGTAACCGTTCTCCTCGCCGCTCTTGCGGTACGTCTTGACCACGCGGTCGATCAGCTGCTTGAGGCTCGACTCCCGGGTCGGGGAACCCACCGCGCCGCGGAAGTACTTGCTCGTGACGATGTTGACCGCGTTCACCGACCAGAACTCGGGGAACTCGACGCCACGCTGCTCGAAATTGACCGAGCCGTCGCGCCAATTGGTCATGACGACGTCACGGCTCGCCCATTCCACCTCGTCGTACGGATGCACTCCGGGCGTGGTGTGAATGCGCTCGATACGCAGACCCTTGCTCGCCTTGCTGCCCTTGGCGCGGGAGCCTCGTGCCGGGCCGCTCGTCGTCTCTGTCATTCCGCCTCCCTGTATACGGGCAAACGCCCATATGTGCGCACGCATTCCGTGGCACGGTGTTTGTCTTTCTGCTACCGGGGCGCCCTGCTCTCGCCCCGATACAGGTCTGGATGCGCGCCGAGCTCAGTCGGCGGCGGTGGCGGGCACGGGAACGGCCGCACCGGCCTCCCCGTCGGTCCCGCAGTCCGGGCCGGGCGGACCCTGCTCGCGCTGCTCCCGCAGCTCGGCGATGGCCGCCTCGAAGTCCTCAAGCGAATCGAAGGCCCGGTAAACGGACGCGAAGCGCAGGTACGCGACGAGGTCGAGTTCCTGCAGCGGGCCCAGTATGGCGAGCCCGACGTCATGGGTGGACAGCTCGGCGCTGCCGGTCGCGCGCACCGCTTCCTCGACCCGCTGGCCGAGTTTGGCGAGCGCGTCCTCGGTGACCGGGCGTCCCTGGCACGCCTTCCGCACCCCGGCGATGACCTTGTTGCGGCTGAAGGGCTCGGTGACCCCGCTCCGCTTGATCACCATCAGGGACGCCGTTTCGACGGTCGTGAAACGGCGGGAGCAGTCGGGGCACTGACGGCGCCGGCGGATCGCCGTCCCGTCGTCCGTGGTCCGGCTGTCGACCACCCGGCTGTCGGGGTGCCTGCAGAAGGGGCAGTGCATGGCTCGACCCTCCTCACCCTCGCTATACGGACGTACGTACGCCACAGATCCCGGCGCACGACGAAGAACCTCGACCGGCCCCCAGGGGCCCTCCGAAGCAGCCCCAAGCATAGGCGATCCCCGCGGCCCGAAGGACCAGGGACCACAACTTGTGGGCGGCCGAACGCATCTAACCACTAGATGTGGTGTCGGCCCGCTTACATCCGCCTACCGCGTGTCGCAAGGGGGGTGAGCCGGACGGCCGCCCATGAGGGTACGGGACGGCACCCGCCCAGGGGTGCGGCGGGGCGGGGATGACACAATCGGGCCGACCGCACGGCCCCTGCGTTGCGCGCGGAAATTCGTCGCTCGGCCATACACCCACCCACTTGATCGGGTCAGCCAATCGGCGAATATTTCACTCGAACGTGTGTTTGGCGCAACCTTTCGAAAGCAACTACCGTTGGCTAACTAGGGAGAACATTTCGAGAGGGGCCGACGTGACCACCACCGCAGACAGCGCGACCATCACCGCACAAAGCCACTCCCAGAGCCGGTTCGAACACCCGCAAAAGGCACCGCGGCCGCCGATGGAAGACGCCACGTTGGACCCCGAAGAGCAGAAGCCCGCCCGAGCGCTTCCCGGCCGGCCCCCGGGAATCCGGGCGGACAGTTCGGGGCTCACCGACCGCCAGCGCAGGGTGATCGAGGTGATCCGGGATTCCGTGCAGCGGCGCGGCTATCCCCCGTCCATGCGGGAGATCGGCCAGGCCGTCGGGCTGTCCAGCACCTCGTCCGTCGCCCACCAGCTCATGGCCCTCGAACGCAAGGGCTTCCTGCGCCGCGACCCGCACCGCCCGCGGGCGTACGAGGTCCGCGCCTCGGACCAGACCGCCACCAGCGCCGCGACGGAGACCGCCGGCAAGCCGGCCGCGTCCTACGTCCCGCTGGTCGGCCGGATCGCCGCCGGTGGCCCGATCCTCGCGGAGGAGTCGGTCGAGGACGTCTTCCCGCTCCCCCGCCAGCTCGTCGGCGACGGTGAGCTCTTCGTTCTGAAGGTCGTCGGCGACTCCATGATCGAAGCCGCGATCTGCGACGGCGACTGGGTCACGGTCCGCCGCCAGCCGGTCGCCGAGAACGGCGACATCGTCGCCGCCATGCTCGACGGCGAGGCCACCGTCAAGCGCTTCAAGCGCGAGGACGGCCATGTGTGGCTGCTGCCGCACAACTCCGCGTACCAGCCGATTCCCGGTGACGAGGCGACCATCCTCGGCAAGGTGGTGGCCGTTCTGCGGCGGGTCTGACCCACCCCTCACGACCGGGCTCCGGGACCTCTGCGCCGGTCCCGGAGCCCTGCTGTGCGTATCGGCCCGGAAACGCCGGTACCCACAGCAGGGCTCTGCGCCCCTGACCCGTGCGCCCGCTACTGCTCGGGCTTCTCCTCCGCCGCCTTGGCGGCGGCGTCGATGGCCGCGAGGGAGCGGCGGACCTGGTTGCGGTCGGTGGTGTACCAGAAGTCGGGCATCGAGGCGCGCAGGAACGATCCGTAACGGGCCCGCTCGACCCGTGGGTCCAATACGGCCACCACTCCGCGGTCGCCCGTGGCACGGACCAGCCGGCCGGCGCCCTGGGCCATCAGCAGCGCGGCATGGGTGGCCGCCACGGCCATGAAGCCGTTGCCGCCGGCCTCCTCGACGGCCTTCTGGCGGGCGCTCATCAGCGGATCGTCCGGGCGCGGGAACGGCACCCGGTCCATCACCACCAGCTGGCAGTTCGCCCCCGGTACGTCGACGCCCTGCCAGAGGGAGAGCGTGCCGAACAGGCAGGTCCGGGCGTCGGCGGCGAAGGCCCGGATCAGCTCGCCGAGGGTCTCCTCGCCCTGGAGGAGGATCGGCATGTCCAGCCGGCCGCGCAGCTCCTCGGCGGCGGCCTGGGCGGCCCGCATGGAGGAGAACAGGCCCAGGGTGCGCCCGCCGGCGGCCTCGATCAGCTCGGCGAGCTCGTCGAGCATGTCGCCGCGGCTGCCCTCCCGGCCCGGCTGGGCGAGGTGCTTGGCGACGTAGAGGATCCCCTGCTTCGAGTAGTCGAAGGGCGAGCCGACGTCGAGGCCCTTCCACGGGGGTGCGTCCTCGCGCTGGGTGCCCTCCGGGGAGAGCCCCAGGGAGGCCGCGACGCCGTTGAAATCGCCGCCCAGCTTGAGCGTGGCGGAGGTGAGGACCACGGAACGGTCCTCGAAGAGCTTCTCGCGCAGCAGCCCCGAAACGGACAGCGGCGCCACCCGCAGGGACGCGCCGAAACGGTCGTGGCGTTCGTACCAGACCACGTCGTATTCGGAGCCGTTGGCGATGCGCTCGGCGACGGCGTGGACGTTCTCCACCGAGGCGAGCGCCTGCTTGCGGACCGCGTCCTCGTCCTGCACCGATTTGTCGCGGGTCGAGCCGAGCGCCGAGACCACCTCCCGGGCCGCGTCGCGCAGCGCCATCAGGCAGTAGCCCAGGTCCTCGGGGATCTCCTCCAGGCGGCCCGGCAGGGCCAGCTCCATCAGGCGCTCGAAGGTCTCGGCGGCGGTCTGGAGCTGGTCGGCGGCCTTCTCGTTGACGAGCTTGGCGGCCCGGCGCACGGCGCGGTTGACCTGGCCGGGGGTGAGCTCGCCGGTGGCGACGCCGGTGACCCGGGAGACCAGCTCATGGGCCTCGTCGATGATCAGGACCTCGTGCTGCGGGAGGACCGGGGCGCCCTCGATCGCGTCGATGGCCAGCAGCGCGTGGTTGGTGACGACCACGTCGGCCAGCTTGGCGCGCTCCCGGGCGGCCTCGGCGAAGCACTCCGCGCCGTACGCGCACTTCGAGGCGCCCAGGCACTCCCGGGAGGAGACCGAGACCTGGCCCCAGGCGCGGTCCGAGACGCCGGGGGTGAGGGCGTCGCGGTCGCCGGTCTCGGTCTCGTCCGCCCAGTCCCGCAGCCGCAGCAGGTCCTTGCCGAGCTTGCTGGTGGGCGTGGCCTGCTCGAAGACGTCGAAGAGGCCGTCCTCCTCTTCCTGCGGGGCGCCCTCGTGCAGGCGGTGCAGGCAGAGGTAGTTCGAGCGGCCCTTGAGCATGGCGAACTCGGGGCGGCGGCGCAGCAGCGGATGCAGGGCGTCGACCGTCCGCGGAAGATCGCGCTCCACCAGCTGGCGCTGGAGCGCGAGGGTGGCCGTGGCGACCACCACGCGCTCGCCGTGCGCGAGCGCCGGCACCAGATAGCCGAGGGACTTTCCGGTGCCGGTGCCGGCCTGGACCAGCAGGTGGGAGTTGTCGTCCACGGCCTCGGCGACGGCCTCGGCCATCGCCACCTGGCCGGGGCGCTCGGTGCCGCCGACGGCGGTGACGGCGGCGTGGAGCAGATCGGGGAGGGAGGGCTTCGTCATAGCGCTGCAAGCCTACGCGGGACCACTGACACCGTGCCGGGTCACGGATGGTGGAGGGGGTTGGGGACGGTGCCGTGCACGGCGGCGTGCGGGCGCTCGCGGCGGTCCCGGTAGCCGTCCACATGCAGACGGTTGCGGTTCAGGCACAGCCGCTCGATCCGCGGGGTGAGCAGGTCGAACGTCTCGTAGCGATCCTTCAGGCCGGGGAAGCGCTCGTGGTGGCGGAGGATCTCCGCCCGTACGAGTGACCAGAACTCCTCCTCGGGCAGGCCGAGTTGGTCCGCGCACAACGGGGCGAGGTAGCGGAAGACGCCGACGAACAGGCCGGAGTGGATGAACTGGGTGAGGAACGCGGGCGGTTCGGTGAGCAGGACCGTGCGCACGTCCTCCGGCATGGAGTCGTGCTCCGGCAGCGGCTGGGCGCTGGTGTTGACGTCGTCGACGAAGTCCTTGACCGCGAGGCGGGTGGGGACGTCGTTTTCGTCGAAGACCACGATGGCGTTCTCGCCGTGCGGGGAGAAGACGGTGCCGTACTGGTAGAGGAAGTGCAGCAGCGGGGGGAGCAGCGCGGCGAAGAGGCGGGCCAGCCAGGCGCGCGGGGCCAGGCCGGAGCGGTGCACCAGCTCGGCGGTCAGTGCCCGGCCCTGCGGGTCGGTCTGCAGCAGCGAGGCCAGGGTGCGGCCGCGTTCACCGGGGTCGAGGCAGCCGTGCAGCGGCTCCCGCCAGATGCAGCCGAGCAGTTCCTTGAACTGGTACGGGACGCCGGGCAGCCGGTCGTAGAGGGGGTGCTCGACGGTGACCGAGGCGATCTCGCCGAGGAGGATCACCCGGGTCTCGTCGCGGAGGTAGGGGTCGGCGTCGCGCAGGCCGTGCACCCAGCGGGTGACCGCGGGTGCGGCGAGGGTGCGCTCGGTGGGCAGTCCGCGCCAGACCAGGGTGTTAAGGATGGACAGCGGCAGTTTGACCGTACGGGCCTCGGGGCGGCTGATATTGAGGAAGGTGCGGATCGACTGCTGCGGCAGCCGGAGGTCGTTGTCAGTGGGCAGCGCGATGATGGATCTGTCCGCGAGTTGCGGGGCGAAGAGCGGGGCGACGGTCTCGTCCCACTGCCAGGGGTGTACGGGGAGGAAGAGGTAGTCGGCGGGGTCCCGGCCCTCGTCGGTGATGGCGCGGGCGAAGGCGTGCCGGGTGGCGGGGGTGAGTTCCTCGCCGTAGAGGCGATCGGGGGTGGCCAGCGTGGGGATACCGCGGTAATGGGCGATGCCGTGGTGTGCGGCGATCCAGGGCAGGCGCCGGGGGGTGCGTGCTTCGGGGGCCCAGGTGGCCGCGTCGGTGGCCGAGAAGCCGAGCCGGCCCTTGTTGGCGACGAGCCAGGGGTGGCCGGTCTGGTGGCCTTCGAGGGTGGCGTAGTCCAGGTCGGCGAGGTCGGCGGCGCTGAGGGCGGTGGCGTCGAGGCGGGTGTCGGCGGCCAGGGTGGCGGTCAGCTCCCGGATGAGGTGGCCGGTGGTGTCGCCGGACAGGCCCAGGACGGTGTCGTGGGCGTGGGTGAGGAAGCGGAAGGGGTCGGTGTCGGGTGTGATCGAGTCGGGGTCCACGCGCCAGTGGCCGTAGGCGCCGCGGCGGGCCCGGAAGTGGTAGGTCAGCTCGTCGGAGACCGGCAGGCGGTAGCGGGGGACGCCGTCCGGGCCGGTGCCGTCGGGCTGGGGGGCGAGGACTTCCTCGTACGCGAATTCCGCCAGGATCTTGGCGAAGAGCCGGCGGGCGGCGTGCTGCCAGGCGTGCTGCGAAGGCTGTGGCTCAGGAGGCAAGGCGGGACTCCTCGAAGCGGGACCGCCCCGGCTCGTACGGGGGACAACCGGAGCGGCGCGATGGACGGCGGACCGGAGCGGGACCGTCGACGGACGGCCCCGGGGTCAGAGCAGGTGGCGGTGGGCGCGGTCGCGGACCATCAACGCCGCGCGTTTTTCGGGGAGTTCGATTTCGTCGGCGTAGCGGAAGCCGGCGGTCAGGAAGGCCGCGACGGACGCTGTGTTGCGCAGGTCGGGCTCGGCGAGGACGCGCGTGCAGTCCGGGCGGCGGTCGAGCACGAGGTCGGCGGTGGCGCGCAGCAGGGCGCTGCCCAGGCCGCGGCCGCGGTCGTGGGCGCGGCCGAGGAGGAGGTGGATCCCGGTGTCGTGGGGACGCGCCGGGTAGTACCGCGCGAGCGGGTCGAGGTCGGCGCGGTAGATCTCCCAGTAGCTCATCGGGACGCCGTCGAGCACGCCCAGGCAGGGCACGCTCCGGCCGTCCCCGTCGAGCTGGCCGCGCAGGTGGGCGGCGGTGGTCTCCGGCGGCCCGGCCAGCTCCCAGAAGGCCGAGACGGCCGGGTCGTTCATCCAGGCGGTGATCCGCTCCAGGTCGCGGTCGGGCCGGACGGGGACGAGCCGGAACGGCCCGGCGGGGGTGCGGGCCGCTCCCCAGCCCGCCAGGTCGTCGAGGAGCCGGCCGGCGGGGGCCGGCGGCCGCCCGGGGCCGCCGGTGCCCCGGACGCCGGTCGCTGCCGTACGCGGGTGGTGGGCGGCCTGGTCGGCGCTGGAGTCGATGCCGGAATCGGTGGATGGCACGGCGACGCTCTCCTCTCGTGGCCGGATGCCGCGTGGCCTTGTGGGTCGCGGGGCGTCGGCGCCGGGGACGGTGGGCGGGGGTCTGCGGTCGGACGGATCGGCGTCCTACGGAACGAGCGGGTTGGGCAGGGTGACGTAGACGGACTGGGTTTCGACGGGACCGACGAGTTCGTCCAGGCCGTGCAGCCGGGTCGCGAGATTGGCCTTGCAGCGCAGGGTGCGGGCGGCCAGCAGCTGCTCGGGGAGCAAAGAGCGGTGCCCTTCGGGAGCCGCGGCGGCGTCGGCGAGGAACCGCCGGAAGGCGGCGAGCAGGATCTCCTCGCGGACCAGGCGCTGGGCGCCGAAGGCCCCGATGAGGCCGAGGACGTTGTTGATGCCGAGGTAGTAGGCGAAGCGTTCGTCGATGACGTCGTCGGCGACGAAGGTGTCGCTCACGGTGCCGATGCCGGGCAGCCGCCGGTCGAGATCGGTGCGGCGGGAGGTGCGGAAGTAGTAGCCCTGGTTGTCGCGGTAGCGGCCGCCGGTCGGCCAGCCGTCGGGGTCCAGGAGCACGAGGGTGTTCTGCTGGTGGGCCTCCAGGACGACCCCGGCCGTGCCGTCGAGCCACAGCACGGGCCGGACGACCGCTTCGAGGTAGCGCAGGAACCACTCCGTGGCCACCGCGCCGTGGGGGCGCCCGGTGCGGGCGGCGAGGGTGCCGACGAGGTCTTCGAGGCGGGAGCGGACGCCCGCGTGGCCGGGCCAGGGGCGCGGCGAGGTGAGACCGGCGATGCAGACGGCGTCGTCGGTGCGGGTGAAGGGGTTGTGGCGGATGACGACGTCCAGGCCCTGGACGGGTGCGCCGTCGAGGCCGTCGACGGCGAGGTAGGCCGGGTCGCGGACGATGTCGAAGCAGGGGTGGGCGGCCTGCCACTGCGCGCCGAGTCCGGTGCGCAGCAGCCGGTGCACCTCGACCCCGCGGACCAGTTCCTTGCGGAGGTTCTCCCGGCGGGAGTTGGTGATGCGCAGCCCGAGGGAGAGCTTGAGCATGGCCTCCGCGTCGGGGCGGTGGACGGTGCGGACGGAGGAGGTGGGGTGCCAGAGCGGGCCGTGCGGGCCCAGGTCGTGCAGCAGTCCGGCGTCACGGAGGGCGGTGAGGCCGGGGTGCCCGGAGAGTTCCCGGGCCTGCCAGGGGTGCAGCGGCAACGGCACGGTCCCGTCGGGGAGTTGCCTCCCCTCGCCGGCGAGGCGGGCGATGAGCCGTTCCGCCGGGACGGGCTTGCCGCGTTCGGTCCAGGCGGAGTCGGCGGCGACGGCGGAGCGGTGCACGGCGATCCAGTGCAACGGGAAGGCGCCGCGCAGTTCGGGCGAATAGGCCCGGGTCTCGGCGTCGCTGAGCCCTTCCCGGCTCTTGGGCGTGGGGTGCAGCGGATGGCCGAAGAGCAGGGACTGTTCGGCTTCGAGGAAGAGCGCGTCGTGGTCGTCGGCGGGCCGGGCGCGGCGGTCGGCGAGGAAGGCGGCCACGTTCCGGACGGAGTCGGCGACCCTGCCGAGGAGTTCGGCGCCGTCGCCGTCCGGTGTCGGCTCGCTCTCCGGGGCCGTCCGTTCCCCGCCGTCGGCGACGCGGTGCTCGCCGCCGTCCGAGGCCCGCCGGTCGCCGCCGTGTGCGGCCTCTCGGCGCAGCAGTGCGGCGAGCATGACGGCGTCCAGGGGGGCGGCCCCGGCGGGGGCGCCTTCGAGGCTGGGGGCGCCCAGGCGGTGCCAGCCGGTGGGCGACCAGTAGCGGACGGGGATGTGCAGTGCGGTGGCGCTGGCGGGCAGCGGGAGGCGGAGCCGGCCGCCGGCCGGCCGCGGGCCGCCGTTCTCCCGCAGCCAGCAGCGCAGCAGGTGCTCGACGCCCGCGGCGTTCGCGGCGACCGCCGGGTCGGGGTGGTCGAGCGGGTCGTGCTCGCCGGGGACGCGGTCGTAGGGGGCGGGCGCGGTGAACGGGCCGGCTGCCCGGTCGGGGCCCTCGTGGGTCTGCTGGTGGCAGGCGTCCTCCGGGGCGCGCCGCTGCTGGCGGGGAACGGACTCGACGGTGCCGGCGCCGGGGTGCCGGTCGGGGAGGCGCTCGGCGGGCGGGGTGCCGTCGGGGCCGGGGCGTTCGTTCATGGGGTGGTGCCTCGCAGTGTCGTGGGGGACGAGCCCGTCGGCCCGGGGTCGGTACGGACCGCCGCCGTGATGGCGTCGGCGAGGCGGTCGAGGATCGCGTCCGCCTGTTCGTCGGTGATGGTCAGGGGTGGCAGCAGCCGGACGACGGCGGAGTGCCGGCCGCCCAGCTCGACGATCAGGCCGCGGTCCAGGCAGGCCTGCTGGACGGCGGCGGCGAGGTGCGGGGCGGCGGGGCGGGCGCCGCCGGGGTCGGGGCCGGCGCCGGGGTCGACGAGTTCGAGGCCGAGCATCAGCCCGCGGCCGCGGACGTCGCCGATGCAGTCGTGGGCACCGGCCAGGGCGCGGAGTCGGCCGAGCATCCGGGCGCCGAGTTCCCCGGCGCGTTCGGCGAGGCCGTTGGCGCGGACGTGGGCGAGGGTGGCGCGGCCCGCCGCCATGGCGAGCTGGTTGCCGCGGAAGGTGCCGGCGTGCGCGCCGGGCTGCCAGGCGTCGAGTTCCTCGCGGTAGACGATCACGGCCAGCGGCAGGCTGCCACCGATCGCCTTCGACAGGACCAGCACGTCGGGGACGATGCCGCTGTGCTCGATCGCCCAGAAGGTGCCGGTGCGGCCGACGCCGGTCTGGACCTCGTCCACGATCAGCGGGATCTGCCGGGCCGCGGTGAGCTCGCGCATCCGGCGCAGCCAGCCGTCCGGGGCGGGGATCACGCCGCCCTCGCCCTGGACGGGTTCCAGGATCATCCCGGCCGGCCGGGGTACCCCGCTCTTGGCGTCGTCGAGCAGGCTCTCGGTCCAGCGGGCGGCGAGTTCGGCACCGCGCTCGCCGCCCGTCCCGAACGGGCAGCGGTAGTCGTAGGGGTAGGGCAGCCGGGCCACGCTGGTGCGCTGCGCTCCCCCGGACGCGGCGAGCGCTTCGGCGGTCATGCCGTGGTAGGCGCCGGAGAAGGCCATCAGGCCGTCCCGGCCGGTGGCGGTGCGGACGAGTTTGAAGGCCGCCTCGACGGCGTCCGTACCGGCCGGGCCGCAGAACTGGATCCGGCCCTTTTCGGCCAACTCCCTGGGCAGTGTGGCGAACAGCTCGGTGGTGAAGGCGTCCTTGACGGGGGTGGCCAGGTCGAGGACGTGCAGCGGGGCGCCCGAGTCGAGGACGGTGCGGATCGCCTCCAGCACGACCGGGTGGTTGTGGCCGAGGGCAAGGGTGCCGGCGCCGGAGAGACAGTCGAGGTAGCGCCGGCCGTCGGCGCCCTCGATGGTCAGACCGCGGGCGCGCACCGGGACGATGGGCAGCGAGCGCGCGTACGTACGGGCTGCGGACTCACGCAGGGACTGCCGGCGCAGGATCCCCTCGTGGGCCGGCGGCGCGGCCGCCGGCACGGTTTCGGTCAACGCCACGGCAGTTGTGTCCTCCTGCTTGGTGAGCTGCTGCATACCGAGCGGGCCGGCGGGCAGCCCGGCCGTCCCCCGTACGTACCAACGACGGCGGCGACGCCGGATCACGGCCCGGATCAAGATCCTTGAAGGGCTGGAACCGGGGACCCGAGTACCGCCGTCACCATGGTCACCGGCATAGTGGGGTCTTGCGCTCGGATCTTGGGGTTCATGACAAGTTCCCGGACCAGCGCGACTCCGCTCAAAGCCACACCATTCGATTCATCAGGGGGATCCCACCCATGCGACCCATACGACGGCCCGTCCTGGCCGCCGCCGCCCTCACCGCCGTAGTGGCGCTGACCGCCACCGGCTGTGGGCCGGACAGCGACAACGCGGATGCCAAGCCCAGTCAGTCCGCGGCGGACACCACGGGCGGGGGTGCGATCAAGATCCCCAAGGACATCCAGGACAAGCTCAAGGAGCACGGCTTCGACCTGGACAAGTGGAAGAACGGCGAGTGGAAGAACTGGGACCGGGACAAGTGGCTCCGGGAGGCCGGGGAGTTCATCAACCCGATCATCAAGAACTTCTGGAACCCGGACAAGATCGAGAAGGTCAAGCCGCCCAAGGACCCCAGCAAGCCCGAGGACATCTCCGAGGACCAGGGCAAGACGGACCCTGAGCCGGCCGCCGTCCCCGCTCAGCCCGTCAAGACCCCGTACACCACCACCGCTCCCGGCGTGGGTCTGCTGCTGTTCAGCACCCCCGAGGGCGAGTCGCGGTGCTCCGCCACGGTCGTCAAGGACCCGGCGCACCCCGGTAAGTCCAACCTGGTGTGGACCGCGGCGCACTGTGTGCACGCCGGCAAGAACGGCGGCTGGTACCGCAACATGATGTTCGTGCCGAACTTCAACAAGACCGGTGGCACCGCCGGCGAGTTGAAGAACAAGCCCTTCGAGGAGCGCGTCCCGGCGGGCAAGTGGTGGGCGGACGACATGGCGACGTCCAGCGAGTGGATCAAGGACGGCGGCGCCGTTCCGGGCGTACCGATGGCCCCGTACGACTTCGCGCTGATGCATGTGAAGCCGGAGGAGAGCACCGGCGGCAAGTCGCTGGAGGAGATGGCCGGCGGCGCGTACCAGGTCGACTTCAACGCCCCGGCGATGGCCAAGATCCCCAGCCTGACCGCGCAGGGCTACCCGGCCGAGCCGCCGTTCGACGGTGCCGCGCAGCAGAGCTGCACCGACAAGCCGACCCGGCTGTCGATGGACGCCAACAAGCCGACCATGTACCGGATCGGCTGCACGATGACCGGTGGCTCCTCCGGTGGCCCCTGGTTCATCAAGGGTGCCGACGGCAAGCCGGTGCTGGTGTCCAACATGTCGATGGGTCCGCGCCCGGCCCGCTGGTCGGCCGGCCCGCACCTGGGCCCGGAGGCCAAGTCCATCTTCGACAACATGAGCAAGAAGTGGGCGAACAAGCAGTAACGCGCTGAGGTGGGGCGGTGCCCGGCACCGCCCCACCGGGCCGCCACTACGGCGAAGGCCCGCTCCGGTCTCCCGGAGCGGGCCTTCCGCATCTGCGGTCCGTACGTGCGGGCCCTTACGCCGCCGGCACGAACGGGCGGAACTCGGCGGCCAGCTCCTCGTGCACCCGCGCCTTGAGGACCGTGCCCTCGGCGGTGTGCTCCTCGGAGAGGACCTCGCCCTCGGCGTGCGCCCGCGAGACCAGGGCGCCCTGGGTGTAGGGCACCAGCACCTCGATCTCGACCCGCGGCCGGGGCAGCTCGTCGTCGAGCATGGTCAGCAGCTCCGCGATGCCCTGGCCCGTACGGGCAGAGACCGCGATCGCGTGCTTCTCCCGGCGCAGCAGCCGCTGGAGGACCAGCGGGTCGGCCGCATCGGCCTTGTTGACCACCACGATCTCGGGCACGTCCGTGGCACCGACGTCCCGGATCACCTCGCGGACGGCGGCCAGCTGCTCCTCCGGCACCGGGTGCGAGCCGTCGACCACGTGCAGGATCAGGTCGGAGTCACCGACCTCCTCCATCGTGGAGCGGAACGCCTCGACGAGGTGGTGCGGAAGGTGCCGGACGAAGCCGACGGTGTCGGCGAGGGTGTAGAGCCGTCCGCTGGGCGTCTCGGCCCGCCGGACGGTCGGGTCCAGGGTGGCGAACAGGGCGTTCTCCACCAGCACGCCGGCCCCGGTGAGGCGGTTGAGCAGCGAGGACTTGCCGGCGTTGGTGTAGCCGGCGATGGCGACCGAGGGGACCTTGTGGCGCCGGCGTTCCTGGCGCTTGACGTCCCGGCCGGTCTTCATCTCCGCGATCTCCCGGCGCAGCTTCGCCATCCGCTCGCGGATCCGCCGCCGGTCCGTCTCGATCTTGGTCTCACCGGGGCCACGGGTGGCCATACCGCCGCCCGCGGAACCGGAGCCACCGCCACCCATCTGCCGGGACAGCGACTGGCCCCAGCCGCGCAGCCTGGGGAGCATGTACTGCATCTGCGCCAGCGAGACCTGTGCCTTGCCCTCCCGGGACTTGGCGTGCTGGGCGAAGATGTCGAGGATCAGGGCGGTCCGGTCGACCACCTTGACCTTGACGACGTCCTCCAGGTGGATCAGCTGGCCCGGGGAGAGCTCACCGTCACACACCACGGTGTCGGCCCCGGATTCGAGCACGATGTCGCGCAGCTCCATCGCCTTGCCCGAACCGATGTACGTGGCCGGGTCGGGCTTGTCGCGGCGCTGGATGACGCCGTCGAGCACCATCGCGCCGGCGGTCTCGGCCAGCGCGGCGAGCTCGGCGAGGGAGTTCTCCGCGTCCTGCACCGTCCCGGAGGTCCAGACACCGACGAGCACCACGCGCTCCAGGCGGAGCTGGCGGTACTCGACCTCGGTGATGTCCTCAAGCTCGGTGGAAAGGCCCGCCACACGGCGCAGTGCCGCACGGTCCGAGCGGTCGTACTGGTCGCCGTCACGCTCCCCGTCGATCTCGTGGCTCCAGGCGACGTCCTCTTCCATCAGGGCGTCGGCCCGAAGGCTCTCGGGGAGGCGCTGCCGGTCCTGCGGAAGGGAAGAAGAGGAGGTCATTTGATCCTTTGCGTCGTTGGGAAGCCCTCATGGGGACCCGGGGGTCCCACCGGGGACTGTCGTAGGTGTCAACGTACGACACGCCCCGGAGATTCCCGGGCTGCCGGCGCCGACCCGATGATGGTCGCACGGCCCGGGAGGGCCGTCACGCGGGTTTTCCGGGCGGCGTGGGTTTCGCGGCGAGCTTTACCGGCCGTCCGGTTCTGCCGGGCTGTCCGCCCTTCGGGGGCTGCCCCGGCTTCGCCGGCTTGCCGAAATCGCCGGCCCCGCCGGGCCGCCAGTTCGGGTGGCCGGGCATGGGCGGGGTGTGGGCACCGTAGAGCCACTGCTGGAAGAAGCCGGTGAGGTTCTCCCCGGAGATCTTGGAGGCCAGCGCGGTGAAGTCGGCGGTGTCGGCCACGTCGTCCTTGTGGTGGGCCACCCATTCGCGTTCGAGCCGGTCGAAGGCGGCCGGGCCGATCTTCTGGCGCAGGGCGTAGAGGACCAGGGCGCTGCCGTCGTAGACGACGGGGCGGAAGATGCTGATCTTCTGTCCGGGGCTGGGGACCTTGGGCGCGGCGGGCGGCCCGCCCTCGGCCCGCCACCCGTCGGACTGCTGGTACGCCCGGTGCATCCGGGTCTCCAGGTCTGCCCGGAAGTCGCCCTTCTCCTCGGCGTAGAGCGCCTCGTACCAGGTGGCGTGGGCCTCGTTGAGCCAGACGTCGGACCAGCGGCGCGGGCTGACGCTGTCGCCGAACCACTGGTGTGCCAGTTCGTGCACCATCACGGACTCCACGTACCAGGCAGGCAGGTGCTCGGCCGTGAACAGGTCCTTCTCGAAGAGTGAGAGGGTCTGGGTCTCCAGCTCGAAGCCGGTGTGGGCGTTGGCGATCAGCACCCCGTACGCCTCGAAGGGGTAGGGGCCGACCTTGCGCTCCATCCAGGCGACCTGCTCCGGCGTCTTGGCCAGCCATTTGCCGAGCGCCGCGCGGTGCGCGGTCGGGACGACGTCGCGGATCGGCAGGCCGTGCGGTCCGTGTTTGAACAGCACGCTGGACTTCCCGATGGAGACCTGTGCGAGTTCGGTGGCCATGGGGTGGGCGGTCCGGTAGGTCCAGGTACGGCGTGCCGCTCGGGTGCCGCCCGGCCCCAGGGGCAGGCCGTTGGCGACCGCGGTCAGCTGCTGGGGGGCGGTGATGCGGAAGGTGAAGAACGCCTTGTCGGAGGGATGGTCGTTGCAGGGGAAGACGCGGTGGGCGGCGTCCGCCTGGTTGGCCATCGCCAGTCCGTCGGTGGTGCGGAGCCAGCCGCCGTCGGTCTTGCCGCGGGGGTCGCTGGTGTGCTGGACGGAGATCTTGACCTGCTGTCCCCGGGCGATGTGGGACGGCGGGATGACCACCAGGTCCTCGCCGTGCTGCTCGTACCGGGCGGGCAGCCCTCCGACCTTCACGGAGCGCACCGTGCCGCGGGCGAAGTCGAGGTTGAGCCGGTCGAGCTCGGTGGTGGCCTGCGCGGTGATCTCCGTGGTGGCGTTCATCGGCCGGTCGTTGTGGCCGGAGTAGTCCAGGGAGACGTCGTAGGACGTGACGTCGTAGCCGGTGTTGCCGAGCATGGGGAAGAGCCGGTCGCCCAGGCCCTGCGCCCCGAGTGGCTTCGGCTCGGCCACCCCGAGGGTGGCGACGGCTGCCAGCCCGAGCGCGGCGGCCCGGCGGCCGGAGCTCCGGAGCCGGCCGGTTCGGGCACGGAGCGGCGCGAGGGCGGTGCGGTCGGGGTCGCGGGACGGTCGGCGTGAGGGAAGGGACATGAACTACGGCTACCAACGCGGCCGCCTCCGCCGCGGGCGAGCCGTCAAACGGCACCCGAACGGGCGGCGCCCCGCGCACCTGTCCCGGAGCACGTCCTCCGGACGGCCCGCAGCCGTCCGACGGTCCGTCACCGCCATGGCCGGTACGGCTCAGGGACGCATCGCCGCGGTCTGCCGGACCCGCCCGGCGCGCAACACGTCGAAGACACCGGGCACTTGCCGCATCGCGCGCATCAGGGACGGCAGCCCGGCGGCGTTCGGCAGGTGCAGCGTGTACGTATGGCGCACGCGTTGTTCGTGCGGGGGTTCGACGGCGGCGGACACCACGGCGGCGCCCTGGGAGGCGATCACCTCGGTGAGGTCGGCGAGGAGGTGCGGCCGGCTGAAGGCCTCGGCCAGGAGGGTGACCCGGCAACCGTGGGTGCCTTGTCCCGCGCCCCGCCAGCGCACTGCGACCGGCTGTCGCCCGGTGGCCGCCATACGGGCCACGACGGGGCACAGGGCGCGGTGCACGGTGACCGCGCCGCCCCGTACGGCGAAGCCGGTGACGGTGTCCGGCGGTACCGGTGTGCAGCAGCCGGCCAGCCGGACCGCGGCGCCGGGCAGGTCCGCGACCGCGAGGACCGAACCGGGCGTGGCGCGGGCCATGGCGGGGCGCTCGCCGTCCGGGGCGGGCCGGCCGGCGGGCGGCGGCCCGGAGGGGGTCTCGGCGGGGCCCTGCGGGCCCACGGCGGGCTCCTGCGGGCCGGACAACCAGCGGGCGATGGCGAGCCGCGCGGCGGGTGTACGGGCGTGGTCGAGCCATTCGGGCGAGGGGCCGGCGGCGGGGTCCGGGGCCATCAGGAGCTGCAGGCTGTCGCCGTCGTGCAGGACGGTGGCGAGGGTGGCGAGCCGGCCGTTGACGCGCGCGCCGATACAGCAGTGCGCCCGCTCGCCGTGCCGCTCGTACGCCGCGTCCACACAACTCGCTCCGGCGGGCAGGCCGATGGCCGCGCCGGCCGCCCCGTCCGTGGCGTCCGACCCGTCCGAGGGCGCGTCCGCGCAGAAGACGGTGATCTCCCGGTCCTGGGCGAGATCGTCGCGCAGCGAGGTCCAGAAGGTGTCCGGGTCGGGGGTGGTGCGCTGCCACTCCAGCAGGCGGGAGAGCCACCCGGGGCGGGTCGGGTCGGCCCGCTCGCCCTCGGGGGCGTCGGACCCGTCCGTGGGGGCGTACGGGTTGCCGAGGGCGATCACCCCGGCCTCGGCGACCCGGTGCATCTGGTGGGTGCGGATCAGCGTCTCGGCGATCTCACCGGAGGGGCCGGTGACGGCGGTGTGCAGCGACTGGTAGAGGTTGAACTTCGGCGTCGCGATGAAGTCCTTGAACTCCGAGACCACCGGCGTGAAGCAGGTGTGCAGCTCCCCGAGGACGGCGTAGCAGTCGGCGTCCTCGGCCACCAGCACCAGCAGCCGCCCCAGGTCGGCGCCGGTCAGCTCGCGGCGGACCAGCCGCACGCGGTGCACGGAGACCAAGTGCCGTGGCCGGACGAGGACTTCGGCGTCGATGCCGGCCTCGGCCAGGACCGTGCGCACCCGCTCCGCGATGTCGGCGAGCGGGTCGGGCCGGCCGGCGTACTCCAGGACGAGGGCCTGTGTGGTGGCGTACTCCTCGGGGTGCAGGATCGCGAAGACCAGGTCCTCCAGCTCGGCCTTCAGTGCCTGGACGCCGAGGCGTTCGGCCAGCGGGATCAGCACGTCGCGGGTCACCTTGGCGATCCGGGCCTGTTTCTCGGGCCGCATCACGCCGAGGGTGCGCATGTTGTGCAGCCGGTCGGCGAGCTTGATGGACATCACCCGGACGTCGTTGCCGGTCGCCACCAGCATCTTGCGGAAGGTCTCCGGCTCGGCCGCGGCGCCGTAGTCGACCTTCTCCAGCTTGGTGACGCCGTCGACGAGGTAGCAGACCTCGGCGCCGAACCGCTCCTTGACCTGATCCAGCGTCAGATCGGTGTCCTCGACGGTGTCGTGGAGCAGCGACGCGGTCAACGTGGTGGTCTCCGCGCCCAGTTCGGCGAGGATCAGGGTCACGGCCAACGGGTGGGTGATGTACGGCTCGCCGCTTTTGCGCAGCTGGCCGCGGTGCGAGGACTCGGCGAGCAGATAGGCCCGGGTGAGGGTGTCCAGGTCGGCGTCGGGGTGGTGGCGGCGGTGCACCTTGGCGACGTGCTCCAGGGCGTGCGGGAGGCCGTCACGGGGGGCCGGGCCGAGCAGTGCGGCGCGGCCGATACGGCGCAGCCCTCTGAGCTCCAGTCGGCGGCGGCCACGCCTGCGGCCCGCTGCTCCAGGGTTACCAGGGTTCGTGGCCTCTGCGCTCATGGGCACCTCCGGCAGCGTCGACCGGCGGTGGGACGCGTCAGTTCCGGCGCCCCGGGCCGGTGCTTGATGCTATCGAGCCCATCACGCAGCGCTGTCCACCTCTCGCTCAGAGTGATACGGATCACCCGTTCGAGCGAATCTTTTGGCTGGAATCGCTTCCGCGGGGCGGGCCGGAGCGCCCCCGCCCGCCCCGCCCCGCCACGGGCCGGTCAGGCGAGCGCGGCGGCCAGCCAGGAGGGGTCGAAGGTGCCTTCGGCGACGATCTCGGCCGGTCCGGTCATCTCGACCGTGCCGTCGGGCAGCTCGGTGATCTTCAGGCTGCCGCCGAGCACATCAACCCTGTACGTGACGGGAGTTCCGGTCGTCGCCGGGTCCAGACCGTCCCTCCGGGCGGTGGCGACGGCCACCGCGCAGGCGCCCGTACCGCAGGACCGGGTCTCGCCGGAGCCGCGCTCGTGGACCCGCATCGCCACATGCCGGGGTCCGCGGTCGACCACGAATTCGATGTTGACGCCGTCGGGATAAACCGCCGCAGGGCTGAACGGCGGTACGGCCAGCAGTTCGCCGGCGTGGGCCAGGTCCTCTACGAACGCGACCGCGTGCGGATTGCCCATGTTGACGTTGCGGGCCGGCCAGCTGCGGCCGTCGAGCGTGACCACGACGCCTTCCTCGGGCAGCTCGGCGCGGCCCATGGAGACCGTGACGTCACCGGTCTTGGCGAGATGCACCCGGCGCACGCCGGCGCGGGTGGCGATGGTGAGGTCACCGGCCTCGGCCAGGCCGGCGTGGAGCAGATAGCGCGCGAAGACCCGGACGCCGTTGCCGCACATCTCGGCGATCGAGCCGTCGCCGTTGCGGTAGTCCATGAACCACTCGGCCTCGTCGGCCTGATCGCGCGCCTCGGGGTGCGCGGCGGCGCGTACGGCGCGCAGCACGCCGTCGCCGCCGAGGCCGGCCCGCCGGTCACAGATGCGGGCGACCGCGGCCGCCGGCAGATCGAGCAGACCGTCCGGGTCGGGGATGATCACGAAGTCGTTCTCGGTGCCGTGGCCCTTGAGGAAAGGCACCCGCTGCGTACTGGTCACCCTTGCATCGTACGGGGCGGGACTGACAGGGACGGGGGCGGTGGGGGCGGGGAGTGATCGTCGGAGGACGCTGGGGGGAGGCCGTGGGGGCGGGGTGCGCTCCTGACCCGCCCACCCCCCGAAGGGGGGTGGGCGGCGGGGAAAAAGAGGAGCGCGCCATTCCGCGCAGCCGGAGAAGCCGGACAGGGAGCGCGCCAGCGCGGCGCGGGCGGGAGCGCGCGCCGCGCGGCCCGGACGGGAGCGCGTCAGCGCAGCCGGGCCACGCGCCAGATGGCCAGTGCCGCGGGGACGGCCACCACCAGGGCGTAGAGGAGGACCACCCGCCAGCCGGCGCGGCGGCCGGAGCCGCGGGCGGGCAGGCCGGGCCAGGTGTAGCCGACGCGGCGGGCGGCCATCATGCCCCAGCCGGCCGCGCAGCAGCACAGCAGCAGCCCGAGCATCGCGATCACCGCACCGCCGTCGCCCCCGAATTCGAAGGCCAGCGGGAAGGCGAACATCAGCGAGCCGAGGGCCGCCAGCCCGACGATCGGTGCCAGCTGCCACAGTCGTAGCCGGCGCGGCGGACGCAGCTCGCGGAAGGACTCGCCGCCCTCACCGGCCCCGTCGGCGGCATCCGGTCCGTCGGAGCCGTCCAGCGCCCCGGCGGCGGCCAGGACGTCGGAGGGGCCAAGGGTGGCGGGGTGGCCCAGAGGGTCGGAAGCCCCCAGGGGAGCGGACGAGGCGAGGGGGCCGCTGCCGAGGGCGTCGCCGGACGGGCCGTCGTCGGCGGGGCCGTCGTGGGACAGGCCGCCGTGAGACAGACCGCTGTGAGCGGCGTGCTCGGGGGACGGGTCGTCCCGGAGCAGGTGGCTCCGGGACGGGTCGTAGCGGAGCGGACGGCTCACGGGCTGGTCGTTCCGGACGGCGTCCGGGCCGTCGGCGGTCAGCGGTGCCGTTTCCGCGTCAGCGCCGTTGTCCGGCTGCTGGGCTCGGTTGCGAGGGCCGGCCTCCATTGCCACGCGCCCTCCCCACTGCCGCATGCATGCCTCGATCGAAGGTCGATGATGACACGCCCTCAGGGGCCCTGATGACGGCCGGAGCGTCCCGATGCCATGACGTGATCAGGCTGTGACCGGTCGTTCGACCAGGGCCAGCGCCTGCTCAGGAAGTTCCGCCCGGTGCTCGGCGGCACCGCTGAACCAGTGGACGCGCGGGTCCCGGCGGAACCACGAGTCCTGACGGCGCGCGAAGCGTTTGGTGGCGCGCACCGTCTCCTCGCGCGCCTGCTCTTCCGTGCACTCCCCCGCCAGCTGCGCGAGCACCTGCTGGTAGCCGAGTGCCCGGGAGGCGGTGAGGCCCTCCCGGAGCCCTTCGGCCTCCAGGCGGCGCACCTCGTCGACGAGGCCCGCCTCCCACATGCGGTCGACCCGCCGGGCGATCCGCTCGTCGAGTTCGGGGCGCGCGACGTCGACCCCGATCTGCACGGTGTCGTAGACCGCCTCGTGGCCGGGGAGGTTGGCGGTGAAGGGGCGGCCGGTGATCTCGATGACCTCCAGGGCACGCACGATGCGGCGGCCGTTGCCGGGCAGGATGGCGCGGGCGGCCTCCGGGTCGGCGGTGGCCAGCCGGGCGTGCAGGGCGCCGCTGCCCTCTTCGGCCAGTTCGGCCTCCAGACGGGCGCGCACCTCCGGGTCGGTGCCGGGGAACTCCAGGGCGTCGATGGCACCGCGTACGTACAGGCCGGAGCCGCCGACGAGGACCGGGGTGCGGCCCTCCGCGAGCAGCCGGTCGATCTCGGCGCGGGCCAGCCGCTGGTACTCGGCGACGCTGGCGGTGCGGGTGACGTCCCAGACGTCCAGGAGGCGGTGCGGTACGCCCTGCTGCTCCTCGGGCGTGAGCTTGGCGGTCCCGATGTCCATGCCGCGGTAGAGCTGCATGGAGTCGGCGTTGATGACCTCGCCACCCAGGTGTCGGGCGAGCGCAACGCCCAGATCGGACTTTCCGGCCGCGGTGGGGCCGACGACGGCGATGACCCGCGGAGCGGGGACGGCGGTGTTCACCCCGTCAGTCTCCCAAACATCGCGGGCCCCTCTCGAACGAGCGACGTGACGGGCCACGGATGAGGTCGTTGCCTGTTGCGAGGTCCCGAGAGAGCCGGTGCAGCACCGGCGCCCGTGGGCGGCGCTACGGTCCGCTCCGGGCGGCAGGGGACTTCGCCCACATGAAGAGCGTAGGAGCAGTTATGGACGTGTTTTCGCGGTTTCGCCGCCGTAAGTCCGAAGCGTTGACGGAGGAGAGCGCCGCAACGTCGGTGACGGCAGAGGCGGAGGAGCCGGCGAAGTCGGCCGCTTCGGCGGAGGCCGAGGGCGCCGGGGAAGCCCGGGGGGCCCAGGAGGCCGAGGAGTCCGCGGGCGCCGAGGGGGCCGCGGCCGGCGACGGGTCCGCGGCGGACGCGGTGGCCGAAGGCGTGACGGACGACGCGGCGGAAGCGGCGGCCTCGGAGGTGTCCGGTGACGAGACGCGTGACGGACAGCGTGCCGAGACCGCCGAGGCGGCCGCCGAACGGGCCGCGGAGACGGCCCCCGGACCGGCCGCCGAGCAGGCCGCCGATGGGGAGCCGCACGGCACGGCGGAGCAGACCGCCGAAAGTGCCGGGATTCCCCGGCAGCAGTCGGTCCGGGCCGCGGCGGACAGCGAGTCCGGCGAGGGCGCACGGAAGTGATGCACGCGTAGTTCACGCGCATCGCAAAGACGGGCAGCACACGACGGCCGCCGGGTGGCACACCACCTCGCGGCCGTCGTTCCGTGTCTGCTCCGGAGCGTGCGCCCCGGCCGCGCCGCCTACGGTCCCGGTACGGCGGCGGCTACGACCAGGCGGCGACGAAGTAGCCCACCCCGTAGGGGGCCTCCTCGCGCAGCAGCCGGCCGCCCAGCCCCGCGCCCTCGGCGGCGCCCGCCAGGAGCTGCCAGCCGGCCCGTCCGGACGCCTGGAGGGCGGCGGCGAGCTGGGCGTCCAGCGCGCTCAGTGCGGCGACGTCGGCGGCGCCCAGGGCGCGGGCCACGGCGGCGTCGAAGGGCTCGGCCCGGTCGTCGAGGTAGCCGGGCGCCTTGACCGTCCGGCAGGCGCTGCCGTCGCCCATCACCAGCAGGGCCACCCGGGGCGCACGGGTGGCGATCTCCCGGCCGGCCGCCAGGGCCCGCTCGGCGGGCAGCGCCGGGTCCAGGCCCAGTCCCTCCACGGGGGCGTCGGCCCAGTCCGCCCGCGACAGCAGCCAGGCGCCGACGGAGAGGGACGGCGGGAGCGGCCGCCCGGTGGCGGCCTCGGCGGCGCCCAGTGTCACGTCGAGGGCGACCCCGAAGCCGCGGAACGAGCCGGCGGCGCCCTCCGGGTGCGGGCCGCGGGTGGCCTGGTCGGCGGGTCCGACGACGACCAGCCGGTCCGGGCGGGCCGCGGCGAGCAGGCCGATCGCGTCGAGGCAGGCGGCGCGCAGCGGGTCCAGCTCGGGCGCGGCGCCGGCGGCGACCTCCGGGACGAGCAACGGGGGGCAGGGGCAGAGGGCGGCGGCTACGAGCATGCACGCAGCGTAACGCCCCCTGCCCGCCGTCCCTGCGGTCAGTCGCCCGTGCGGTTCAGTCGCAGCCGCAGCCCGCGGAGGGTGCCGGGCTCGGCGCCGGGGCACCGATCGTGGGCAGGCCCAGCAGGACGCCCTTGGGCTTCTCGGCCGGCGCGGCGGTGCGCTTCTCCCAGGCGTCGCCGGCGCGGGTGCGGCGGACCGCCTTGGCCGGGCCCTCCGCGAGGAGGTGGTGCGGAGCGGCGTAGGTCACCTCGACGGTCACCACGTCGCCGGGCCGGACCGGCTCCTCGGGCCGGGTGAAGTGCACCAGGCGGTTGTCCGGCGCCCGGCCGGACAGCCGGTGGGTCGCGTCGTCCTTGCGGCCCTCGCCCTCGGCGACCATGACGTCGAGGGTGCGGCCCACCTGCTTCTTGTTCTCCTCCCAGGAGATCTCCTCCTGGAGGGCGACCAGCCGCTCGTAGCGCTCCTGGACGACGGCCTTGGGGATCTGGCCCTCCATCTCGGCCGCGGGGGTGCCGGGACGCTTGGAGTACTGGAACGTGAACGCCTGGGCGAAGCGGGACTCGCGGACCGTGTGCAGGGTCTGCTCGAAGTCCTCCTCGGTCTCGCCCGGGAAGCCGACGATGATGTCCGTCGAGATCGCGGCGTCCGGCATGGCGGCGCGCACCTTCTCGATGATGCCGAGGAACCGCTCCTGGCGGTACGAGCGGCGCATGGCCTTGAGGACGCGGTCGGAGCCGGACTGCAGCGGCATGTGCAGCTGCGGCATCACGTTCGGGGTCTCGGCCATGGCGGCGATCACGTCGTCGGTGAAGTCGCGCGGGTGCGGGGAGGTGAAGCGCACCCGCTCCAGGCCCTCGATCGAGCCGCAGGCCCGCAGCAGCTTGCTGAACGCCTCGCGGTCGCCGATGTCGGAGCCGTAGGCGTTGACGTTCTGCCCGAGCAGGGTGATCTCGCTGACGCCCTCGGCGACCAGCGCCTCGACCTCGGCGAGGATGTCGCCGGGCCGGCGGTCCTTCTCCTTGCCGCGCAGCGCCGGGACGATACAGAAGGTGCAGGTGTTGTTGCAGCCGACGGAGATCGACACCCAGGCCGCATACGCGCTCTCGCGCCGGGTCGGCAGCGTGGAGGGGAACGCCTCCAGGGACTCCGCGATCTCGACCTGCGCCTCTTCCTGGATGCGGGCGCGCTCCAGCAGGACGGGCAGCTTGCCGATGTTGTGCGTCCCGAAGACCACGTCGACCCAGGGGGCCTTCTTGACGATGGTGTCGCGGTCCTTCTGCGCGAGGCAGCCGCCCACGGCGATCTGCATGCCGGGGTGCGCCGCCTTCTTGGGGGCGAGCTGTCCGAGGTTGCCGTAGAGGCGGTTGTCGGCGTTCTCCCGCACCGCGCAGGTGTTGAAGACGACGACGTCGGCCTCTTCGCCCCCCTTGGGCGCGCGGACGTATCCGGCCTCCTCCAGCAGCCCGGACAGCCGCTCGGAGTCGTGGACGTTCATCTGGCACCCGTAGGTGCGGATCTCATAGGTCTTCGGCACGCCCACGACGTGGCTGCGGTCGGTGCTGCTGGTCATTCCTCAAGGGTAAGGGCCCGCCGGAGAAGCCTTTCCCCGCGGCCCGGGGGCTCACGACGGACCGGCCCCGTCACTCTCGTCGAAGAGGCCGATCAGGCGCGGCACCTCCGCTCACAAGTCGTCCCGCACGCGCCCCGGGCGGTCCTGCGCCCGTCGGTGGCGCCACGGGCCGGCCGGAGCGTCATCGAGGAACCCGGGCCGCCTGCGCACCCGGGACCGCCCCCACCCCCCTCCCGCTGGGCCCCCGCACCTGGCAGGATCCCGCCCATGGTCACCGCACTCCCCCGCCCGGGCCGCCGGGTGTCCCAGGCAGGCGTCGCGGCGCTGGTCGTGCTCGGGCTGGCGCTGTGGTGGCTGCTGTCCATGGGGCGCGCGCCCGCACCGGGTGGGCAGGTGACCATGGCGACGGGCGTGCCGACGGGGGTGTACGCGCGCTACGGGGAGCTGCTGCAACAGGACGTGGCGCACGACATGCCGGACGTACGGCTGCGGCTGACCCGTAGTGAGGGGTCGATCGACAATCTGCGCCAACTGGTGTCCGGGCGCGCGGAGTTCAGCATCGCCACCGCCGACGCGGTCGCCACGTACCAGTTCCGGGGCGAGCCGGGCGCGGACCGCCTGCGGGCCTGTGCGCGGCTGTACGACGACTACATGCAGCTGGTGGTTCCCCGGCGGTCGGCGGTGCGCTCGGCCAAGGACCTGCGGCGGCTACGGGTGGGCGTCGGAGCCGACGGCTCGGGCGTGCAGCTGATCACCCGGCGGCTGCTGGAGGCGGCCGGACTGGACTTCGACCGGGACATCGAGCCGGTGCGGGTGGGCATCGACCGGATGCCGAAGCTGCTGGAGCAGGGCAAGCTGGACGCCTTCTTCTGGTCGGGCGGGCTGCCGACGACGGCGGTCCAGCGGCTCGCGGAGCGGTTCCCCGTACGGCTGGTGCAGCTCGGGGACCTCACCGCGGGACTGCGCCGGCAGGGCGAGCGCACCCGCTACTACCGGGCGGCGGTGATGCCCGCCGACGCCTATCCGCGCGCCCAGGACGGGCAGGCGGTGAAGACGATCGCGGTGGCGAACCTGCTGGTCACGACGGACCGGGAGGACGCGGCGCTGACCCAGGGCATCACCCGGACGGTGATCGACAGCCGGGACTGGATCGGGCGTCAGGTGCACGCCGCGCAGAAGGTGGACCTGCGGACGGCGGTGTTCACCGATCCGCTGCAGCTGCACGAGGGCGCCCGGCGCTATTACGTGTCCGTGAAGCCCTGATGAGGGCGCCGGACAGGAGCCCTGAGTGCCCCCGGCCTGGCCGAAAAAGCGCCCTGGCCCGCGACGGACGGTGCCGACGCAGGCCAGGGCGGACGCGCGGGGCGTCAGGCGGGGATGATGTTCTCCGCCTGCGGGCCCTTCGGTCCCTGGGTCACGTCGAACGAGACCTTCTGGCCCTCCAGGAGCTCACGGAAGCCCTGAGCCTGGATGTTCGAGTAGTGGGCGAAGACGTCGGGGCCGCCGCCGTCCTGCTCGATGAAGCCGAAGCCCTTTTCCGAGTTGAACCACTTGACGGTGCCGGAAGCCATGTTTTTCTCCTTCATGGGGCAAACCGGGAACCGCACCTTGCGGTCCCCTTCGCCGCGATCATCGCCCCACACCGGAACCGGTCCGGAAAACAAGGACGCCCGGGGCTACCAGCCTCCGGGCGCACACAACGTTCATGGGTACCACAACTGCAACGTCCTTCGACGGTAGCACACGGCGCCGGCCGGCCGGTTCAGGGTGGGGTGCGCGGCAGGGTCACGGTGACCTCCAGGCCGTGCGGCGGGTGCGGGGCGTAGGCGATGGCGGCGCCGCCCGCGGCGAGCAGGGTGCGGGTGATCGACAGGCCGAGGCCGGAGCCGGAGACGTTCTGGTGGCGGCTGCTGCGCCAGAAGCGGTCACCGACCCGCGCCAGTTCGTCCTCGGTCAGCCCGGGGCCACGGTCGGCCACGGTGATCCGCACCTGCTCGCCGTCCGGTGCCACGCGCACGGTCACCGGCTCGCCGGCCGGGGTGAACTTCAGGGCGTTGTCGACGACCGCGTCCAGGGCGCTGGAGAGGGCGACCGGATCGGCCCAGCCGGTGACCGCGGGCTGGGCCTCGTAGGTCAGCCGGACGCCCTTGTCGTCGGCCATCGGGCGCCAGGAGTCGACGCGCTCGGCGGTCAGCGCGGCCACGTCGGTGAGCTGGAGGTCGGCGGCGGTGTGCTCGGCGAGCGCGAGGTCGAGCAGATCGTCCAGGACCCGGGCCAGCCGCTTGCCCTCGGTGCGCACCGAGGCGATCTCCTCGTTGTCTTCGGGGAGTTCGAGGGCCAGCAGCTCGATCCGCAGCAGCAGCGCGGCCAGCGGGTTGCGCAGCTGGTGGGAGGCGTCGGCGACGAAGGCGCGCTGCTGTTCCAGCACCTCCTCGACGTGATCGGCCATCTCGTTGAACGAACGGGCCAGCCGGCGCAGTTCGGGCGGGCCGGCGTTGCCGGCGACCCGGGACTTCAGCCGGCCGGTGGCGATGTCGTGACTGGCCACGTCCAGGACCCGTACGGGCCGCAGCACCCAGCCGGTGAGCCGGAAGGCCGCGGCGACCGCGACGAGCATGGCCGCGCACTCGCCGGCCGCGATCAGCAGCCAGCCGTGCAGGATCCGGGCACGCATCTGTCCGGTGGGGGAATCGGTCATGACCACCGCGACCACGTCGCCGTCGCGGATCACCGGTGAGGCGACCGGGATCCGGCCGTCGTCGTCCCACGGCCAGATCTGGTGCGGGTCGTGGCTGCGACGGCCGGCCAGCGCCTCGCTGAAGGCCCGGGCGCCCTCCCCGTCGCGGGGCACCGGCATCGCCGGCGGGGCGGCGGCCATCGGGGTGTGGTCGCGGTAGAAGACGCCGGCCCGGATCCCGTACAGGCCGTAGTAGCGCGCCAGCTCCGAGCGGAGGGTGGCCTGCCGTTCGTCCTCCTCGGGTGTCTTGTGCCCGGCCTCGGCGTCGGGGCGGGCGGTGACGAACTGGGCGAGCGAGGCGAACCGGGCGGCGTCGTCGATCCGGTCGACGACCACCTTCTGCTGCTCCACACCGGCGGTGATGACGCCGAGCGGGAGGCCGAGCGCGAGCAGCACACCGGCCATCAGGACGATGAGGAGCGGAAGGAGTCGGGTGCGCACGTGCCCGCGGCGGCCTTCAGGGAGCCGGCGAGGCCGGCACGACCAGGCGGTAGCCGACGCCGCGCACGGTCTCGATCAGGGCGGGCATGCGCAGTTTGGCCCGGAGTGAGGCGATATGCACCTCCAGGGTCCGGCCGGTGCCCTCCCAACTCGTCCGCCACACCTCGCTGATGATCTGCTCCCGGCGGAAGACCACCCCCGGCCGCTGGGCGAGCAGCGCCAGCAGGTCGAACTCCTTGCGGGTCAGCGGCACCGCGGTACCGTCCACGGACACCTGGCGGGTGGGGAGTTCGACGGTGACCGCACCGAGCCGCAGCGGCGCCTCGGGCGCGCCCTCCTCGACCGGCTGCTCCGCACCGCCCGCCGGCGGCACCGCGTTCCGCCGGCTCACCGCGTGGATACGGGCCAGCAGCTCACCGGTGTCGTACGGCTTGACCACGTAGTCGTCCGCGCCCAGGTTGAGGCCGTGGATCCGCGAGCGCACGTCGGAGCGCGCGGTGACCATGATGACCGGGGTGGTGCTGATCTTGCGGATCCGGCCGCACACCTCGAAACCGTCCTGGTCCGGCAGCCCGAGGTCGAGCAGCACCACCGCGAACGGCTCGGCGGCATCGGGCAGCAGGGCCTTGAGCGCCTCCTCACCGCTGCGCGCGTGGACGACGGACAGGCCGTGCTTGGCGAGCACGGCAGCCAGCGCCGCGGCGACATGATCGTCGTCCTCGACCAGCAGCAGTCTCATCGGGCCTCCTTCCCGGGTGCGTGCGGACAGGCCACAGGGCATCTACGGCGATGGCGGGTGCGCGCGTCAAGAGCAGGCCACCTCCCGGCCGCCATCCGTTACCCAGCCGGTACGCCGGTGCCCCCTCGCACCCCGGCTCCCGCCCCCTCACCCAGAGTGGCGCGCCGCGAGCCCGCTGCGACCGGATCGTTATGCTCAAGTTCCCCTCAGATGTAATGACGCTGGTCGCGGGGCGTCACTAGGGTCCTCCCCAACCGAGGAGGACGGAGCTGTACGCCGATGAGTGAAGTATCGGTGACCAAGAACGCCGAGGGTTCCACGCCGGCGGGTGACCAGCTGGTCGTGCTGGACAACGTGAACAAGCACTTCGGCGCGCTGCACGTGCTCCAGGACATCGACCTGACGATCAACCGGGGCGAGGTCGTCGTCGTGATCGGGCCTTCGGGCTCCGGCAAGTCGACGCTCTGCCGCACGATCAACCGCCTGGAGACCATCGACTCCGGCAGCATCACCATCGACGGGAAGCCGCTGCCGCAGGAGGGGCGCGAACTCGCCCGGCTCCGCGCGGACGTGGGCATGGTCTTCCAGTCGTTCAACCTCTTCGCACACAAGACGGTGCTGGAGAACGTGATGCTGGGCCAGACCAAGGTCCGCAAAACGGACAAGGCGACGGCCGAGCAGAAGGCCCGCACCCTGCTGGACCGGGTCGGTGTCGGCACCCAGGCGGACAAGTACCCCGCACAGCTCTCCGGCGGGCAGCAGCAGCGGGTGGCGATCGCCCGCGCGCTGGCCATGGACCCGAAGGTGATGCTGTTCGACGAGCCGACCTCCGCACTCGACCCGGAGATGATCAACGAGGTGCTGGACGTGATGCAGCAGCTCGCCCGGGACGGCATGACGATGGTCGTGGTCACCCATGAGATGGGCTTCGCGCGCTCCGCCGCGAACCGTGTGGTCTTCATGGCGGACGGCCGCGTCATCGAAGAGGCCGAGCCGAACCAGTTCTTCAACAACCCGCGCAGCGACCGCGCCAAGGACTTCCTGTCGAAGATCCTCCACCACTGAGGCCGTTGGGCCACCATGATTGCCAACACTTGCTGAACCAAAGGATGTTCACCATGAGGATGCTCAAGACGGCCGCGGCCGGTGCGGTGGTGCTCGCGCTGGCGGCCACGGCGACCGCCTGCGGCGGCGAGTCGGGTACGGCCGGCGACAAGCCGGCCGGCGGCGAGGTCTACAGCGGCACGTACAAGGTCGCCAAGGACGTCAAGGTCAATTCGACGGTGCTGAAGAAGGCCCAGCAGGCCAAGAAGCTCGTCATCGGCGTCAAGGCGGACCAGCCGTTCCTCGGCTTCAAGGACCCCTCGACCGGCAAGTACTCCGGTTTCGACATCGAGATCGCCAAGATGATCGCCGCCGACCTCGGCTTCTCGGACAAGCAGATCGAGTTCAAGACCGTCGACTCCAACGTCCGTGAGACCGAGATCTCCAAGGGCGACGTCGACTACTACGTCGGCACCTACACGATCAACGACGAGCGCAAGAAGCAGGTCGGCTTCGCGGGGCCGTACTACACCGCCGGCGCCGACCTCCTGGTGCGCAAGGACGACAAGGCCATCACCGGGCCGGACAGCCTCAAGGGCAAGAAGGTCTGCTCGATCGTCGGGTCCACCCCGCTGCAGGAGATCAAGAAGCAGAAGTACGGCGCCCACACCACCGAGCTGTCCAAGTACTCGGAGTGCGTCAAGCTGCTGCTGGACGGCGGTGCCGACGCGGTCACCACCGACGACGCGATCCTCAAGGGCTACGCCGCCCAGCGCCCCCAGAAGCTCCGCGTGGTGAACAAGCCGTTCACCAAGGAGCCCTACGGCGTTGGTCTGGACAAGAACGACAAGGCCCTGCGCGACGCGATCACGACCGCGCTGGAGAACCACATCAAGAACGGTGACTACAAGAAGGCGTACCAGGGCACCCTCGGCAAGTCCGGGTCGGCCTACGTCGCCCCGCAGACGCCGCTGCCGCGCTACTGAGGCGCCGGACCGCACCTTCTGACCGCGCCGCCCCGTACGCCCGCCGTGGCCGGGTGTGCGGGGCGCGCTGCCTTCGCCCCGTCTCTTCCCTCCCCGCCGTCGACCCGATGACCGCTACCGCGGAGACCCCATGAACGTACTCCTCGATTACCTGCCCGAGTTCCGGGAAGGGTTCCTCGGAACTTTGGCGATCACCGCGTCGAGCGGGCTGCTCGCCCTCGTACTCGGCGTGCTGATAGCCGGCTTCCGGGTCTCCCCGATCCCGCCGTTGCGCGCCTTCGGGACGGCCTGGGTCACGGTGCTGCGCAACACGCCGCTGACGCTGCTGTTCCTCGTCGCCTTCTTCGTCGTGCCGCAGATCCTCATCCAGGGCGCCAGCCCCTATGTGCTCGGCACCGCGGCGCTGGGCCTCTACACCTCGTCCTTCGTCTGCGAGGCGGTGCGCTCCGGCATCAACACCGTCCCGATCGGACAGGCCGAGGCCGCCCGCAGCCTCGGGATGACGTTCGGCCAGACCCTGCGGATGATCGTCCTCCCGCAGGCGACGCGCACCGTGCTCCCCCCGCTGAGCAGCATCTTCATCGCGCTGACGAAGAACTCGGCGATCGCCGGCGCGTTCAGCTTCCCTGAGCTGTTCAGCGTGTCCAAGCTGCTCAACGACAAGGGCTACGCGATCGCCTGGATCTTCCTCTGGGTCGCGCTCGCCTACCTCATCATCACCTTCACCATCAGCGGTCTGTTCCGACTGCTGGAGCGCCGGCTGGGGGTGGCCCGGTGAACGAGCGTGAGACACAGGACAGCACGACCCGGGTGCCACGCACAGGCGCGGCGGAACGAAGCGAGGTAACGGCAGCATGAGTGGCGCCAGCGTTCTCTATGACGTACCGGGTCCGAAGGCGAAGGCGCGCAACCGCGTCTTCACCGTTCTCGGCACCCTCGGAGTGCTCGGCCTGATCGCGTTCGCCGTGCTGCGGCTGAGCGCCAAGGGGCAGCTCGAACCCGAGGTGTGGAACATCTTCAACAACGCCGGTGTGCGGACCAGCATCCGCGACGGCGTGCTGACGACGCTTCAGGTCTTCGCGGTCGCCGCCGTCCTGTCGCTGGTGCTGGGCGTGCTGCTCGCGGTCGCGCGGCTGTCGGACCACAAGCCGATCCGTTGGTTCGCCACCGGCTTCATCGAGCTCTTCCGGGCCGTCCCGCTGCTGATCACCATCTATGCGGTGTGGGTGATCTTCCTCAGCAACCGCGAGGCCCTCGGCCTGACCGGCAGCCAGCCGCAGTTCTGGGCGCTGGTCCTCGGTCTGACCGTCTACAACGGTTCGGTCCAGGCAGAGGTGCTGCGGGCCGGCATCGACTCGGTGCCCAAGGGGCAGCGCGAGGCCGCCTACGCCCTGGGCATGCGCAAGACCCAGGTCATGATGACGGTGCTGATCCCGCAGGCCGTCCGGGCGATGCTGCCGACGGTCATCAGCCAGCTCGTGGTGACGCTGAAGGACACCTCCCTCGGCTACATCATCACGTTCGAGGAACTCCTCTACACCGCCCGGCTGATGAGCTCGAACATCATCGTCAACGGCAACGACACCTACGTCCCCGTCATCATCGTCACCGGCTCCCTCTACGTCGCGATGTGCCTGGCGCTGTCCGCCCTCGCCAACTGGATCGAGCGGCGCGGCCGGCGGGCGAAGACCGGGATCCACGTGGCGGCGGCCGGCGAGCCGGTGGCGGCCACCGACGCCCTGGAAACCGCGGCCCCGGTCGACGCCCCGGCGGACGCGAAGGACTGACGGTACGACGGCCCGCGCGGCCGGTACGGAACCGTCCGGAGGCGGTGGCAACGGCGCCACCGCCTCCGTCACTTGACGCGAGCGGCCGCAGTGGGTTGCATACGCTGTGTGATCACGCACCGGGCTCCAACTGCCAGTTCCCGCATGTCCCGTACGTACCAGCGGCCCCGGGGAGCAGCGCCGTGGACCCGGTGATCGTCGCCGGGGGCGGCCCGGTCGGCCTCTCCCTCGCGCTCGCCCTCGCCCGGCTCGGCGTCCCCTCCCTCGTCCTCGACGAGACCACCGGCCAGGAGGACACCCGGCCCGCCCGCACCGCCGTCCTCCGCGAGGACACCGCGGCGTTCGTCGGCCGGCTCGGCTGCGCCGCCACCCTGGAGTCCGCCGGCACCCGCTGGACGGCCTGGCGGATCATGCGCCGCCGGCGCCTGGTGGAACGCGTCGCGTTCGCCCCGCACACCACGGACACCGCGGCCGGGCCCGCCGCCACCTCCCCGGTGCACATCCCCCAGCACGCCCTCACCCGCGCGCTGCGCGCCGCTCTGGAGCGGGAGAAGCTCGCCGAGGTCGTCACCGGCAGCCGGCTGACCGACCTCGAACAGGACGAGCACGGCATCAGCGCCCGCACCCGCGGCCCCAACGGCACGTGGTGGCGCGGGAGTTACCTCATCGGCTGCGACGGCCCCCGGTCGACCGTGCGCAAGCTGCTGGACATCCGCTTCCCCGGCCGTACGGCCGTCGAACGGCATGCGGTGGCCGCGCTGCGCTGCGAACTCCCCTGGCCCGGCGAGGCGCTGCTGCACCGGTCACCGCCCCGACAGGGCGGCACACCGGGCAGCGAGGTCTCCGCCCGCCCGCTGGCCGACGGCCTCTGGCGACTGGACTGGCTGCTGCCCCCGGGCCGCGAACTGGTCACCCCGGACGCCCTGGTCGCCCGGATCCGGGACTCGCTGGCCGGCTGGACCACCGAGTACCCGGTCGAGGCCGGCGACGGGAGCGGCGCGGCCGGGGACGGCGCCCGGGGTTCCGGCCCCGGCCGGCTGGTCCCCCCGTACGAACTCCTCGACACCGGCGTGCACACCGTCCACCACCGGCTGGCCCGCTGCTGGCGGCAGGGCCGCGCCTTCCTCGCCGGGGACGCCGCGCACCTCCTCGGCGCGCTCGGCACCCAGGGCCTGGACGAAGGGCTGCGGGACGCCGAGAACCTCGCCTGGAAGCTGGGGCTGGCCTGGCACCACGGCTCCACCGAGACCCTGCTCGACAGCTACCAGGCCGAGCGGCGGGGCGCGGTCGCGGCCCGGCTGCGCACCGCCGACCAGGCGCTCCCGCTGCTGCGGGACGGCCGTTCGGCCCGCTGGCGCACCGTCCTGCCCGGCGCCGCACGCGGCCGCAGCACGCTGCTGACCGACGGCCACCTGGGCCGCGGCCCCCTGGGCGCCCCACCGGTGTACGCCCGCACACCGCTGGCACCGCCGGCCGCGCACACCGGCGGACCGCTCGTCGAGACGCCGCCGGGGGCGCCGGTGACGGACGTGCCGGTGACCGCACCGGACGGTTCGGTGGTCCGGCTGCGCACCCGCCTCGGGCGCGGGCTGCTGGTGGTCCTGGTGGCACCCGGCACCACCGTCTGGGACCGCCGCCACTGGCAGTCGGCGGGTCTCATGCCCCGGCTGAGCAGCGCCGCGGCGGCGCTCCCGATGCCTACCGAGGTCCTGGTCACCGAGTCCTACCCGGGCGCCGCCGCCCACACCGTCCTCCTCGTACGCCCCGACGGCCACCTGGTCACCGCCCTCGCCCCCGGCGTCCGCCCGACAGAACTCCACGCCTGCGCGGAGGCGGTCCGGGGCGGCACACCGGACGACGCATCGGTGATGCCTGCGGCTTACGGGCGCGCGGGGGCGCGTGCGGGGGGCTTGGGGAGCGGGGAGGGCGCGGGGCTTGAGGGGCGTCCGGGACGTGGTGTGGGGGTGGTTGGGGATGACGGTGCCGGGGACGGTGCCGGGGACGGTGCTGGGGGTGATCCCGGGGCTGGGGCCGGGGAGGGGGCTGGGGCTGGGGATCGGGCGGAGCCGCCAGGGGAGCCGCGGACTGAGTGCAGGAATGGACGCGAGGGGGCGGCGGACTGAGCACCGGAGCGGGCGCTGAAGCAAGGGCTGGTGGATGCTCCGGGGGAACCGCGGTCTGCGCACTGGGGGGAGGCCGGAGGAGGGCTGCGGACTGAGCACCGGAGCGGACACCGAAGCGGACACCGAAGCGGACACCGAAGCGAGGGCCGGTGGAGGCGCCCGGGAAATCCGCGGTCCGAGCGTCGGGGGTCGGACGCCGGAGGGGGCGGGGCCGCGGTCTGAGCACCCGGTCTGAGCACTGGGGAGGAACGCCGGAGGTGGGCGGGGCCGCGGTCTGAGCACCAGGGAGCGGAGGGGGGCGGGGGCGGGGGCTGCGCACGGCGCCGACTCCCGCTCCTGATCTCCCGGTTGCCCCGTCCCGAACCAGCGTGTTTCACTCCGAGAGTGACTGACCACAGCTCGCGATTCTGGCGGAGGGTCCATCTGGACCTGGTCCGCTATGCGGGCTGCATGTGTCGTCCGTCCTGTTGATCCGCATTCCCCTTCCCCGCGCGGCCGCCTGCCCTGTCCGGCAGCCGCGCCTCTTCGCGATCACTCAGGACGGTTTCCGTGCCCGACGTACGTACCCCCGCGCGCCCGCCACGCCCCGCCCCCGGCAATGACACCGCCGGCAAGGACATCGCCGGCAAAGACGGCGGGCCCAGCGCCTCCGCACTCCTCGATTTCGTCCGCCGTACCGCTGCGGACCCGGCACTCATCACTTCGCTGCCACTCGACCCGGAAGGCCGGACGTGGATCCGGCTGGACGGGCCGGGCGGCAGCGAGGCCTGGCTGATCGGCTGGCCGCCCGGCACCGGCACCGGCTGGCACGATCACGGCGGCTCACACGGTGCGTTCGCCACGGCGACCGGCGAGCTGACGGAGCAGTCGCTCGCCGCCCAACTACCCACCGAGGGCTGGAAAACCCTGGAACTCGCCGACGGCGTCGACCGGGAACGCACGCTCGGCGACGGCCGCGGCCGGGCCTTCGGCCCGCACCACGTCCACCAGGTCCTCAACACCTCGCCGGACACCCACGCGGTCTCCGTGCATGCCTACTACCCCCCGCTGCCGCTGATGCGCCGCTACAGCCGTACCGGCCCGGTACTCCGCCTGGAAGAGGTCGAGCGCCCGGAGCAGTGGACGTGAGCGCCATCGACGCCCTGCTCGCCGACGCCCGCCGGCAACTGGACCGACGGCTCGACCCGGAGGAGGCCGCCGCCGTCCAACAGGCGGGCGGCCTGCTCGTCGACATCCGCTATGCCCGGCTGCGTGACCGCGACGGCACCGTCCCCGGCGCCCTGATCGTGGAACGCAACGAACTGGAGTGGCGCCTGGACCCCACCAGCGCACACCGCGCCCCGGAAGCGGCCCGCCATGATCTGCCCGTCGTGGTGATCTGCAACGAGGGCTACGCTTCCAGCCTCGCCGCCCTCTCCCTCCGCCGCCTGGGCCTCCACCAAGCCACCGACCTCACCGGCGGCTTCCAGGCCTGGCGTGCCGCGGGCCTACCGGTAGATACCGACGGTAGGGACGACGGCCACCGGTGATGCTCGAAAGCCAGCCATCCAGTGATACCGGGAAAGTGACGGCGGCCCCGCCGGTGGGACGGCGGGTGTGGCGGACCCACGGGAGTAGGTGAGGCGCGGGAGGTACGAGCGGGACTGCGGAGGGGGCCCGGGCGGGCGCGCGACAGGTACGAGCAGGACTGCGGTAGGGGGCCCGGGCGGGCGCGCGACAGGTACGAGCAGGACTGCGGTAGGGGGCCCGGGCGGGCGCGCGACAGTTACGAGCAGGGCTGCGGGCGGCGGTGCGGGCGGGCTCGTGGGCCTGGGGGATGCGGTGCCTTCGTGGGTTGCGGGGCTTCCCTCCCCCGGGGGCCCCACCCCCGCCCCCACCTACCCCACTCCCCCACCGCCGCTTCCGTTTCCGCTTCCGCGCAGCCCCCACCGTCCCGTCCTGCTGAGTCCCGTCCTGTTGACAGCCTCCACAGCCCCGGCCGCCCCGTCCCCCGACCGTCCCCCGACACCCACCTCGCCTCAAAGCCCAAGACAGCCCGGCCCAGGTCAGCCCAGCTCAGGTCAGCCCAGCTCAGGTCAGCAAGTCAGCAGCAGCTCTCGTTCCAGGCCGGATCAGTACTCCGGCAAGTGATGTTCCAGGAGGTCGGGGTCTTCGCCCTCTTCCTCCAGGGCCCGTCTGACCACGCGGAGGGCCAGGCCCTCCGGGTAGCCCTTGCGGGCCAGCATTCCCGCCAGGCGGCGCAGGCGTTTGTCGCTGTCCAGACCCCTGGTCGTGCGCAGCTTGCGCTCGACCAGTTCTCGGGCGGTGGACTCCTCCTGCTCGGAATCCAGGCGGCCGACCGCCTCATCGATCAGTGCGGAGTCCACGCCCTTCGTCCGCAACTCCCGGGCCAAGGCACGCCGGGCCAGGCCGCGCCCGTGGTGGCGGGACTCCACCCAGGCGTCGGCGAAGGCCGCGTCGTCGATCAGTCCGACGTCCTCGAAGCGGGACAGCACCTCCTGCGCGGCCTCATCGGGGATGCCGCGCCGGCGCAAGGCATCCTCCAGCTGTTTCCGGGTACGCGGACTCCCGGTGAGCAGGCGCAGGCAGATGGCCCGCGCCTGCTCCTCGGGTGTACGCGGTGGTCCCGCCTCGGCCCTCGACGAGTCGGGTTCGCCCTCGCCGAAGGCGAGAGCGGAACCACCGCCGTTCTCACGGCCGCGGCCGCCCCTGCGGCCGCTACGGGTCTCGGCGTCGCCGGCCGCGCTGCTCATCTCGTCAGCGCTGTCCGGCCATTCCGTTCGCCGTGTCATGGCGGGCTAGCTCTTGGCCGCTGCGGCCTTGGAACCCTTGGCGCTCTTCGTCGCCGCAGCCGGAGCCGCCGGGGCCGCGTCGGCCGCCGCGCCCGCGGCATCCGCGCCGGGCTCCGCCGGGTCCTGCGGCTTGACGCCGATGCCCAGCTTCTCCTTGATCTTCTTCTCGATCTCGTTGGCGAGATCCGGGTTGTCCTTGAGGAAGTTGCGGGCGTTCTCCTTGCCCTGCCCGAGCTGGTCGCCCTCGTACGTGTACCAGGCTCCGGACTTGCGGATGAAGCCATGCTCCACGCCCATGTCGATCAGGCCGCCCTCGCGGCTGATGCCCTGGCCGTAGAGGATGTCGAACTCGGCCTGCTTGAAGGGCGGCGAGACCTTGTTCTTGACGACCTTGACGCGGGTGCGGTTACCCACGGCTTCGGTGCCGTCCTTGAGGGTTTCGATGCGGCGGATGTCCAGGCGCACCGAGGCGTAGAACTTCAGGGCCCGGCCACCGGTCGTGGTCTCCGGCGAGCCGAACATCACGCCGATCTTCTCGCGGAGCTGGTTGATGAAGATCGCCGTGGTCTTGGACTGGTTGAGCGCGCTGGTGATCTTGCGCAGGGCCTGGCTCATCAGCCGGGCCTGGAGGCCGACGTGGGAGTCGCCCATCTCACCCTCGATCTCGGCCCGCGGCACCAGGGCGGCGACGGAGTCGATCACGATGAGGTCGAGCGCACCGGAGCGGACCAGCATGTCCGTGATCTCCAGAGCCTGCTCGCCATTGTCCGGCTGGGAGAGGATCAGGGCGTCGGTGTCCACACCGAGCTTCTTGGCGTACTCGGGGTCGAGGGCGTGCTCGGCGTCGATGAACGCGACGGAGCCGCCGGCCCGCTGGGCATTCGCGACCGCGTGCAGGGTCAGGGTCGTCTTACCGGAGGATTCCGGGCCGTAGACCTCGATGACGCGGCCTCGGGGGAGGCCGCCGACACCCAGGGCGACGTCGAGGGCGGTGGATCCGGTGGGGATGACCTCGATGGGCTCCTTCGACCGCTCCCCCATGCGCATCACTGCGCCCTTGCCGAATTGCCGTTCAATCTGTGCGAGCGCGGCGTCGAGCGCCTTCTCGCGGTCAGTGCCTGCCATGGGTTCCACCCGATTTGCTTGAGTCGATCGCTTCACGTCCATGACGCTAACGCCTGCCACTGACAACGCGCCCGGACCCGGCTCCGGCCTGTGGATAACTTCGCGGAAACCCCGAAATCACGGGCCGGAACTCTCATGAGAATAGCTGTTCGATTTTTGTGTCAAGCGCTGCACCGCGCCGTGTGCCCGCGAGTCCGCCGCGTCAGCCCGCGTCAGGCATGGCCTGCGGTGCGTCGGCGTCCCGGCCGGCCGGCTCCTTGCCTTGGCTGGCCGGCTCCTTCCCGCCGGGCCGGGCCTCCTCGCGCTCGGCGGCGTGCCGGACGCGGGCCAGGAGGTCGGCGGCGCGACGGCGGCGGGCCTTGCCGTGGACCCGGAGGTCGTCGGGAACGGCGTAGCGCTTGACGTACGCGCCGAGGAAGGCCTGCAGGGTGGCGGTGGCCGGGATGGCGATCAGTGCGCCCACCGCGCCCATGAGGGCCGTGCCGGCGACGACCGATCCGAAGGCGACGGCGGGGTGGATGTCCACCGTTTTGGCGGTGATCCGCGGCTGGAGGAGGTAGTTCTCGAACTGCTGGTAGATCACGACGAAGCCGAAGACCCACAGCGCGTGCCAGGGGTCGACGGTGAAGGCGATCAGGATCGGCAGCGCCCCCGCGAGGTAGGTGCCGATGGTCGGTATGAACTGGGAGACCAGGCCCACCCACATGCCCAGCGCCGGGGCGTACGGCACGCCCATCAGCTCCAGCAGGACGTAGTGCGCCAGGCCGGAGATCAGCGCCATCAGGCCGCGCGAGTAGAGGTATCCGCCGGTCTTGGCGACGGCGATCTCCCAGGCGCGCAGCACCTCCTCCTGGCGGCGCGGCGGGAGGACGGAGCACAGCGCGCGGCGCAGCCGGGGGCCGTCGGCGGCGAAGTAGAACGAGAAGAGGGCGACGGTCAGCAGGTTGAACAGGCTGCCCAGCACCGTCGCGGAGACGGCGAGCACGTTGTTGGCGCTGTCTTGGACGTACTTCTGCAGCCAGTCGGACCGGAGCAGGTTGTTCTGCACCTCGACCCGGGAGAGGTGGGTGTGCAGGGTGCTGTTGATCCAGCTGATGACGGAGTCGAGGTACTGCGGGAACTCCTGGACCATGGTGGCTATCTGGCCGGCGAGCATGGAGCCCAGGAGCGCGAAGAAGCCGGCCGCGGCGACGAGGATGCTGAGGAACACCAGGCCGGTGGCCAGTCCGCGCCGCATGCCGCGGGCCGCCATCCAGGAGACGGCCGGTTCGACGGCGAGCGCCAGGAAGAACGCGATCAGCACGTTCAGCAGCAGCGAGATGAGCTGGTGGAATCCCCAGGTGGCGAGCTGGAAGCAGGCCACGAGGGCGAGCGCGAGCACCATGGCGCGCGGCAGCCAGCGCGGCATCCGGACGTCGGACCGGGCGTCCGGCCGGTCCTCGGGGCGGGGGACGTCGTTGCTGGTGATCTCTTCAGACACAGGCACGAAGCCAAGTGTCGCGCACCGCGCCGACAACTCCGTCCGCGCTCGGCGCCGGCTGCTTCAGCGCTTCTCGGGCGGCACGTCCATGACGGTGCAGACCACCCGCCACACCTCTTTGGCGCTCCACCCGGCGTCCAGTGCCTCGTGGACGGTCCGGCCGCCGAGGCCGGACATCACGTGATCGCGCGCGAAGGAGTCGGCGTACGCCGCGCCGAAGTGATCCGCCATCCGCTGCCAGAAGACCGTCAACCGCATGCCTCCAGTATCCCGCCCTGGGCTGGCAGGGGGGCGCGAGCCGGTGCCGCCGGAGGATTTCGGCCCTACGGTCAGGCCATGGCCGACAACGCAAGACCTCCTTCGACGCTTCTGGCACACGCGGAGCGATTCATCTGGCTGACCGCCCGGGTGCTCGAACAGCGGCTCTTCGAGTACGACTTCCTCGGCGGCGGGGCGGATCCGGTGGAGACCGCGCTCGCCGCGTACCGCAACGACGACGACGGCTTCGGCCACGCCCTGGAGCCCGATCTGCGCGGCCCCGTGAGCCAGCCGCTGCACACCGCGCACGCCTTGAAGGTCCTGGACCTGATCGGGCGGTGTGACGGTCGTCAGGTGGAGCGGATCTGCCGCTATCTGACGAAGATCTCGACCCCCGAGGGGGCGCTGCCCGCGCTGCACCCCTCCCAGCGCGGCTATCCCGCCGCCCCGTGGATCCCGGTGGTCGACGATCCGCCGAGCGCCCTTCTGGCGACCGGCCCGGTGGTGGGCACGCTGCACCGCAACGAGGTGTGGCACGCCTGGCTCTTCCGGGCCACGGACTACTGCTGGGCGGCGGTGGAGTCGCTGAAGGGGACCCATCCGTACGAGGTGGAGGCGGCGCTGGCGTTCCTGGACGGTGCGCCGGACCGGCCGCGCGCCGCGGCGGCGGCCGAGCGGCTGGGGCGGCTGGTCAGGGAGGAGCGCCTGGTGCTGCTGGACCCGGGGCGGGCGGCTGATGTCCCAGTGGCACCGGGGTACGCCCCCGGGGAGCACCATTTCGCGTACGACTACGCGCCGTCTCCCGGTTCCCTGGCCCGCGGCTGGTTCTCCGACCAGGAGATGGACCGGGCGCTGGACCACCTGACGGCGCTCCAGGAGGAGGACGGCGGCTGGCCGGTGAACTGGCGGATCTGGGCGCCGGGGACGGCGCTGGAGAGCCGCCCGATGGTGACGCTGAAGGCGCTTCGGACGTTGCGGGCGTACGGACGGCTGGACTGAGCGGTCGGCCCGGACCGGTCGGCCCGGCCGGGTCGTGGTCCCTTGGGTGAGCATGCGGGCGGCCCCTCCTCCGGGGCCGCCCGCTGCTGCGCATGCCCGCCGGCCTGGAAGGCGTCAGCCGCCCAGTGCCCGTACGCCTGCCGTGACGGCCACGGCGACGCCGACGACCAGCAGGAACGGCGCGCGCAGGACGAGCGCCACGGCAGCGGCGGCGACGCCGGCGGCCTTGGCGTCGAGCATCAGGTGGTGGCCGTCGCTGAAGGTCTGCTGTGCGGTGAGCGCGGCCAGCAGGGCGACCGGGAGCAGGGCGGCCAGCCGTTTGACGAGCGGGTGCTCCAGGACGCCGGCGGGCGCCGACAGGCCGAGGTACTTGACCAGGTAGCAGCCGACGGCGGTGGCGGCGATCGCGATCCAGACGTTCATGCCCGCTCCTCCTCGGTGACGGGGCGGCCGGGCGAGCCGTCCGCCGGGTGGGTCGTGCCGTTCCCGGTCCGCCCCGCCCGCGCCCTGCGCCCCTGGACGACGAGGACGGCGGGGGCGGCGAGCGCCGAGAGCAGGACCGGGACCCCGGCGGGCAGCAGCGGCAGCGTGGTCATGACCAGGAGGACGGCGAGGCCGGCGGCCACCCGCTCGACGGTGCTCCGCAGCATCGGGGCGAGCAGCGCCAGGAAGACGGCGGGGCTGGCCGCGTCAAGGCCCCAGGCGTCGGTGTCGCCGAGCGCCTCGGCCCCGAGGGCGCCGATGAGGGTGGTGAGGTTCCACAGGGCGTAGAGGCTCAGGCCGGTGGCGGTGAAGCCGAGCCGGGCGCTGCGGCGGTCCGGCTGGGCCAGGGTGACGGCGGTGGTTTCGTCGATGACCCAGTGGGCGGCGAAGGGCCGGACCGTCGCCCGGTAGCCGAGGACGGCGGAGAGCCGCAGTCCGTAGAAGGCGTTGCGGACGCCGAGGAAGAAGGCGCCGGCCGCGGCGGTGAGCGGGTTGCCGCCCGCGGCGAGCGCGCCGACCAGGGCGAACTGCGAGGCGCCGGTGAACACGAGCAGGCTCAGCGCGCAGGTCTGGAGCACGCTGAGGCCGGCGCCGGCCGAGGTGACGCCGAAGGCGAATCCGGAGAGGCCGACGGCGATGCCGACGCCGAGGGCGTCCCGGATGACGGCGGAGTCGGGTTTGGCGGGCCGCGCCGGTTCCGGTGGCGCGGCCTCCTCGGGAGTGCGTATGTCTGTCTGTTCTGCCACGCCCGGGACACTAGGCGGGGACGTGCCCAGGGGTCTTGTACGTTCTTGCGCCTCCTGCCTGGCGCGGCCGCTCAGCCGGCGCGTTCCCTGCGGTACGCGCCGGGCGGTACCCCGACGATCCGGGTGAAGTGGCGGTTCAGGTGCGGCTGGTCGGTGAAGCCGACCGCGACGGCGGTGTCGGCGGGCGCGCGGCCGGCCTCCAGGAGGGTGCGGGCACGGCGGACCCGGGCGTCGGTGAGCCAGGTGTGCGGGGGCATGCCGTAGGTGGCCTTGAAGGCCCGCAGCAGGGCGAACGGGCTGGTGCCGAGGTCGTGTGCCAGCTGTTCCAGGGAGGGCGGGTCGGCCATCCGTTCCTCCAGTACGGCACGGGCGCGGGCCGCGTTGCGGGCGCCCGCGCTGCGTGGGGTGCGCGCCGGGAGGGGGCCTCCGTAGCGGCGCAGCAGCCGGGCGACGGCGAGGCGGAGCAGGCTGTCGGCGGCGAGCGCGTTGCCCGCCTCGGCGGCCCGGTGGACGTCGGTGATCATGCGGGCGTGCCGGGGGTCCTCGGCGACGGATTCGGTGAAGCCGGCGGTGCCGCGCAGGGCCGTGGTCTCGTCGGCTATTGCGGCGACGAGACCGGACGACGGGTAGAGGGTGGCGTAGGTCCAGCCTTCGGGGGCGCCGGCCCGCGCGGTGTGGGCGACCTCGGGGTTGATCATGATGATGCCGCCGTGGCCGGCCCGGATGCTGCCCTTCTGGAGGCCGACCTCCTCGATGCCGGAGGTGACCGCGCAGACGACGTAGCCGTCGTGGGCGTGGCGGGGGAAGGAGTGCCGGACGTAGCGGGCCCGCAGCAGATCGAGACCGGGCAGGCCGGGGTAGCGCCAGTGCCGGGCCCACTCCTCGCGGGCCCGCGGCGTGGTGTCCGTGCCGGGCGCGCCGTCCGCGGCCGCGCCGTCGCCGCTGACCGTGATCATGTCTCCATTCTGCGGCCGGGCCGTACGCCCGTGACCTGGGCGTCCGGGGTGTGGACGGTGGGCGGGGCGGCCCGCCGGCGGCCGGGCCGGGCCGCGTTGTCAGTGGTCCGGTGCACGATGGGGAACATGGCCAAGTCAGCGCTCGACTCGTTCTCGCCGGCGACCCGCGGATGGTTCGCCGGGGCGTTCCGCGCGCCCACCGCCGCGCAGGAGGGCGCCTGGCAGGCGATCGGCGCGGGCTCGGACGTCCTGGTGGTGGCGCCGACGGGCTCCGGCAAGACGCTCGCCGCGTTCCTGGCGTCGCTGGACGCGCTGGCGAGCAGTCCGCCGCCCGCGGAGCCGCGGAAGCGCTGCCGGGTGCTGTACGTGTCGCCGCTGAAGGCGCTGGCGGTCGATGTGGAGCGCAATCTGCGCAGCCCGCTGACGGGTATCCGGCAGGAGTCGGTCCGCCTGGGCCTGCCGGAGCCGGACATCAAGGTCGGGATCCGTTCCGGGGACACGCCCCCGGCGGAGCGCCGTGCGATCGCCAACCGCCCGCCGGACATCCTCATCACGACCCCGGAGTCGCTGTTCCTGATGCTGACGTCCTCGGCGCGGGAGGCGCTGGCGGGCGTCGAGACGGTGATCGTGGACGAGGTGCACGCGGTCGCCGGCACGAAGCGCGGAGCGCATCTGGCGCTGTCCCTGGAGCGGCTGGACGAGCTGCTGCACCGTCCGGCGCGCCGGATCGGGCTGTCGGCGACGGTGCGCCCGGTGGAGGAGGTGGCCCGCTATCTGTCGCCGCGGCGCCGGGTGGAGATCGTCCAACCGCCGTCCGGGAAGCGCTTCGACCTGTCGGTGGTCGTCCCGGTGGAGGACATGGGCGAGCTGGGCAGCGCCCCGGTCCGGGAGGGGGAGACCGGCGAGAAGCCGTCGATCTGGCCGCAGGTCGAGGAACGCATCGCCGATCTGGTGCAGGCGCACCGCTCCACGATCGTCTTCGCCAACTCCCGCCGCCTGGCGGAGCGGCTGTGCAACCGTCTCAACGAGATCGCGTACGAGCGGACGACGGGGACGGCGCTGCCCGAGCACCATTCCCCCGCTGAGCTGATGGCCGAGGCCGGTGCCGCGAAGGGCGCGCCGCCGCTGCTGGCGCGGGCGCACCACGGATCGGTGTCCAAGGAGCAGCGCGCCCAGGTGGAGGAGGACCTGAAGGCCGGCCGGCTGCCGGCCGTGGTCGCCACGTCCAGTCTGGAGCTGGGCATCGACATGGGCGCGGTCGACCTGGTGGTGCAGGTGGAGTCGCCGCCGTCGGTCGCGTCGGGTCTGCAGCGGGTCGGCCGGGCCGGACATCAGGTCGGGGCGGTCTCGACGGGCATCGTCTTCCCGAAGTACCGCGGCGATCTGGTGCAGGCGGCCGTGGTGACGGAGCGGATGCGGTCGGGCGCCATCGAGGCGCTGCGGGTGCCGGCCAATCCGCTGGACGTGCTCGCCCAGCAGGTCGTGGCGATGGCGGCGATGGACACCTGGGACGTGGAGGAGCTGCTGGCCGTCGTCCGGCGGGCGGCGCCGTTCGCCGCGCTCCCGGAGTCGGCGTTCCGGTCCGTGCTGGACATGCTCGCGGGCCGTTATCCGTCGGACGCGTTCGCCGAGCTGCGGCCGCGCCTGGTGTGGGACCGGGTCGCCCAGACGGTCACGGGCCGGCCGGGGGCCCAGCGGCTGGCCGTGACGTCCGGCGGCACGATCCCGGACCGCGGCCTGTTCGGGGTGTTCCTGGCCGGCGGCGACTCCGGCAAGGGGGGCGGCGGGCGCCGGGTGGGCGAGCTCGACGAGGAGATGGTCTACGAATCCCGCGTCGGCGATGTCTTCACGCTCGGTACGACGTCCTGGCGGATCGAGGACATCACCCGGGACCGGGTGCTGGTCACCCCCGCCCCCGGGGTCCCCGGCCGGCTGCCGTTCTGGAAGGGCGACCAGCTGGGCCGCCCCCTGGAGCTGGGCCGGGCGCTGGGCGCGTTCCTCAGGGAGATCGGGGCCGCCGACCCGGAGGAGGCGCGGGGCCGGCTGGCCGCGGCCGGGCTGGACGACTGGGCGGTCTCCAATGTGCTGGGCTATCTCGCCGAGCAGCGGCAGGCCTGCGGCCATGTCCCGGACGACCGCACGATCGTCGTCGAGCGGTTCCGGGACGAGCTCGGCGACTGGCGGGTGGTCATCCACTCCCCGTTCGGCGCGCAGGTGCACGCCCCCTGGGCGCTGGCCCTCGGCTCCCGGCTGGCGGAGCGCTACGGCCTGGACGCCCAGGTGATGCATGCCGACGACGGCATCGTGCTGCGGCTGCCGGACGCCGATCTGATGGGTCTCGACCTCCTCGACGGGGACGGGTTCGGCGCGCCCGGCGATCCGGGGGCGCGCGGCGCGGAGTACGACCCGGAGCAGTCCCCGGTGGGGGCCGCCGATGTCGCCTTCGACCCGGGCGACGTCGATCAGCTCGTCACGGACCAGGTGGGCGGCTCGGCGCTGTTCGCCTCCCGGTTCCGCGAGTGCGCCGCCCGCGCCCTGCTGCTGCCGCGCCGCAACCCCGGCAAGCGCACCCCGCTGTGGCAGCAGCGGCAGCGCGCCGCCCAACTCCTCCAGGTGGCCAGCGAGTTCGGGTCCTTCCCGATCGTGCTGGAGGCGGTCCGCGAATGCCTCCAGGACGTCTTCGACGTGCCCGGTCTGTCGGAGCTGATGGGCGACATCGAGGCCCGCCGGGTCCGCCTGGTGGAGGTCACGACCCCCGAGCCGTCCCCGTTCGCCCGCTCGCTGCTGTTCGGCTACGTCGCCCAGTTCCTGTACGAGGGCGACTCCCCGCTGGCCGAGCGGCGGGCCGCCGCGCTGTCGCTGGACTCGCGACTGCTCGCCGAGTTGCTGGGCCAGGCGGAGCTGCGCGAGCTGCTGGACACCGAGGTGCTGACCGAACTGGAGCGCGAGCTGCAGTGGCTTTCGGAGGACCGCCGGGTCAAGGACGCCGAGGGGGTGGCCGACGTCCTGCGGCTGCTGGGACCGCTGACCGACGCCGAGCTGGTCGAACGCGGCGCGGATCCGGCGTGGCCGCGGGAGCTGGCCGCCGCCCGGCGGGCCATCTCGGTGCGGATCGCCGGCGCCGACCACTGGGCCGCGGTCGAGGACGCCGGCCGGCTGCGGGACGCCCTGGGCACGGCCCTTCCGGTCGGCGTGCCGGAGTCGTTCACGGAACCGGTCAAGGACCCGCTCGGCGATCTGCTGTCCCGCTTCGCCCGTACGCACGGCCCGTTCACGTCCGAGCAGGCGGCCGCCCGCTTCGGGCTGGGCACGGCCGTCACGGACGGCGCGCTGCACCGCCTCGCCGCCGCCGGCCGGGTCGTGCAGGGCGAGTTCCATCCGGCGGGCATCGGCCAGGAGTGGTGCGACGCCCAGGTGCTGCGCAGGCTGCGCCGCCGTTCGCTGGCCGCGCTGCGCGAGGAGCTGGAGCCGGTGCCACCGGCGGCGCTCGCCGCGTTCCTGCCCCAGTGGCAGCATGTCGCCGCGCCGCGTCCGGCCCCGGTGAGCGGCCGGCCGGCGCCGTCCGGCGGCGCATCGCACGGCCTGCGCGGCATCGACGGGCTGGTGCGCGCCATCGAGCAGTTGCAGGGCGCGCCGGTGCCGGCCTCGGCCCTGGAGAAGCTGGTGCTGCCGTCCCGCGTCGGCGGGTACACCCCGGCCATGCTGGACGAACTCACCGCCACCGGCGAGGTGTTGTGGGCCGGTGCCGGTGCGCTGCCCGGCAAGGACGGCTGGCTCTCGCTGCATCTCGCGGATGCGGCCCCGCTGCTGCTGCCGCCGCCGCTCCCCCTGGAGCTGACCGCCCTCCATGAGTCGCTGCTGGCCGCGCTCGCCCCCGGGTACGGCCTGTTCTTCCGCCAGCTCGCCGACCAGGTGCGGGCAACCACCCATCCCGAGGCGACCGATCCCCAACTGGCCGACGCGCTCTGGGACCTGGCCTGGTCGGGCCGGCTGACCAATGACACCCTCGCCCCGCTGCGGGCACTGCTCGGCTCGGGCCGTACGGCCGGTTCGACGGCGCACCGCGCCCGGCGCGCCGTCCCCCGCGGACGGTACGGATCGCTGGCCACGGCCGCGGGCCACGGCGGCCGGCCCACGGCGTCCCGGTCCGGCCCGCCGACGGTCGGCGGCCGATGGTCGCTGCTGCCCGCTCCGGAGCCGGATCCCACCCACCGGGCGCACGCCCTGGCCCGTACGCTCCTGGACCGGCACGGCATCGTCACCCGCGGTGCGGTCGCGGCCGAAGGGGTCGAGGGCGGCTTCTCCGCCGCGTACCGCGTCCTGGCCGCGTTCGAGGAGTCCGGGCAGGCCCGTCGTGGCTATGTCGTCGAGGGCCTGGGCGCTGCCCAGTTCGCGATGGACGGCGCGGTGGACCGGCTGCGCGCGGTGAACACCCAGCGGGAGCGCACCGTCGACGACGCGCTGCCGGACGGTGGTCCGCAGCGGCGCGGCGGTTCGTCGCGGGCCGTGGTGCTGGCCGCCGCCGATCCGGCCAATGCCTACGGTGCCGCGCTGTCGTGGCCCGATCCGCCCGAGGGCTCGACGCACAAGCCCGGCCGGAAGGCGGGCTCGGTGGTGGTGCTGGTCGACGGTGAGCTGACGCTCTACATGGAGCGCGGCGGCAAGACCCTGCTGATATGGCCGCTGGGCCAGGACCCGGCCGGGGCCACGACGGATCCCCGGCTGCGGTCCGCGGTGGAGGCGCTCACCGACGCCGCCCGCGCCGGCGGGCTGGGCACGATCACCACCGAGCGGATCAACGGCACCGCCGCCCTCACCTCCCCGTTCGCCGTCGTCCTGGAGTCCGCCGGTTTCCACCCCACGCCCCGGGGGCTGCGGCTGCGCGGCTGACGGCGACGGGGGACCCGGCATGATGGGGGCATGCCCGAAGGTGACACCGTCTGGCGGCTGGCGCAGCGGCTGCACGAAGCGCTGGCCGGCCGGCCGCTGACCCGCTGCGACCTGCGGGTGCCGCGGCTCGCGACGGTGGATCTGACCGGTCGCGCAGTGCTGGCGGTGGTTCCCCGCGGCAAGCATCTGCTGAAGCGTTTCGAGGGCGGCCTGACCCTCCACTCCCATCTGCGGATGGACGGCGCCTGGCAGATCTACGGTCCCGCCGAGCGCTGGCGCGGCGGTCCGGCCCATCAGATCCGGGCGGTCCTCGGCACGGCGGAGCGCACCGCGGTCGGCTACCGCCTCCCGGTCCTCGATCTGCTGCCGACGGCCGAGGAGTCGCGGGTCGTCGGCCATCTGGGGCCCGATCTGCTGGGCCCCGACTGGGACGCGGCAGAGGCCCTGCGCCGGCTGCTCGACGCCCCGCAACGGCCGCTCGGCGAGGCCCTGCTGGACCAGCGCAATCTGACCGGCATCGGCAACGTCTTCAAGTCGGAGCTGTGCTTCCTGCTGCGCGCCTCGCCCTGGCTGCCCGTCGGGGAGCTGTCCGCGCCGGAGCGGGCGCCGGCGCTCGCCAAGAAGCTGCTGGAGGCGAACAAGCGGCGTCCGGCGCGTACCACCACGCCCAGCGCCCGCCCGGACCGCCGGCTGTGGGTCTACGGCCGGGCCGGCCGCCCCTGCCTGCGCTGCGGTACGCCGGTCCGCTCCGCCGACCAGGACCCCGCGGCCGAGGAACGCGTCACCTACTGGTGCCCCCGCTGCCAGCCCGGCCCCACAGGGAATTGACGGTCCGTCAGCTCGGGCCTACCCTCCCGGCATGCCCCTGCCCGCGTACGACCTCACGGGCCGCACCGCGATCGTGACCGGCGCGGCGAAAGGCATCGGCCGTGCCACCGCGGCACTCCTCGCCGAGGCCGGTGCCACGGTGCACTGCGCGGACCTCGACGAACCGGGCGCGCGGGCGACCGCCGCGGCGCTCACCGCGTCCGGCAGCACCGCGTTCGCGCACCGCGTCGACGTCACCTGCCGGGCCGAGGTCGCCGCCGTCGTCGACGCGGCCCGCTCGACCTCCGGCCGGCTCGACGTGATGGCGAACATCGCCGGGATCATGCACTCCGCGCCCGTCCTGGAGACCGCGGACGCGGATCTGGACCGGGTGTGGAACACCAACTTCAAGGGGGTGCTGTACGGGTGCCAGGAAGCGGCCCGGGCCATGATCGCCACCGGCACCGGCGGCTCGGTCGTGACCATGGCCTCCGGCGCGATCGACACCGGGGCGCCCGGTCTGCTGTGCTACGGGGCCGCCAAGGCCGCCGTCGTCCAGCTGACCAGGACGCTGGCCACCGAGGTCGGCCGGCACGGCATCCGCGTCAACGCCGTGGCACCGGGCTGGATCCGCACCCCGATGACCGACCGGCCCACCGCGGAGGCGCAGCAGCGGGCGGAGGCGCCGATGATCCGGATGTCACCGCTGGGGCGGGTGGGGGAACCGGCGGACGTCGCGCATGCCGTGCTGTATCTCGCGTCGGACGCCTCGTCCTTCACGACCGGCCAGATCCTGCGTCCGAACGGCGGCGTCGCCATGCCGTGGTGAACGCCATCCGGGCCCGCCGGAGCACGGCCCGCCGGCGCCGGCGCCCGTTCCGTTCCGTCCACGGCACGCAGTGGACCGGCAGAAGGCTCAGACCCCAGCCGCCGAGCGCCACGGCGCCCTCGACCACGCCCGCCGTCTGCGGCCAGAACACCAGCCGGAGCACGGCGCACCACCACAGCCCCCCGACGAGGGCCGCGGACATCCGGCCCCCCGGGACGGCCCGCGGACGGCGGCCGGGCGGCTCACCCTCCGGGAGCCGCCCGGCCGGTCCGCGGGCCGCGGTTCCACGCCACGCCATGGCTGCCTCCTCCGGCCGACGCTAGACGGGCCCGCCGTCGGCGGGGAGAGCGCACCGGGGCGTTTGCGGCGCGCACGGCCACCACGAGCCCCGTCAGTGGGCCTCCGCCTGGAACATCCAGTGGTGCTTCTCCAGATCGGCGGTGAGGCCGATCAGGATGTCCTGGGTGACCGGGTCCGGTTCGTCGGTGGCGACGATCCGCTCGCGCATCCGACCGATGACCGAACCCAGGGCGTTCACCATGGCCCGCACCACGTCCCCGTCCTTGATCCAGCCATCCTGCACCTCGTTGATGCCGCTGGTCTTGGCGACGGTGGAGGCCCGGCCGTCGGGGGACACACCGACCGCGGCGGCGCGCTCGGCCACGGTGTCCATGTGCGTCCGCGCGCTGGCGACCACCTCGTCGAGCTGGAGGTGGACGGAGCGGAACCGCGGGCCGACGACGTTCCAGTGCACCTGCTTGGCGATGAGGGAGAGGTCCACCAGGTCGACGAGGGCGCCCTGCAGGGCGTTCCCGACGATGCCGCGGGCTTCGTCGGACAGCGTGCTCTTGACGACAGACATCCGGATACTCCTGTTCGAACGGGGATCGAGCCTGACCGCACCCGATCGGGCCGCGCACCGTCCGGGTGACCGGTCCGGGTGACCGATCTGGACGACCGGTCCGGGCGATCGATCCAGGTGAGCGCGTTCCGTGGGCGATCTCGACAGCAATTCGGACCATTTGTCCGATTTAGCCATCGTACAAATGAATCGCCCGTTCCGAGCGGCCCGGAGGATCAGCCGGGACCTCCCGGACGGCACGGAGCCCCGGCGGGCTGCTGCCCGCCGGGGCTCCGGACGCCTGTGAACAGGTGTGTCAGGCCGCGACGACATCCACGACGTCGGCCGGGGACTTGATGGTCACGCGCTCCTCCGGTACGCCGGCCAGGGACGCGACGGACACCGAATTGAGCTTCGGCCGCACCGGTGCCGGCACCGCGTCGCTCGCGGCCGCGGACGCGGCCAGCTCGGCGAGCGCCAGCTCGTCGCTGACCTCCCGCATCAGCTCGGACATGCGCACGTCCAGCGCGTCACAGATCGCCGAGAGCAGTTCGGAGGACGCCTCCTTCTGGCCTCTCTCGACCTCGGACAAATAGCCGAGCGACACCCGAGCGGAGGACGAGACCTCGCGCAGGGTTCGGCCCTGGCGCTGACGCTGTCGGCGCAGAACGTCACCCAGCAGGCGACGAAGCAGAATCATCGCTGGCTCCCTCCTCGGACCTCGGATCCGGATCCTTCTCGCCCCACCGTACCGCCTCGGGCCGCGGCCGTGCCGGGCGCAAGTACGTGTTCACTCAGGGCTGCAAACATCCATTCCCCCCGTGTTGTTCCGTATCCTGTGCCCGCGCATTTTCTGTCAGTTCGCTCAACAACAGTGCGAGCACCGCGTCAATGGTGTCCCGGCGGATCCGGTCACGATCCCCCGTGAACGCCAGCCGGCGCACCTCGCCGGCGCCGTCCGGACCCTGCACCGCGACGAAGACGGTGCCCACCGGCTGCCCGTCCTGCGGACCGGGCCCGGCGACGCCCGTGGTGGCGATGCCCCAGTCGGCGCCCAGCACCCGCCGCACTCCGGTCGCCATCTGCCGGGCGACCTCGCCGTCCACGGCGCCGCGCGCGGCCAGCAGGGCGCCGTCGACGCCCAGTACGTCCCGCTTGAGGTCGGTGGCGTACGCGGTGATCGAGCCGCGCAGCACCCGCGACGCCCCGGGGACCGCGGTCAGCGTGCCCGCCACCAGGCCGCCGGTCAGCGACTCCGCCACGGCCAGGCTCTGCCCCCGACCGGCGAGCAGTTCCAGCGCCCGGGCCGCGGCAGAACCCGGCCCGGTCACCGGACGGTGTCCTGTTCGGCCCGGGCGGCCCGTTCCCGCGCCAGCCCGGCCCGGCGCAGCACCACGGCCTGCCGGACGTAGTCGAGTCCGGTCGCGACGGTCAGCACCACGGCCGCCGCCATCACCCACCAGCGGAAGGTTGCCAGCGGTCCGGTCAGCACCAGGACGTACATCCCGACCGCGGTACCCTGCGCCAATGTCTTGATCTTGCCGCCGCGACTGGCCGGAATCACACCGTGCTTGATCACCCAGAACCGCATCAGCGTGATGCCGAGCTCACGGAAGAGGATCACGCCCGTCACCCACCAGGGCAGATCGCCCAGCACCGACAGGCAGATCAGCGCGGCCCCCATGATCGCCTTGTCCGCGATCGGGTCGGCGATCTTGCCGAAGTCGGTGACCAGGTTGTACGTGCGCGCCAGATGCCCGTCGAAGACATCGGTGATCATGGCGATCGCGAAGGCGGCCCAGGCGAAGGCCCGCCAGGCCCGATCGGTCCCGTTGTCGTGCATCAGCAGCACCACGAAGGCGGGGACCAGCACCAGCCGCAGCATCGTCAGGACGTTGGCGATGTTCCACAGCCCGGCCGGCCGGACGGCCGGCGCCGGGCGCGGGCCACCCGCTGCGGAAGCCGGGACTCCGGTCATCTGGCCGCCTCCTCGGTACACGACGTGCCGTCCACCGACAGCACCTCCGCCACCAGGTCCACGCCCTCGCTCGCCACCACCTTTGCTTCGACCATACGACCGGGCGACAGCTCCCGGCCGGTCGAGAGCAGGGTGACGCCGTCGGTCTCCGGCGCCTGGTGCGCGGCCCGCCCGACGAGGCCGTCCTCCTCGTCGTCACGGTCGACCAGCACCCGCACCGTCTCGCCGACCCGCTCCTCGGCGCGCTGCGCGGTGAGCTCCTCGGCCAGCCGCGACACCCGCGCCAGCCGCTCGGCGACCTCGTCCGGGTCGAGCTTGTTCTCGTAGGACGCGGCCTCGGTGCCGTCCTCGTCGGAGTAGCCGAAGACGCCGATGGCGTCGAGACGGGCCTCGGTCAGGAAGCGCTCCAGCTCCGCGAGGTCGCCCGCGCTCTCCCCGGGGAAGCCCACGATGAAGTTGGACCGGACACCGGCCTGCGGCGCCTTCGTACGGATCTGCGCGAGCAGCTCCAGGAAGCGGTCGGTGTCGCCGAAGCGCCGCATCGCCCGCAGCACGCCGGGCGCCGAGTGCTGGAAGGAAAGATCGAAATACGGCGCGACCTTGTCGGTCCCGGTCAGGACGTCGATCAGACCCGGTCGCATTTCGGCCGGCTGCAGATAGCTGACCCGGATCCGCTCGATACCGTCGACGGCCGCCAGCTCGGGCAGCAGCGTCTCCAGCAGGCGGATGTCACCGAGGTCCTTGCCGTAGGAGGTGTTGTTCTCGGAGACCAGCATGATCTCCTTGACGCCCTGCTCGGCCAGCCAGCGGGTCTCACCGAGCACGTCGGAGGGCCGGCGGGAGATGAAGGAGCCGCGGAAGGACGGGATGGCGCAGAACGTGCAGCGCCGGTCGCAGCCGGAGGCCAGCTTCACCGAGGCGACGGGGCTGGCGTCCAGGCGGCGGCGCAGCGGCGCCCGTGGCCCGGACTTCGGCGCGACGCCCTCGGGCAGGTCCTCGGGGGCCGAGGCCAGCGCGTCCCCGTGGCCGGGCAGCGCGACCCCGGCGGAGCCCTGCCGTTCGGCGGGGCTGATCGGCAGCAGCTTGCGGCGGTCGCGCGGCGCGTGGGCCTCGACGTTTCCACCGCCGAGGATGGTCTGCAGCCGGTCGGAGATGTCGGCGTAGTCGTCGAAACCCAGCACGCCGTCGGCCTCGGGCAGCGCCTCGGCGAGCTCCTTGCCGTAGCGCTCGGCCATGCAGCCGACGGCGACCACGGCCTGGGTTCTGCCGCCACGTCCTTCGGAAGAAGCGGTCTTCAGATCGTTGGCTTCCAGCAGGGCATCGACGGAGTCCTTCTTGGCGGCCTCGACGAACCCGCAGGTGTTGACGACGGCGACATCGGCATCGGCGGCTTCCTCGACCAGCTCCCAGCCGTCCGCCGCCAGGCGGCCTGCGAGCTCCTCCGAGTCCACCTCGTTACGGGCGCAGCCAAGGGTGACAAGGGCGACGGTACGGCGTTCGGGCATAGGGCTCAGCCTACTTCGTCCCGGACACCCCCTTCGCGCGCAGGTCTCCGCCACCGGCTCCGGGGGCCCCGGGCCGGGCGGCGGACGCGGTCGGGAACGCGGCGGTCAGCCCGCCTGGGGGTCGCCCGGCGTGTAGCTGAGCCGCTCGACGGGCCCCTTCTCGCCGATCTCCTTGACCTCTTTGCCGTTGACGTACAGCTGTACGGCCGGCGCATTGCCGAGGACCAGGTCGATCCGCTTCTTGTCGGTGATCGTCTTGGACTCGCCCTGCTTGAGCAGGCTGTCCTCCAGCAGTTTGCCGTTGGCGTCCTTGGCGGAGACCCAGCTCTGGCCGTCCTTGGCGGTGACCTTGATCGTCACCTTGTCCTTCGGCAGCCCGGCGACCGCGCTGTCGGACGGCTCCGGCAGCGGCGGCTTGATCGTCGAGGGGTGGCGGGTGGGCGCCGGCGCGGGCTTGGCGTGCGAATCGGAGGCGATCGGACCGTTGTCGCTCCGGTCGCCGCCGGCGAAGAACGTGAAGCCGGCGAAACCGACCACGGCGACGATCGCCGCGACCATGGCCGCCGTCCAGTTCGGGCGGCGCGGCTCGGAGCGGATCCGGTCGGCCTCGTAGATCGGGGCGGCGAGATCGGTCGGCGTCGGCCGGCCGCCGTGCTCGGCGTCGAAATGCGCGATCAGCGGGCCGGGGTCGAGCGAGACGGCGCGGGCGAGCGCTCTGATGTGCCCCCGGGCGTAGACGTCACCGCCGCAGCGCGAGAAATCGTCCTGCTCGATCGCGTGCACGATGGGGATGCGCACCCGTGTCGTCGTACTGACCTCTTCGACGGTCAGTCCCGCGGCGATACGGGCCTGCTGGAGGGCGCGACCGACGGAAGGCCGGTCTGCTTCGGGGGAGTTGCCGATGGACACGGGCGGCGCCTTTCGAGCGTGTAGCCACCTGCTGGAAGTTCAGTCTAGGGGTGGGGCGAAAGGGTCGGGCAAGCGGGAGAGCGCGGTTTGTACGCCATCAGAACGCCCGCGGGCGTGCCATGCGGGTTGATGGTGAAGCATCGTTCCCTCGCCTCCCTCAACTTGACGTGTCGGCAGGAGAAACGGTTGCTTGCGTCTCCCGTACGGGTGACCCGGATATGCGTGCTACTCCGTAGCCTCCCCCCGGATCACCGCCAGCACTCCGTCCAGTTCGTCAGGCTTCACAAGAACGTCACGAGCCTTGGAACCCTCGCTGGGTCCGACGACGTTGCGTGACTCCATCAGGTCCATCAGCCGGCCCGCCTTCGCGAAGCCCACCCGCAGCTTGCGCTGGAGCATCGACGTCGACCCGAACTGGGTGGAAACCACCAGCTCAGCGGCCTGACAGAGCAGGTCGAGGTCATCGCCGATGTCCTCGTCGATCTCCTTCTTCTGCTTGCTGCCCACCGTGACGTCGTCCCGGAAGACCGGGGCCATCTGGTCCTTGCAGTGCTTGACCACGGCATGGACCTCGGCCTCGGTGACGAACGCGCCCTGCATACGGGTGGGCTTGTTCGCGCCCATCGGCAGGAACAGCCCGTCGCCCTTGCCGATCAGCTTCTCGGCGCCCGGCTGGTCCAGGATGACCCGGCTGTCGGCCAGCGAGGACGTGGCGAACGCGAGCCGGGAGGGCACATTGGCCTTGATCAGACCGGTCACGACGTCGACGGACGGCCGCTGGGTGGCGAGCACCAGATGGATGCCGGCGGCCCGGGCGAGCTGGGTGATGCGGACGATGGAGTCCTCCACATCGCGCGGCGCGACCATCATCAGGTCCGCCAGCTCGTCGACGATCACCAGCAGGTACGGGTAGGGCGCCAGCTCCCGCTCGCTGCCCTCGGGCGCGCTGATCCGGCCGTCGCGCACCGCCTCGTTGAAGTCGTCGATGTGCCGGAACCCGTAGGCCGCCAGATCGTCGTAGCGCAGGTCCATCTCGCGCACCACCCACTGCAGGGCCTCGGCGGCCCGCTTGGGGTTGGTGATGATCGGCGTGATCAGGTGCGGGATGCCCTCGTAGGCGGTCAGCTCGACGCGCTTGGGGTCGACCAGCACCATCCGGACGTCCTCGGGCGTGGCGCGCATCATCACCGAGGTGATCAGACAGTTGATGCAGGACGACTTGCCGGAGCCGGTGGCGCCGGCGACCAGCATGTGCGGCATCTTCGCCAGCGAGTGCATGACGTACCCGCCCTCGACGTCCTTGCCGAAGGCCACCAGCATCGGGTCGTCGTCCTCGGCGGACTCCGCCAGCCGCAGCACGTCGCCGAGGTTGACCATCTCGCGGTCGGTGTTGGGGATCTCGATGCCGACCGCGGACTTGCCCGGGATCGGGCTGATGATCCGGACGTCCGGGCTGGCCACCGCGTAGGCGATGTTCTTCGCCAGCGCGGTGATCTTCTCGACCTTGACGGCGGGGCCCAGCTCGACCTCGTAGCGGGTGACCGTCGGGCCGCGGGTGAAGCCGGTGACCGCGGCGTCGACCTTGAACTCCTGGAAGACCGTGGTCAGCGCGGCCACTATGGCGTCGTTCGCGGCACTGCGGGTCTTGCCCGGCCCGCCCCGCGCGAGCAGGTCCAGCGACGGCAGTGCGTAGGTGATGTCCCCGGACAGCTGGAGCTGCTCGGCGCGCGGCGGCAGCTCGCCGGACGGCTCGGGCGGGGCCTTGGTGAAGTCCGGGACGGACGACCCGGCGGACGGCTCGGCGGCCGGTGTCCGCTCCGGCTCCGGCTCCGGCTCCGGCTCGGCGCCGCGGGCCGGCGGGACCGTACCGCTCTCCCCCGCGGTGTCCGCGCCGTCCGGCTCGCGGTGCTCGGTCGAGATGCCGCTGCTGAGCCCGGCCACCAGCGGGGACGGCTGGACCCCGTGCAGTACCGCACCGTCCAGCGCCGCGGCGGCCGCGGCGGCCACGTCCACCGCGTCCATCTGCCGGTCCGCGGCGGGCTGTACGGAGCTCCGGCGCGGCCGGCGCCGCTTGGCCAGCGCCGCCTCCTCCAGCGCGTCCGGATCGGCCGGCGCGGGCGCCGCGGAGGTACGGCGGCGGGGGCTGCGCGCCGGCTGCTCGCGCCACTCCTCGGCGTACTCGGCGTCTTCGGCGTACTCCTCGAACGGCGCCTCGTCCGCCAGGGGGTGCACCACGCCCAGCCGCACGCCGAGCGCCCGCAGCCGCTGCGGGATCGCGTTGACCGGGGTCGCGGTGACCACCAGCAGCCCGAAGACGGTCAGCAGCGCCAGCAGCGCCACGGCCAGGGTCTGGCCGACGGTGAAGATCAGCGGCTTGGAGGCGACCCACCCGAGGTAGCCGCCGGCGTCCTGTATGGCCGCGAAGCCGTCGCCGCGGCCCGGCGAGCCACAGGCCATCGCGACCTGCCCGAGGACACCGACGACCAGCGCCGACAGCCCGATGACGATCCGTCCGTTGGCCTCCGGCTGCTCCGGGTGCCGGATGAGCCGCACCGCGATGCCGCCGAGCAGTATCGGCACCACCAGGTCGAGACGACCGAACGCGCCGGTCACCAGCAGCTCGACGAGGTCGCCGACCGGACCGGAGAGGTTCGACCAGGTGCCGGCCGCGATGACCAGCGCCAGGCCGAGCAGGCCGAGGGCCAGGCCGTCCTTGCGGTGCGCCGGGTCGAGGTTCTTCGCGCCGCGGCCCATCCCGCGGAAGACCGCCCCGATGGCGTGGGCGATCCCCAGCCAGCAGGCGCGGACGAGGCGGTACACCCCGCCGGTCGGGGACGGTGCCGGTCGGGGCGGGGCCTTCTTGGCGGGCGCCTTCTTGGCCGGTGCCTTCTTCGCCGGGACCTTCTTCGCCGCGGCCTTCTTGGCGGGCGGTTTCGCGGGCGCCTTCTTCGCTGCGGTCTTCTTGGCCGCGCCCCCGGACCGTCCGGCGCGCTGCTTCGAGGGGCCCGCCGCGCTCTGGGTTCCCTTGCCGGACGTACGTGAGGCCATGGCGACGAGATTACAGGCGATCGCGGGCATGACACGAGCGCACGGCCCTTCACCCATCCGTGTCGCGCGCCCGCCTCATGAAGGGGCGTCAGCCGCCCGGCGGCCGCCCCGCGCTCACCCCGCGGGCGTCCCGGCCCCCGGCTCCAGGGCGTCCAGCGCCCGACGCAGTCCGGTCAGTTTGCGCTCCAGATGGGCCGCGGTGGCCACCGCCGCGGCGTCCGCGGTCTCGTCCAGCTGCTTGGACAGCGCCTCCGCCTGCTCCTCGACCGCGGCCAGCCGCGCGGACAGCTCGGCGAGCAGCCCCGCGGACTCCTTCGCCTCGTCGGCGCTCGGCCGCCCGCCCTCCAACTGCAGCCTCAGCAGGGAGGCCTGCTCCCGCAGTTGGCAGTTCTTCATGTACAGCTCGACGAAGACCGAGACCTTCGCGCGCAGCACCCACGGGTCGAACGGCTTGGAGATGTAGTCCACCGCGCCGGCCGCGTAGCCGCGGAAGGTGTGGTGCGGGCCGTGGTTGATGGCCGTGAGGAAGATGATCGGGATGTCACGGGTGCGCTCCCGCCGCTTGATGTGCGCGGCGGTCTCGAAGCCGTCCATGCCCGGCATCTGCACATCGAGCAGAATCACCGCGAAATCGTCCGTGAGCAGTGCTTTGAGCGCTTCCTCCCCGGACGATGCCCGCACCAGTGTCTGATCGAGCGCGGAGAGGATCGCCTCCAGCGCCAGCAGATTCTCCGGCCGGTCATCGACCAGGAGGATCTTGGCCTTCTGCACCATGGCCCGTCCTCCTCGCCCCGGCAGTGAACCGGACGCCGCCCCAGGGGACGGCTCCGTCATGCCGCCCGTCCTTGTGCCGGTCATGGTAGCTGCACCCCGCCTGTCGCCACACCCTGTCACCGCGATGTCACTGTGCACGTAGCAGAAACGCAGACAGAGACGAGAAGGTTCCCCGGATCCGGGGCCTCCACACGTCCACCGCCACACTCCGTCAGCACGCGATGATCCTCATTACGGCTCCATACTGGACGCCCTCTCACTCCGCGCGCATCCATTGCTCCATGACCGACAGCAGATGGTCGGTGTCCACCGGCTTGGTCACGTAGTCGGAGGCCCCGGAGTCGATGCTCTTCTCCCGGTCGCCCTTCATCGCCTTCGCGGTCAGCGCGATGATCGGCAGCCCGGCGAACTGCGGCATCCGGCGGATCGCCGCCGTGGTCGCGTAGCCGTCCATCTCCGGCATCATGATGTCCATCAGCACCAGCACGATGTCATCGTGCTGCTCCAGGACCTCGATGCCCTCCCGGCCGTTCTCCGCGTACAGCACCGACAGCCCGTGCTGTTCCAGGACGCTGGTGAGCGCGAAGACGTTGCGGATGTCGTCGTCGACGATCAGCACCTTCTCGCCGTGGAAGCCGCCCTCGAAGCTCGGCTCGACGAGGTCCTGGCCGTTGCCCAGCCAGGGCTCCTCGGCGGACTGCCGCTCCGGCTGCACGGGCGCCGGTGCGACGGGCTGCGGCGGCCCGGACGGCTGCTGGCCGGGCAGGGCGAACCGCCGCTGGGACCCGGAAATCGCCCGCCGGCGGCGCCGGTTGAGGCTGCCGCCGCCGGCCTCCCGGCGCGGCTGCTCCTCCGCCTCCTGGCCCCCGGCCTCGGTCTCGCGCGCCTCCGCGTCCATCGCCAGCCCGCCGGCGACCAGCTGCGGGTAGCCCTGCGGCGGCAGCCCTCCGGGGTTGTGCGGCAGGTAGAGGGTGAACGTCGAGCCGCGGTTGGGCTCGCTCTGGGCGTGGATCTCGCCGCCCAGCAGGCGGGCGATCTCCCGGCTGATGGACAGGCCCAGACCGGTACCGCCGTACTTGCGGCTGGTCGTGCCGTCCGCCTGCTTGAACGCCTCGAAGATGACCCGCATCTTGCTGGACGCGATGCCGATGCCGGTGTCGGTCACGGAGAACGCGATCATCTCGGCGTCCGGGTCACGCAGCGAACCGTGCTCCAGCAGCTGTTCGCGGATGGCCACCGGGACGTCCGCGCCGGCCGGCCGGATCACCAGCTCGACCGCGCCGGTGTCGGTGAACTTCACCGCGTTGGACAGCAGGTTGCGCAGCACCTGCAGCAGCCGCTGCTCGTCCGTGTGCAGCGTGGCCGGCAGCTCCGGCGAGACCCGCACGGAGAAGTCGAGCCCCTTCTCCGCGGTCAGCGGCCGGAAGGTGGCCTCGACGTAGTCGACGAGCTGGACCAGTGCGATCCGCGTCGGGCTGACGTCCATCTTGCCGGCCTCGACCTTCGACAGGTCCAGGATGTCGTTGATCAGCTGGAGCAGGTCGCTGCCCGCGCCGTGGATCGTCTCGGCGAACTCGACCTGCTTCGGGGAGAGGTTCCCCTCGGCGTTGTCGGCCAGCAACTTGGCCAGGATCAGCAGCGAGTTGAGCGGGGTGCGCAGCTCGTGCGACATGTTGGCCAGGAATTCCGACTTGTAGCGCATCGAGACCGCGAGCTGCTCGGCGCGCTCCTCCAGGACCTGCCGGGCCTCCTCGATCTCGGTGTTCTTCACCTCGATGTCGCGGTTCTGCGCCCGCAGCTGCTCGGCCTTCTCCTCCAGTTCGGAGTTGGACAGCTCCAGCGCCTTCTGCCGGCTCTCCAACTCGGCGGAGCGCTCGCGGAGTTGCTCGGTCAGCTCCTGCGACTGCTTGAGCAGCACCTCGGTCTTGGTGTTGACCGAGATGGTGTTGACGCTGGTCGCGATCATCTCGGCGATCTGGCTGAGGAAGTCCTTCTGGATCTGGGTGAACGGCTGGAACGACGCCAGCTCGATCACGCCGAGCACCTTGTCCTCGAACAGCACCGGCAGCACGATCACGTTCGCCGGCGGCGCCTCGCCCAGCCCCGAGGCGATCTTGAGATAGCCGGAGGGCACGTTCTCCACCAGGATCGTGCGCTTCTCCTCCGCGGCCGTGCCGATCAGCGTCTCACCGGGCTTGAAGGTGGTGGGCATGTTGCCCCCGGTGTAGCCGTACGAACCCATCAGCCGCAGCTCGTACTCGCCCGACTCGCCGCCGTCCGCGCCGATCTCCTGGCTGTCCGGCTGCGCCGCCAGGAAGAACGCGCCGTGCTGCGCGGAGACTGCGGGCGACAGCTCGCTCATGATGAGCGTGGCGACGTCCTTGAGGTCGCGCCGGCCCTGCATCAGACCGGAGATCCGGGCGAGGTTGCCCTTGAGCCAGTCCTGCTCCTCGTTGGCGAGGGTGGTCTCGCGGAGCGTGGCGATCATGGTGTTGACGTTGTCCTGGAGCTCCAGGATCTCGCCGGCCGCGTCCACGTCGATCCGGACGTTGTGGTCGCCGAGGGTGACCGCCGCGGCGACCGCGGCGATGGCGCGCACCTGCCGGGTCAGGTTGCCGGCCATCTCGTTCACCGACTCGGTCAGGTCCCGCCAGGTGCCGGCCACGCCCCGCACCTGCGCCTGACCGCCCAGCTGGCCCTCCGTACCCACCTCGCGGGCCACCCTGGTGACCTGCTCGGCGAAGGACGACAGCTGGTCGACCATGGTGTTGATGGTGGTCTTCAGCGCGAGGATCTCGCCGCGCGCGTCGATGTCGATCTTCTTGGTCAGATCGCCCTTGGCGATGGCGGTGGTGACCATCGCGATGTTGCGGACCTGGCCGGTCAGGTTGTTGGCCATCGAGTTCACGGACTCGGTGAGGTCCTTCCACGTCCCGGCGACGCCGGGCACGCGGGCCTGGCCGCCCAGGATGCCGTCGGTCCCCACCTCACGGGCCACCCGCGTGACCTCGTCGGCGAACGACGACAGGGTCGTGACCATCGTGTTGACCGTGTCGGCGAGCTGCGCGACCTCACCGCGCGCCTCGACCGTGACCTTCTTCGTCAGGTCACCGTTGGCGACCGCCGCCGAGACCTGCGAGATGTTCCGCACCTGGATGGTCAGGTTGTTGGCCATCAGGTTGACGTTGTCGCTGAGGTCCTTCCAGATGCCGGTGACGCCCGGAACCCTTGCCTGGCCGCCCAGTTGGCCTTCCGTACCGACCTCACGGGCGACCCGGGTCACCTGCTCCGCGAACAGCGACAGCTGGTCGACCATCGTGTTGACGGTCGTGACCAGTTCGAGGATCTCGCCCTTCGCGTCGACGGTGATCTTCTTCGACAGGTCACCGCGGGCGACCGCGGTCGTCACCTCGCCGATGTTGCGCACCTGCGACGTCAGGTTGTTCGCCATGAAGTTGACGGACTGGGTGAGGTCCTTCCACGTGCCGCTGACGCCCTGCACCTCGGCCTGGCCGCCCAGGATGCCCTCGGTGCCCACCTCGCGGGCGACCCGGGTGACCTGCTCCGCGAAGGACGAGAGCTGGTCGACCATGGTGTTCAGGGTGTTCTTCAGCTCCAGGATCTCGCCCCGGGCGTCCACGTCGATCTTCTGCGACAGGTCACCGCGCGCGACGGCCGTGGCGACCTGCGCGATGTTGCGGACCTGGGCCGTGAGGTTGCCGGCCATGCCGTTCACGGAGTCGGTCAGATCGCGCCAGACGCCGGCCACGCCGGGCACCTGCGCCTGACCGCCCAGCCGGCCGTCCGTACCGACCTCACGGGCGACCCGGGTGACCTGCTCGGCGAACGCGGAGAGCTGGTCGACCATCGTGTTGATGGTGTTCTTCAGCTCCAGGATCTCGCCGCGCGCGTCCACGTCGATCTTCTGCGACAGGTCACCGCGCGCCACCGCCGTCGTCACCTGGGCGATCTGCCGCACCTGCGAGGTGAGGTTCCCCGCCATGAAGTTGACGGAGTCGGTCAGCTCCTTCCAGGTGCCGCTGACGCCGTCCACCCGGGCCTGACCGCCCAGCCGGCCCTCCGTGCCGACGTCCCTGGCCATCCGCGTGACCTGGTCGGCGAACGACGACAGCTGGTCCACCATGGTGTTCACGGTGTTCTTCAGCTGGAGCATCTCGCCGGAGACGTCGACGGTGACCTTCTGCGACAGATCGCCGTTGGCGACCGCGGTCGTCACCTGCGCGATGTTGCGCACCTGACCGGTGAGGTTGCGGAACGCGGTGTTGACGGAGTCCGTGAGGTCCTTCCACGTGCCCGCCGCCCCGGGCACCGCGGCCTGGCCGCCGAGCTCACCCTCGACACCGATCTCCCGTGCGACGCGCGTCACTTCGGCGCCGAACGCGGAGAGCTGGTCCACCATCGTGTTGACGGTGTTCTTCAACTCCAGCATTTCCCCGGCCACATCGACGGTGACCTTCTGTGACAGGTCACCGTTGGCGACCGCCGTCGTCACCTGCGCGATGTCGCGCACCTGGGCCGTCAGGTTCCGGAAGGCGTTGTTCACCGAATCGGTGAGGTCCTTCCACGTGCCCGCCGCGCCCGGCACTTGGGCCTGACCGCCGAGCTGCCCCTCGGCCCCGACCTCGTTCGCCACCCGCGTCACTTCGTCCGCGAAGGTCCGCAGCGTTTCGGTCATGGTGTTGATCGTGTCGGCGAGCTGGGCGACCTCGCCGCGTGCGCTGACGGTCACCTTCTGCGACAGGTCGCCGTTGGCGACGGCCGTGGTGACCTGCGCGATCCCGCGCACCTGAGCGGTGAGGTTGCCGGCCATGAGGTTGACCGAATCCGTCAGGTCCTTCCACACCCCGGCCACCCCGGGGACCTGGGCCTGACCGCCGAGCTCGCCCTCCGTACCGACCTCACGGGCGACCCGGGTCACCTCGGAGGCGAACGACGACAGCTGGTCCACCATCGTGTTGACGGTGTTCTTCAGCTCCAGCATCTCGCCGGCGACATGGACCGTCACCTTGCGCGACAGATCACCCTTGGCGACGGCCGTGGTGACCAGCGCGATGTCCCGGACCTGTGCGGTCAGCCGGGACGCCATGGTGTTGACGGATTCCGTGAGGTCCTTCCACGAACCTGACATTCCGCGCACCCGCGCCTGGCCGCCGAGCTTGCCCTCCGTACCGACCTCACTGGCCACCCGCGTGACCTCGTCGGTGAACGCGGAGAGCTGGTCCACCAGCCCGTTGACCGTCCGGCCGACCTTCAGGAATTCACCGCGCAGGGGATGCTCCGAAGAACTGTCCGAACTGCGCGACCGCAGGTCCATGCGCTGTTCCAGATCGCCCTCGGACACCGCCGACAGCACCCGGCCGACCTCGGAAACCGGCCGTACCAGGTCGTCGACCAGCGCGTTCGAGGCGTCGATGGCCGCGGCCCAGGAGCCTTCGGCGGCCCCGACCTCCAGCCGCTCGGTGAGCTTTCCCTCACGTCCGACGACCCGGCGCACCCGCGCCAGCTCGCCGGTCAGATGCAGATTGCGGTCCGCGACCTCGTTGAAGACCGCCGCGATCTCCGACATGACGCCGTCGCCGGAAACCGTGAGCCGCTTGCGGAAGTTCCCGTCCCGCATGGCAACCAGAGCGACCAACAGCCGATTCAGCGCAGCCGTATCCACCTCGGTCGTCCCGTTGCTCCGGGAACGTCCGCCTTTCGCGCGCGTGCTTGCGCCCCGCGCCGCTGCGCCAGACTCCACCGTGTCCCTCCCGCAGGGTCGACCGTTCTACCCGGGCTTTCTCTTGATACTTGCCCAGTGTTTCACCATGGCCCAACCAGGCCATAACAGTTCGGCAGCATCGCACACCGTCCCACAGCACGATTGGGGCGGAAACACACGTGACCGGCATCCTCGGCCGCGGCGAAGGTAAGTAACCTGGCATACGGCTGTCCACCGCCCCGTGACCTCGCGTACGGGCGGCGGCACGAGCACACCAGGTATTTCCGGAGGGGCGCCGCGACCATGGGGGAGCAGATCACCGACACACGCATGAGGAGACCAGTGATCACCGCGCGGGCCGCCGCAACCTTCGAGCCGGTCGGGCGCTCGGTCGCCACCGCCCGTGCGTTCGTCCGTGACACCCTCCAGGGCTGGGGCTGCGCCGACATCGTCGACGACGCCGTCGTCCTCACGAGCGAGCTGGTCACCAACGCCGTCGTGCACGCCGGCACCGCCGCGGACGTCCTGTGCCAGCGCAACGACGCCGGCGTGAAGATCTCCGTCGCCGACCGTTACCCCGAACGGGAAATCCCGCTCCAGAACGCCGGCCAGGTCATCGTCCACCCGGACCGCGAGGGCGGCCGCGGACTGCTCCTCTGCGGCGCCCTGTCCGCCCGTTGGGGCGTCGAATACACCGCCGCCCAGAAACACGTCTGGTTCCAGCTCGACCTCCCCGAGCGCCCCGCCGGCACCCGCTCCGCCGGCCCCGCCCTCCCCGTCGACGCCCTCCCGGTCACCGACACCCGGGTCCGGGTCGCGGTGATCCAGATCGACCGCGGCGGCTGCATCAGCTTCTGGAACGAGGACGCCCAGGACCTCTTCGGCTACGACCCCGAACTGGTCATCGGCAAACCCCTCACCGACTTCGCCGCCTGGCCGCACACCCCCGGCACCGGCACCGGCATCGCCGAGGCACTCCAGCTCTCCCGCTGGGAGGGCTCCTACGGCATGCGCGGCGCCGACGGCCGGGTCGTCCCCGTCTACGCCTCCCACCTGCGCGTCCGCGACGCCGACGGCGAGGCCTCCACGGTCTGCCTGCTGGTCCGCGACCACGAACGCGCGATCCTCCAGAGCCCCCAGCGCGCCCCCGCCGGCGACACCGCGGCCCAGACCCCCCAGACCGCCCGGTCGACGGCCCACCCCTCCGACCCGTTCGAGGTCTTCATCGGCTCCCCGGCCCCCGACGACCTCGACGGCCTGCTCCAGCGCACCGTCGAACGCGCCCGCGACATGCTCGACGGCGACGCCGCCTACCTCCTGCTCGCCACCGACGACGAGACCGAACTGGAGGTCCGCGCCTCCACCGGCCTGCCCTCCGCCCGCCAGCGCTTCGCCCGCGTCCCCGTCGAGGCCGGCTCCGGACGCTACGGCTCCGCCCGGATGCCCGCCGTCCACGAAGACCTCACCGCCGTCCCCGGCGCCGTCCCCCTGCTCAGCGGCACGGGCATGCGCTCCGTCGTCACCGTCCCCCTCAAGGTCGAAGGACGGCTGACCGGCTCCCTCGGCGTCGCCGCCGAAAACCCCGGCCGCTACACCAACGAAGAGGCCCTCCGCCTCCAGTTCGCCGCCGACCGCATCGCCCTCGCCGTCGAACGCGCCCGCCTGACCGAACTCGAAAAGCTCCGCCGCGGCTCGCTGTCCTTCCTCGTCGAGGCGTCCGACCTGCTGGCCGGCACCCTCGACCGCGACCAGACCCTGGCCCTGATGGCCCAGATGACGGTCCCCACCCTCGCCACCTGGTGCGCGGTCTACACCGTCGCCGACCAGGCCTCCGAACCGGAGCTCTCGTACGTCCTGCACGAGGACGAGGACCGCATCGACGGCCTGAAGACCCTCCTGATGAAGGTCGACCCGCCCGAGCCGGTCCCCACCCCCGGCGCCCGCATCTGGACCGCCCCCAGCGACGCCGCCCACGACGCCGCGCTGCGCACCTCCATGCGCAGCCTCGGCCTGGGCACCGCCGCACGCCCCTCCAGCGGCCCCGGCGCCACCCTCGCCACCGCCTCCGCGGTCGGCGGCGAGACCGTCGTACTCCCCCTCGTCGCCCGTAACCGCGTGATCGGCATGCTCACCCTCGGCAAGCCCACCGAGGAGCACTTCCGCCAGGAGATCCTCGAACTCGCCGAGGACCTCTCCCGCCGGGCCGCCCTCGCCCTGGACAACGCCCGCCTCTACTCCGAGCGCACGGCCATCAGCCAGTCCCTCCAGCGCAGCCTGCTGCCCCCGGAGCTGCCCGACATCGCCGGCGTCGAGGTCGAGGTCATCTACCGCGCGGCCGGCGAGGGCAACGAGGTCGGCGGCGACTTCTACGACCTCTTCCCCATCCGCGACGGCGCCTACGGCTTCGCCATCGGCGACGTCTGCGGCACCGGCCCGGAAGCCGCGGCGGTCACCGGCCTCGCCCGGCACGCCCTCCGCCTGCTCGCCCGCGAGGGCTTCGGCGGCCCCGCCGTCCTGGAACGGCTCAACGCGGCCATCCTCGACGAGGGCGCCCGCAGCCGCTTCCTGACCCTCCTTTACGGCGAGCTCTGGCCCCAGGACGACGGCAGCGCCCTCCTCAAGGTCGTCTGCGCCGGCCACCCCCTGCCGCTCCGCCTGCGCCAGGACGGCACGGTCGAACCGGCCGCCGAACCCCAGCCCCTGCTGGGCGTCATGGACGACCTCGAACTCTACGAGCAGACCATCACCCTGGACCCGGGCGACGTCCTGCTGTGCGTCACCGACGGCGTCACGGAGCGCCGCGAGGGCTCCCGCATGCTCGGCGACGACGGTCTCACCGACGTCCTGACCACCTGCACCGGCCTGACCGCCGGCGCCGTCGCCGCCCGCGTGCTGCGCGCCGTGGAACGCTTCGCCGCCGAACCCGCCTCCGACGACATGGCCATCCTCGCCATGCGCGTCCCCGAGCCCCAGCCCCAGGCCGGCTGACCCGGGGGCGGGCCGCCACCGCTGTGACCCGCCCCACACCGCCACGCTCGTCCGCCCCGGGCCACCAGCGATCTTGCGCCCGGTGCAGGGCACCCTTGACCGCCCTGCACTGGAGTCCTCCACCGGGCCCGCGCACGATCGGCCCATGACCACCACCACCGGCGATCAGCTCGCCGTCATCAGCCAGGCCGGCTCCACCGTCACCTTCTTCGACGCCACCGGCCACGAGCTGCTCGCCGTCGTCGACGTGCCCCCGCAGCCCCACGAGCTCTGCTTCGACCCGGACCACCGGCTGCTGTACTGCTCCAGCACCTACCGCTCGGGCTACTACGACGCCAACGAAGGCCGCTCCCACGAGCTCACCGTCATCAACGTCGACACCCACACCGTCGTCACGACCCTCGACCTCCGCCCCGACCACGGCCCGCACGGCCTGGCGCTGGACCGCCGCCGGTCCCGCCTCTACGTCAGCGTCGAGGCCACCGACACCGAGCCCGGGGGCGTGCTGGTCCTCGACAGCCGCAGCCACGCCCGGCTCGGCCGCATCCCTGCCATGGCGCCCGGCCCGCACTGGCTCGTCATCACCCCGGACGGCCGGCGCGGCTACACCACCAACAAGGAGGCCCCGTTCGTCTCCGTCCTCGACCTCGACCGCGGCGTCTTCACCGACCAGATCCCGGTCCCCGGCAGCGAGGGCCTGGCCCTCACACCCGACGGCTGGTCGTCGCGACCCCCAAGGCCGACGTCGCCCCCCGGAACCCGGCCGAACCGGCCCTCCACATCATCGACACCAGCACCGACGAGACCGTCCGCACCCTGCCCACCAAGGGCCACGTGATGCCCGTCCACATCACCACCGACGGCACACTCCTCACCGGCGGCCTGCGCCCGGACCCCGAGCCCGGCATCCTGACCGTCCACGCCCCGGAAACCTTCACCCCGATCGGCGAGGTCGAGGTGGGCCGCTTCCCCCTCACCGTGACCTCCTCCCCCGACGGCCGCCACGCCTACGTCTCCGGAAACGCCTCCAGCACCGTCTCCGTCGTCGACCTGCGCACCCTGCAGACCGTGGCCACCCTCACCCCCGAGGACACCGGAATTTCCGGCGCACACGGCCTGGCCCATATCGAGGCCGCACCGAACTAAGGACGAACCGACGACGAACTGAGGCTCCCTCACCCGCCGCCGGATACGACAAATGCCCCCGCCATTCGGCGGGGGCCTTTGCTCCTTGAGCCCCAATACGGAATCGAACCGTAGACCTTCTCCTTACCATGGAGACGCTCTGCCGACTGAGCTATTGGGGCCGGCAACAGAAAGAATATTACCCCAACTCCGCGGCGTTCACGAACCGCCCCGGCCCGCTCCTCAAAAAGCCGGCTGCAGCAATCCGCCCAGCGCATTGCAGGCACCGACCATCTTGTGCAGCTCCCGCCGCGACATCCCGGCGTGCACCGGCAGCGCCAGGGTCTCGTCCACCGCCCGCTCGGTCTCCGGCAGGAACACGTCCCGCCGCAGCCCGGGCAGCCGGTACACCGGCGCCTGCACCGGCACCCGGCAGCCAACTCCCTTGGCCCGCAAGGTCCGTGCGAACGCATCCCGGTCCGGCCGGCCGTTTCCCGGCACCCGGACCACGTACTGCGCGTACAGGTGCCCCGACGCCGCCGCCGGCGTCCGGACCCCGCTGAGCCGGTCGTCCAGATACGCCGCATGCGCCCGACGCAGCTCCGTACCCGCCGGATCCGCCCCGGCCTCGTCCTCCACCAGCACCAACAGTCCGTGCCGCTGCCCGACTTCACGCAGCCGTCCGACGTCCGCCGGCCGCCCGAACTTGTGGACCGCGACGACCGCCACCGTCTGACGGGACACCACATCGGCCACCGACGCCGGGTCCAGGCAGTAGCTGTCCGCATCCACCTCGGCAAATACCGGCACCGCGCCCAACTCCACGACGGCCCGGGCCACTTCGGCGTTGCCGTACGCCGGCACCACGACCTCGTCCCCGGCACGCACCCCGGCCGACTTGAGCGTTCCCACTGTCCGCATGACGGGGATCCTGGTCAGATGAGGTGAACGTCGCGTTACGCCCACCACCCGAACATCAGAACAAAAAAGCTCCGGTCCCTGAACCACGAGGGTTCAGGGACCGGAGCTGAAGAATTGTTCGGCGGCGTCCTACTCTCCCACAGGGTCCCCCCTGCAGTACCATCGGCGCTGAAAGGCTTAGCTTCCGGGTTCGGAATGTAACCGGGCGT